>CAWVWF010000154.1:0-8824 GCA_963933885.1 uncultured Flavobacteriales bacterium | reverse complement strand
TAAGTCTATTTGTTTCTCAGATTCTATTTCAATTGGAAATCATGATTACACAGCAACTTTATTAGAAGAATATAACGATGATTTCTCTGTAAATACTGGCTGGGAAGCTACGCGACCTAACGGTACTACAGTGCTCGAAAGAACGATTCCTATAGCTTCATTTGATGTTTCTAATATCCAATTTGATCCAAGTGTTGACGGGGATGGAGCGGATTGCGGGAATTATGCCTATTGCACAGGAATAAATCCAGATGTAAAGCCTGAATCTTCAACGGCAAATAAGAGAAACTATCTTGTTTCTCCTTCAATTAAGGGAGTTGCTAATCAAGAAGTTTTCTATAATTATTGGTTGGCATTTCAAGGTTCAAGTAATGACACTATTAAGGTTGGTGTGATTACAGGTACTGATACAACTTATTTTGATGAATTTACTGTAGCAAGTGATCAACGAAGTTGGGAAAACGGTCACTTTAATCTAAGTGATAAACTAGCTAGTGTTTTAGATTTTAAAATCATTTTTTTTATTGAAGATCAAGATCCTTGGAATTTAATTGATGCGGCTTTCGATAATGTTCGTGTTAAAGAAGGGCTTTCAATCGAAGATGATCTAATGATGTGTAAGTATTATTTTGAAAATAATCTTCTAAAAAGTGATTGTGATTTTGGCACAAATTTGGGGGTTTACGATATGAATGGTAGACTTGTAAAGTCAAGTACGAAAGAAATAGATTTCAGCAGTCTTCCTAGAGGAGTTTACATCATAAAGAACGATGGGAATCAGATTCAAAAAATAATTTGGTAAGATGAAAAATATAGAAAATATTGAACTGGAAGGAAAGAACGGAAGACCGATTCTTTGTGACTTACGTTTTGATGAAAAAGGAAAAGATCAGTCATTAATTATATTTTGTCACGGTTTTAAAGGATTTAAAGATTGGGGACATTTTAATTTAATTGCTGATCAGTTGGTTAAAAACGGCTTCATCGTTTTAAAGTTCAACTTCTCTCACAATGGGGGAACAATGGAGGAGCCAATCGATTTTTCAGATTTAGAAGCATTTGGAGAGAATGATTTTATCAAAGAGCTGAACGATATCGAAGTTGTTTTAAATGATGTTGAAAACGGTTTCGTATCCAAAAAGCTAGTCAATTGGAATAAGAAAACGTTTTTAATCGGTCACAGTAGAGGAGGAGGTGTCGCAATTTTAAAAGCGAATGAAGATCCCCGAATTCATAAAGTAGTTTCTTGGGCGGGTGTTAGTGATTTATTGAATAGTTTACCAAATTCTAGAAACTTGAAACGTTGGAAAGAGTCTGGAGTTTATTGGATGAAAAATAGTAGGACATATCAAGATATGCCTATGTATTATAATTTTGTAGAGATTCTTTATGCCAATAAAGAAAGACTTGATATTAAGAGTGCGTGTGAAGGTTTGAAAATCCCACAATTGATAATTCATGGTTCGTCCGATGAATCAGTTAGTTTTTTAGAAGGAAAAAAACTACAAAGTTGGAATAGGGATGCAGTCTTTTTTGAAATAGAATCTGCTGGACATACTTTCGGTGGAAAACATCCTTTCGAAGAAACATCCTTGCCTGAGCATTCAAAAATAATGGTTGAAAAGACAACTGAGTTTCTAAATGCACAATAATGTGGATAAGAAAACGTGGTTTGTTTGAAAAAAAATAGAGAATTTTTACGTTAAGAAATTTGTTAAAACTACTTTTGCACCATGCAAAGAATAATTTTGTTAGTATTCGCTTCAATAATGATGATTTCTTGTAAATCAACTTTTGAAGACACATTAAAGAGTAAGGATGTCGAAAAGAAGAAAGCCTTGGCTTTTGAATATTTCGAAGATGAGGATTACTATAAGGCATCAGATCTTTTTAAAGTTCTAATCCAGGATGTTTCCGGTGGGACTGAAGTAGAGAAGATGTTTTACTATTATGCAATGTGTGACTTCCATTTAGAAGATTACGGATTAGCAGCATATGAATTTGAACGTTTAATTCAAAAATTCCCTGGAGGAAAGTTTACTGAAGAGTCTCAATTCTTTATTGGTAAAGCAAATTATAAAGAAGCTCCATCATATCAGTTAGATCAAGATTACACAAATAGAGCAATTGAGTCTTTTCAGTTGTTTTTAGATATTTATCCGGAGAGTGATAAGAGAGAAGAGGTTAATAAATTAGTGGATGAACTTACAGCTCGTTTAGAGAAGAAGGCCTATTTTCAAGCAAAGCTTTATTATAGGACAAGTGATTATAAATCAGCTTCAGTCGCATTGAATAATGTGTTAAATGATTTCCCTGATACTGATCATCATGAAGAGATTAACTTTTTAATTGCTGACTCAAAATATTTGTTAGCTCAAAAAAGTGTTGAGTCAAAACAGATCAAAAGATATAAGGCTGCTGTTAAATCTGCAGCTCGCTTCAATAAGAAATATTCTGAAAGTACTTATGGTAAAGATGTTGAGAAGATCAATCAACAATCTACTTCAGAAATCAAAAGATTAAAATTAGACCTTCCTAAGTTTTATGCAGAGAAAGGGAACTTTGATGAAGCTATTGATATATACGTAACGCTTATTCGTCACGAAAGAAACGCAGAAAGAAAAAATGAACTGATTTTAAGGTTGTTCCAAGTTCATCATAAAAAAGCTCGTTCTATCTCAACTGAAAAAAGACTTGCAGCTTATGAGGATTTAATTGAATTTCTTGAGGAGCAAAAACAACCACAAATGGATTATTTAAATGCTTCAAATAAATCTGAAATTACTTCTGCGAAAATTGGATACGAGAAACAAAAATCTTCATCAGCATATGCTTTATATAAGGAAGGGAAATATTTCTACTCTGTTAGAGCTTATCAAAAATTATTAAAAACAGAAGAGCTAGTTAATAAAGATAAACATGTTTATTTCTTAATGTTGAACTCGTATAAGTTATGTGAGAATTATGAAGCTAAGAAGAGAAAGGAAACACTAGATAGTATCAAAATAAGATCTACAATGTATGGAACTGAATGGACTGATTTAGATAAGTCTTATTCTAGTAAGGTTCAGCGTTTGTTGTCGAAAGTAGACAAGGATTTATTGGATTATCCACAGTTCTTAGTGAGTGGTCCGATGGGTAATTCAAATTACAAAAAAGCAATTTCTAGAGCTCAAAAATTAATCAAACAAGATATTACTAAGAAAGATAAAGAAGAAATTGTATATTTGTTGATCCTATCTTCGGTTAAACACGCCAGAAAAGGAAAGAGATTCGAACGTTTAGGTCGATATGAATATGCACAAAGGCTTTATAGTCAGTATGCATCAGTTATAGAAGACAAAGAAATGTTTGTTAAGATTTCAGCTTTAAAACTGAAAATAGATAAAAGAATTACTAAGTATCAAATAAAAGAGGAGTAATGGATTATAAAAAAACAACAGCACCAAATTCTACAATTACAAGAGATGTATCTGATTTCTCTAAAGATGTAAATGTATATGAAGTATTAAATGTATTGGCTAAACGTGCTGATCAAATTGGTACAGAATTAAAGACTGAACTTGATGCTAAATTAGACGAGTTTGCTTCGACTAGTGATAATCTAGAAGAAATCTTTGAGAACAGAGAGCAAATCGAAATCTCTAAATTTTATGAAAGACTTCCTAAGCCAGCTTTAATTGCTGCTAAAGAATGGGATGACGATCAGATCTATTACAGAAATCCTAATACAGAAGAAAAAAAATAAAGAATAAATGCTTCGTGAAAAGAAAATACTTATTGGTGTTTCAGGAAGTATAGCAGCTTACAAAGTTGCTTTATTAGTTAGAGAATTAAAAAAACTGCAAGCGGAGGTAAAAGTTGTAATGACTACCTCCGCTTGTGATTTTATAGGACCTCTCACTTTATCTACTCTTTCAGAGAATCCTGTATACAATCAATTCTTCAAGAAAGAATCTGGAGAATGGGACAACCATGTTGAATTAGGCTTATGGGCTGACTTAATGGTTATCGCTCCCGCTACTGCAAACACATTATCTAAAATGGCAAATGGTACTTGCGACAATCTTTTGATCGCAACTTACCTTAGTGCAAAATGTCCTGTTTGGTTTGCTCCTGCAATGGATTTAGATATGTATAAGCATCCTTCCACAATTCAAAATATCAATACCCTAGTTAGTTATGGTAATGTTTGCATAGAGCCTACTGAGGGGGAATTGGCAAGCGGTCTTGTAGGTAAAGGAAGAATGGAAGAACCTGAAAAGATAGCTGCGTTAATAAAAGCTTCTTTCAATCAATCAGAAGAATTCAAAGGAAAAAAAGTATTAGTAACTGCAGGACCAACTTACGAATCAATTGATCCAGTTAGATTCTTAGGAAACCACTCTAGTGGTAAAATGGGAATTGCGATTGCTGATGAATTTGCAGACAAAGGAGCTGAGGTTACTTTGGTTTGTGGTCCAAGTAAAATAGCTTCTCAAAACGATACTGTAAAACGTATCGATGTGAAATCAGCTAAAGAAATGTTTGATGCTTGTAATATGCTACAAACTGAATTAGATGTAGCTGTTATGGCTGCAGCAGTAGCTGATTATACTCCAAGTAATTTTTCAACACAAAAGGTGAAAAAAGCAGACGGAGATTTACAGATAGAATTAGAAAGAACAACTGATATCTTAAAGCATTTAGGAGATAATAAATTGAAACATCAAATACTTGTTGGTTTTGCCATGGAAACTCAGAATGAGCTTTCAAATGCAGGTTTAAAAGCTAAAAAGAAAAATGCTGATTTTATTGTTTTAAATTCTTTAAATGAAAAAGGAGCTGGTTTTCAAGGAGACACAAATAAGGTGACTTTTGTATATAATAACCAAACGAGTGAGTCGTTTGAATTGAAATCTAAACTTGATGTCGCAAAAGATATTGCGAATAAAGTGAATGAGTTAATTGTAAAAAATGCGTAAAATAATTTCTTTATTCTTTGTTCTAATTGGTTTTACAATTACAGCTCAAGAGCTTAATTGTAACGTTGTTGTTAATCACGCTAAAGTTTCTAACTCGGATGATTATATCTATGATAACATGGAGAAGTCTATATTCGAATTCATGAATAACCGTAAGTGGACTACTGACCAGTATAAAATACATGAAAGAATAGAATGTACTTTTTTCATTACAATAGATGCTCGATCAACAAATGATTTTAAAGCAACAATCCAAGTTCAAAGTGGTCGTCCAATTTTCGGGACCAATTATAAAACAACCATGTTTATTGTAAATGATAATGATTTTGATTTTCGTTATGTTGATCAACAAGCTTTAGATTACAACCCAAATGAATTCAGTACAAACTTAACTTCTGTTTTAGCTTATTACGCTTATGTAATGTTAGGTATTGATTACGATTCTTTTTCTAAAGAAGGTGGGAGTACTCATTTTACAAAAGCTTTTGATGTAATGACACTTGCTCAAAATGGAGGTGGTTCTGGATGGAGATCTAGTGATGGATCTTCTAATCGATATTGGTTAATTGAAAACCTAAACAATGCAGCTTTTAAAACTTTTAGATCTTGTTTGTACAACTATCATAAAGGTGGATTAGATGTTATGGGAACTAAAAAAATGGTCGGTGTTTCTTCTGTTTACACAGCTTTAATGAGTTTAGAAAAAGTTCATAAAAGACAACCTTCATCTTATCTTTTACAAGTTTTCTTTAATGGAAAGGCAGCTGAAGTTGTTAATATATTTAAATCAGCTTCAACTTCACAGAAGAATAAGTTAGTGCCTCTGCTAATAAAAATTGATCCAGGGAATACCAAAAAGTATAATCAGATTTTGAAGTAGCTTAGTAATCTTCAATCTTTACTGAACTTCCGTATCTAATCCCTTTTTCAGTTTCTTTTAATTTACAACATTGATTGTAAGCATCATGTTCTAAAAACAAAACATAGTCTTTATCATAAGCTTCTTTTAGAAATTTAGTTTTTTCATCCATTGATAATAGTGGTCTGGTGTCGTAACTAGGAATATATGGAATAGGAATATGTCCAACAGATGGGATCAAATCTGCTGCAAAAACTATTGTTTCTCCTTTGTATTTAATGTGTGGAATCATTTGACTTTCAGTATGTCCATTTACCATCAGAAATGAAATGTCAGGACCAAACTCATCTCCTTTTTCAATAAAGTTTAAATGCCCAGATTCTTGAATAGGCATCATGTTTTCTTCAAGAAAAGAAGCACGCTCTCTTGGATTTGGATGAATAGCCCAATCCCAATGGTTTTTATTACTCCAGTATTTAGCATTTGGAAAAGTAAGCTGATACCCCTCAGCCTTCCTTTTTACAGCACCACCAACATGATCGAAATGTAGATGTGTTAGTACAACATCCGTAATGTCTTCTGGATGAAATCCTATCTTCTTCAATGAGCTTTCTAACGTAGCATCTCCATTGAGGTGGAAATGACTGAAAAAACGCTCACTTTGTTTATCTCCAATTCCAGTATCAATCAAAATTAAACGATTACCATCTTCAATTAATAAGGATCTCATTGCCCAATTGCATAAGTTATTAGAATCTGCAGGATTGGTTTTTTGCCACATACTTTTAGGCACAACTCCAAACATAGCTCCTCCATCTAATTTGAAATTTCCGGTTTCAACAGGGTATAAGTTCATAAGAATTTTGATTTGTTATAAATATAGTACCTCTTCCTTTTATTTTTGATACAAATCCATTAATTCTAATAAAACATGAGAATTCATTTAATTGCTGTTGGAGGAAGTGCGATGCATAATATGGCAATCGCTCTTCATAAAAAAGGTTATCAAGTTACCGGATCTGATGATGAGGTTTTTGAACCTTCTAAATCAAGATTAAATAAACATGGTTTGTTACCTGAAACAATGGGTTGGAATCCTGACGTTATTTCATCTGATATTGATGTTGTGATTTTAGGAATGCATGCTCGTATTAATAATCCAGAGTTATTAAAAGCTCAAGAAATAGGCCTGAAAATTTATTCATATCCAGAGTATATTTACGAACAAAGTAAAGATAAAAAGCGTGTTGTTATTGGTGGTAGTCATGGTAAAACAAGTATGACTGCAATGGTTTTACATGTTTTACAAGATGAAAAAATTGATTTCGATTATTTAGTTGGAGCTCAGTTGGATGGTTTTGATACAATGGTTAAATTAACAAAAGAGGCCAAAGTAATTATTCTAGAAGGGGATGAGTACTTAAGCTCACCTATTGATTTACGACCTAAGTTTCATTTATATTATCCGCATATCGCTGTAATTAGTGGAATAGCTTGGGATCATATTAATGTATTCCCCACTTTTGATAACTATATAGATCAATTTCAGATTTTTGCAGACAAGGTTGATGTAAATGGAACTTTGATTTATTACAACGGTGATGAAAATATTGTGAAGATTGGTGAATCTTTTAAAGGGAAACAAATCCCTTATAAAGCACATGAGAATAGAAATGATGATGGAATAACTGTACTGCTAGACGGAGATGTTGAGTATCCAATCGAAGTTTTTGGAGATCACAATCTTCAGAATTTAAATGCTGCATTACATATTTGTGAAGGTTTAGAAGTTACTAAAGAAGCATTTTATAAATCAATTCAAACTTTCCCTGGAGCAGCAAAGAGATTAGAGTTGGTAGGTAAGAACGATACAACTTCTATTTATAAAGATTTTGCACATTCACCTTCTAAGCTTAAAGCGACTTCAAGTGCAATGAAAATTCAGTTTGAAAAACGACAGCTTGTGGCTTGTATGGAATTGCATACTTTCAGTAGTTTAAATGAAGAGTTCTTAGCACAATATGCAGGAACAATGGATCTTCCTGATGAAGCATATGTTTACTTTAGTCCAAAGGCTATAGAACATAAAAAACTAAAGCCAATCACTGTAGAACAGGTTCACAAAGCATTCAATAGATCAGATTTAAAGGTGTTTACAGATTCATACGAACTGATGAAGGAAATAAGAAGTAAGAACTGGAATAAAACCAATCTACTATTAATGAGTAGTGGTAATTTCAATGGTGTAGATTTTAGCGAATTGGCAGAGGATATTTTAAAATAATATTATTGGTCTTCAATAAGATAAGCCAGATAACTTGAGAAGTCATCTGGCTTTTTGTTTTTTATGTAATTCATCTAGAATTATATCAGTATTCTTGTAAATGAATTGAAAATCTTCTTGATAAGATGAGTTTTCCTTTTGGATTTTACTCAAAGCTGAATTAAGAGTTTCCTGGTGATTCTTAATTGATGTACTTATGAATTCCTTAGAAGAGAACTTATCTAACTTTTGTTTATATAACTCCAGAAATATTGGGTCGTTTAAAAATAAACTACTCCAGCCTGAAATAAAATCTTCTGATTTATCTCCTATATATCCCGATCGAATTAGAAAGTTCTCATGACTATAAGCATCATAACCAATTGGGTATAGTTTTCCTTCATCAGGATTATAATAAAACCTCATGTTATGCCAGATTAAACAATGATGAGCTTGGAAAACGTTAGCAAGGGCGTAAAAAGTAGTAAGGTAATTTATGTCAAAAATTGAATCTAGTTGTAATGATCCATTTCTAAAACCTTCCATTAATTCGATTGCATGCTTTTCATCTTTCTCATTTGTTTTCACGTAGTTTTTTATATTTTCAATTAAGTGAAAATTCGTTTTAGATTCTTCTTCGAACATGTTTGAATAATATTTCTCATTTCTCATTTTCCAAAGTTCCTTTTCCTCAATTTTTAAAATTGGTCCAATAGGTAACCCTCTGGTTTTAAGGTA
>CAWVWF010000153.1:0-8829 GCA_963933885.1 uncultured Flavobacteriales bacterium | reverse complement strand
GCTCTTGTAAATCTGATGATGACGCAAAACTTAGTAACAAGTGGATACTAGAATCTTATATCAAGGATTCAGGTAGTATTGTCACTAATGTTAGTCAGCCATTATATTTCACTTTTACGAAAGACAATGAGGTTAACATTGAACTTAATGCTAATACATGTTCAGGAGATTATGAAAAAACAAGTGAAGTTTTAACTCTTACCAATTTCGATTGTACTAAAACTTGTTGTGATTCAACACTTTCAGTTACTGCATATAATTTATTCCTTGATAGTGTTAAGATTTATCGTATTAATGGTAAAACACTTAAATTAACGGGTGATCATGGTACAGCTTTCCAACTTAGTCTAGTTGAATAACACCTTTCAAAAATAATTTACCCCTCCCCCTTATCTTCACACGATTCTCTAGTACTTCACAATGAAGTACCCCTCCTCTTTTAGAAATTTGTTTCGCTACCAGGCTGTCCTTATTTAAAACAGAACTCCAATACGGAGCTAGAGATGTATGAGAACTACCTGTCACTGAATCTTCATCAATTCCAGAAGCTGGAGCAAAGAAACGTGAAACGAAATCTACACCTATCTCATCACTTAAAGAAGAAACAATAACACCTCTTGCTTTAACATCTTTTAAAAGCATTAAATTAGGAACTATTTTCTCTATGATTGATTCATTATCGTAAACCAACATTATATCTCTATCGCATTGAAACACTGCTGTTGTTTCAAATTCGAAACATGATTTGATCCAATTTGGTGTTGATATCTTCACAGCATCAGCTCTTGGAAAATCTAAGATAAATTGATCTTCTAATTTTTCAACTTTTAAAATTCCACTAAGAGAATTAAATGCAATTTCAGCTCTATCAAAACCTCCTTTCAAATCAACTACATAAGCTACTGCTAAAGTTGCATGTCCACACAATTCAACTTCATTTGTAGGCGTAAACCATCTTATATGAAAATGATCTCCTTCAGGAATATAAAAAGCAGTTTCAGCTAAATTATTCTCTGCAGCGATATTTTGAAGTACATCATCAGATAACCAATTATCCAAAGGTACAACAGCAGCTGGATTTCCAGAAAATAGCTTATCTGTAAACGCATCAACTTGATATATCTCTAATTCCATTAAAAAGGGTTTGTAGCAATAACGGTAACTTCTGTAATCATCCCTCTATCATCCATTTCTAATGCTGAAACTAAAGTTGATGAAATTTCTATAGGACTTAACTTATTACTTTCATGCTCTCTCTCTTCTCTATCCTCCTTTCCAAATGCTGTTGGAACTTCCGATGGATTTATTTGAATTACTCGAACATTAAACTTTCGTAATTCAGCTCTCCAACATTCTGTTAATCCGCTAAGCGCAAATTTACTTGCTGCGTAAATACTTCCCTGAGCATATCCCTTAGAAGCAGCTGTTGATGCTATATTAATAATGTTACCACTCTTTTGTTTCATAAATACTTCTGATGCATATTTCGCCATCATTGTTGCTCCAAAAACATTCGTCGCAAAAACGGCCTGCATTTTAGCCATATCTAGTTCATGGATCAATCCCCATTCACCATATCCAGCATTATTTATTAAAACATCTAATCCTCCCCATTTTTCAAGAGCAAAATCGATAGTTGCTTTAGCTTCTTCCTCTATAGACACATCAGCATGAAATGCTGTACAACCTAACTCTAAAGCAACCTTTCCTAGTTTGTCTTTATCTCTACCCGTTATGATAACATTAGCTCCTTTCGATATTAAATCTTTAGCTGCTTGCTTTCCTATTCCAGAACTTCCTCCTGTTAAAACAATCCTACCTCCTTCTAATTTCATACTTAATGATATATAAAAAGCGACTATTGCTAGTCGCTTTTAAAATGTTATTTTTTAAATCCTTTAATATTAATCGGATCTTTCACCTTTTCTTTTAAGAGTGCTAATTTGAGTACATCCTTAGCATTTTTCACAAAATGAAACTGAACACCTTTTAGGTAGTCCTTTCCGATTTTCTCTACATCATGCTTATTCTCTGTACTTACAATGATCTCTTTAATATTAGCTCTTTTTGCAGCTAATATTTTTTCTTTAATTCCTCCAACCGGAAGTACCTTCCCTCTCAATGTAATTTCACCAGTCATTGCAACATTTGCTCTAACTTTTCTTTGCGTAAATGCACTTGCTAAAGCTGTTAACATTGTAATACCTGCAGAAGGCCCATCTTTCGGTGTAGCTCCTTCAGGAACGTGAACATGAACATTCCAATTGTCAAAAACATCAGAATTCAAATCATAATCTTCGGCGTGAGATTTTAAATACTCCATTGCTAAAGTAGCAGACTCTTTCATAACGTCTCCTAAGTTACCCGTTAAAGTAAATTTACCTTTCCCTTTAGAAAGTGAAACTTCAATAAATAATATATCTCCACCTACAGATGTCCAAGCTAAACCTGTAACAACACCAGCGAATTCATTCCCTTGATACTTATCTCTTTCTCTTGGTGGTCCTAAAATATCTAATAATTTCTTAGAAGTTACTTTAGGATCAATTTTCTCCTCCATAGCAACCGATTTCGCATAATTCCTTATCACTTTCGCTATAGTTTTCTCTAAAGATCTTACACCACTCTCTCTTGTATACCCTTCTACTATTTTCTCAACAATAGAAGAAGTAAATTTCACATGGTTCGTCTTTAATCCATGCTCCTTAAGTTGCTTTGGTATTAAATGACGCTTAGCGATTTCTGCTTTCTCTTCAAGAGTATATCCAGTAACTTCAATGATCTCTAAACGATCTCTTAATGCTGGTTGAATGTTGCTTAATGAATTACATGTTGCAATAAACATTACTTTACTTAAATCGAAATCGTGCTCAACGTAGTTATCATAAAAACTTTCATTTTGCTCTGGATCTAAAGTCTCTAATAAAGCAGATGATGGATCTCCCTGAGCATCTCTACTAATCTTATCTAACTCATCAAGAATAAAAACAGGGTTAGCTGATTTTACTTTTCTTAAGTTCTGAATAATACGACCTGGCATTGCACCGATATAAGTTTTCCTATGTCCTCTTATCTCTGCTTCATCCCTTACACCTCCAAGAGACATCCTAACATACTTTCGACCTAAAGCTTCTGCCACACTCTTCCCTAAAGATGTTTTACCAACTCCAGGAGGTCCGTATAAACATAAGATTGGCGCCTTCATGTTTTTCTTTAATTTCAAAACAGCTAAATGTTCTAAAATTCTATCTTTTACTTCATTTAAACCATAATGGTCTCGATCTAAAGTCTTTTTAGCTTCTTTTAAATCAAATACATCCTTAGAATACTTATTCCATGGAAGATCTACTAAAAGCTCTAGGTAATTTAAATAAACTGAATATTCAGAAGCTTGAGGATTGATTCTTTGTAATTTCTCAAGTTCTTTATTGAAGTGTTTCTTTACAGATTTACTCCATCTTTTCTTTCCTGCTTTCTTTACAAGGGCTTTTATTTCTAAATCATTTGAACTACCTCCAAGCTCTTCTTGAATAGTCTTCATTTGTTGATTCAAGAAATATTCTCTCTGCTGGTTATCTAAATCAACCTTTACTTTCGATTGAATCTGATTCTTGATCTCCACCATTTGTAACTCTTGCGTTAAAAGCTCCAATACTTTCGTAGCTCTAATTTGCAAGTTACTTTCTTCTACCATTTCCTGTTTTTGCACAACAGTTAAACTCATGTTACTGGCAATAAAGTTCACTAAGAAAGATGGACTTTCTATGTTCTTAATTGCGAAAGCAGCGTCTGAAGGTATGTTTGGAGAATCTTTTATTATCTGTAGTGCTAAGTCTTTTAAAGAAGAAACCAAACCTGCGAATTTCTTGTCTGATTTCTTTGGCTTAATATCTTCCAACTTTTTTATTTTCCCGAAAAAATATGGATCAGTAGAAGTCACCTCAGTTACTTCACACCTTTTCTTTCCTTGAATTATTACAGTAGTATTACCATCAGGCATTTTCAAAACCTTCATGATATGAGCCACCGAACCTATCTTATTAATATCCTTTGGTTCTGGATCTTCTTGATCAACATTTTTTTGAGACACTACTGCTATAGTCTTGTTTCCTTTATAGGCGTCATTAACTAGTTTGATAGACATGTCTCTTCCAACCGTTATTGGAATTACAACACCCGGAAATAAAACTGTATTCCTTAAAGTAAGGATTGGTAATTCATCGGGGATTGAAGCATTCATAAACTCATCATCTTCTTCCGAAGTTAATAAAGGAATAAATTCAGCTTCTGTATCTATTATATTATCTAGCATTAAATTTTTAAAATCTAGTATACTTTGCATCATCGTTTCTTTGCGACAAATTGGCGTGGAGTAATTTTAAATATTACGAATCACACCTTTAAATTCATCATTTTTAGTACTGACTTATACAGGTCAATGGATATGCCAATTACGACTTACAGTCATATTGACATTTAATTATTTATTCGAAAATTTCAAGCGGAATTTCTTGTATACTTTTTAAAATAGCCTTATCAAGTTTAGTTAATTGTTCACCAGCCATTTCTGCTATGTTCACGTTCACTTTCCAAGCACGTTCAAATTGATATATTTCATTTTTACCCCAACTAAAAGAAGGTATATACTTTGGAGGAAAGCCTTCTCCGAATACGTTTGCATTCACACCTATAACAGTACCGGTATTAATCATTGTATTGATTCCTGTTTTTGAATAATCCCCAAAACAAGCACCAATAAACACTTCACCACTTACTTCTAAAGTTCTACTTTCATAGTCCCAAACTTTAGCGCCCGAGAAAGTGTTTTTTAAATTAGAGCAATTGGTATCAGCTCCTAAATTCACCCATTCACCAATAATAGAATTCCCAAGATATCCATCATGAGACTTGTTTGAATAACCTTGAATAATTGAATTCTTAACCTCTCCCCCTATTCTACATTTAGGACCAACTGAAGTTGGTCCATAAATTTTAGCACCTAATTTTATTTTAGAATTATCCAGAACGGAAAATGCACCTCTTATAATAGTACCTTCCATTACCTCAACATCTTTTCCGATATATATGGGACCGTCGTTTGTATTTAAAGTACATCCTTCCACATATGCACCTTCTTCAATAAAGATTTTATCTGGAGAACCAATTAGTATATTCGTCTTTGATAAAGGTTGTGAAGTTCTGTTTTGAGTAATTAATTTAAAATCGTTTTCAATTTCTTGGAGATTCACTTTAAATAAGTCCCACCAACTATTAATTACAGTAACATTACCTTCAAACTTTTTAGATTCTAAACCTTCCCAGCTTTCTTTTTTAAATCCAACATCAGACTTTATTGCCATCCAACCTTCACTTCCAACTAACATTTCACCATTTCCTAAATTTGAAATCGCTTTCAAATAATCAGCACTTGGCAAAAACTTAGAATTCAAAATTAGAGCTGCGCCTTCAAATTCTTTAAAAAACTTTGGATTTAAAAACGGTTCTGAAACTGAAACAGATTCAGAGTTCAAATACTTATCCCATTTTTCGTGAATTTTCAAAATCCCACATCTTACATGAGATATAGGTCGGGTATATGTTAATGGTAATAACTTCTTCCAATTCGAATCAACTAAAACAATTTTCATAAGGCGTAAAAAGGTTGAACTTGAAGATAATAATTCTTAAACCAAAAAAGCCATTCCGATAACGGAATGGCTCTTGGTATTTTATAAAAAACCTTAACTTATTTACTAAGGTGTTTTGCGAATCTGTTTTTGAACTTGTCAATTCTTCCAGCAGTATCAACGATAGTTGATTTACCAGTATAGAATGGATGAGAAGTGTTAGAGATATCTAATTTAAATAAAGGATACTCAGTACCATCTACTTCAATAGTCTCTCTTGTTTCAGCACATGATTTTGTTATGAACTGACTTTCGTTAGACATGTCTTTAAAAACAACAAATCTATAATTCTCTGGATGTATACCTTTTTTCATCTGTATTCTTATTTATTGGTCGACAAAGATAGTAAGAGTAATTAAGAATTCACAAATAAAAATCACTTTTTTTTAGTAATCTTTTAAGCTTCCCTATTTTCAACAAATCATAACAATATTTCAAGCTCCAAATCGTATAATTTAAGGTTGCTTTCAAATTTTAATTTAGATTTGTATTATGCTTAAAAAAGCGCTTGGAATATTAGTTATTATTGTTGCCATAGTATCATCTTGTCAAAAAGACAACTATGCAGATTCTGATACTGAGAAAATAGATTTCACAACAGACACTTTATTTTTCGATACTGTATTTACAACTATCGGATCTAGTACAAGAAGTTTCAAAATAAAAAACCCACATAAAAATCCAATTGTAATTTCATCTTTAAAAATTGCAGGAGGAACTAATTCACCATTTAGAATTAATGTAGATGGTGTTGCAGGATCTAGTTTTAACAATATAGAAATAAGAGCCGAAGATTCAATCTGGGTATTTGCTGAAGTAACAGTTGATCCAAATGCTGGTAATCTACCTTTTATAGTTAAAGACTCAATTGTATTTACAACTAACGGTAATATTCAGGATGTGAATCTTGTTGCTTTCGGACAAAATGCTATTTACCATCGTCCTGCAAACGGTCAATCTTCATTTGTTTTAAACTGTTCGGAAACATGGACAAGTGACACGCCTCATGTTGTTTACGGAATAGCAGTTATCGACTCAATGTGTGAATTAAATATTTCAGCTGGAGCACAAGTTTACTTTCACAATAACGGAGCAATACTCGCCTATTATGGTGGATCACTAAAAATCAAAGGAACTGCAGATAAACCAGTCGTTTTACAAGGAGACAGATTAGAACCATGGTATGAAGATGTTGCCGGACAATGGTTAGGTGTATATTTATTCCCTTTAAGTTTCGATAATAGTATCCAATGGGCAGTGATAAAAAATGCACGGATTGGAGTTCAATGTGATACAATCAATAGTGTTCAAAGTAGTAATCCAACTTTAACTCTAAGAAACACAATCATTAAGAACTGTTCTTCAATAGGAATATCAGGAAGAGGAACAGACATTTTAGCTTACAATACATCAGTTTCAAACTGTGGAGAATATTGTGGAGCGTTCTCCTTAGGTGGAAAGTATAACTTTTATCACTGCACTTTTGGTAGTTATAGTAATAGCAATTCTGACAAGCCCGCTATACTATTAAACAACTGGTACAAAGATGCTGACAAGAACATTATTACAAGAAACCTTTCTGAAGCTAACTTTTTCAGTTCTATTATATACGGGAATAAAAACAACGAAATTTTATTGAGTGAAGAAACTGGAGGTGATTTCAACTTTCTTTTCAAAGACTGTTTAATCAAGGTTGATAATGACGAAACTAAATCAACCCTTCCTGAATTTGTAAATTGTATTGTAAACGAAACACCTGATTTTGAGGACACTTCAAACAATGATTTTCATTTAAAGGCGAACTCTAAAGCAATCGATGCAGGAGATATTAATATCGTAAACAACCTTATTCCTTTTCTCGGTAAAGATCTAGACAATTCCTTCAGAACTGTTGATGGACAACCAGATCTTGGTGTTTACGAATACAAAGCACCTTAATAATTTCCTTCTTCCACTATTTCGTTTTAAACTTGTGTATCTATAAAACACAGAAAAATGAAAAAGATATTTGTATCAATTGCAGCAGTTGGATTATTAATCTCTTGCGGTGGGGAAACAGCAAAAGAAACAACTTCCACAACTACAGTAGCTAAAGATTCTTCAGCTACAGCAACACCACAAGTTTGTAAAAAAGGTTATGATGTTGAAAACACAACAATAGGATTCGGTGGTTTTAAAACTACAGAAAAGAAAGAAGTTAAAGGAACTTTCACAAAATTCACTGTAGAAGGAACTAAAGTAGCTGATACTCCAGAAGAGGTTTTTGCAAACGCAACAATTTCAATTCCTATATCTACTCTTGAAACAAAAGACATAGCAAGAAACAAAAGAGTTAAAGAAGAATATTTCGGTAAAATGGAATCTACTTTTTTAATTAAAGCCTCTATCGTTTCATTCAACAAAGATTCTAATGAAGTAGTTGTTAGTGTTACTTTAAATAAAATCACGAAAGATGTTACCTTAAACTATTCAGTTTCTGGAGACTCAATTAGTTTTAATGGTGAGCTTAACATTTTGGACTTTAACGGAGCTGATGCAATCGAAGGATTGAATACGATTTGTGGTCCATTACACGCAGGTGCTGATGGTGAAAGTAAAACATGGGCAGAAGTTAACTTATATGTTACTTCAGTTCTTAAAGAAGCTTGCGAATAAGCCAATTTAAAAAACAAAAAAAGGGTAGCTAAACATATGTTTTAGCTACCCTTTTTTTTTGTTCAATACTTTTCTCCTACTTACCTGTTATCTTGAACTCAGTTCTTCTGTTCTCAGCTCTTCCTTCCTCTTTAGTATTATCACTAATTGGTTCACTATCAGCATATCCTTTATGAGATAAACGATCAGCTTTGATACCATTAGTAACTAACCAATCCATAACAGATTTCGCTCTGTTTTCAGATAAGACTTGGTTATGAGCTTTAGAACCTTGATTATCTGTATGTCCTCCAATTTCAATTTTTAAAGTTGGATTTTTCTCAAGAAACTCTGCTAATTTTTTCAATTCTACTTTACTCTCAGATTTCAATGTAAACTTATCTACATCGAAAAAGATGTTTTTCAAAACAACTTTATTCCCAATTTCAATTGGTTGCAATGGAACATCTTTATGTGTAGGTTCAAGTGATTTATTTTTCTTCAGTCT
>CAWVWF010000152.1:0-8937 GCA_963933885.1 uncultured Flavobacteriales bacterium | reverse complement strand
GTACTGGACCAATTGTATGGGGAGAACCAGGTACTAACGGACAACATGCTTTTTTTCAATTAATTCATCAAGGAACTAAATTAATTCCTTGTGATTTTATAGCACCAGTTAATTCTCAGAATCCAACTGGTGATCATCATGCAATTTTACTTTCTAACTTTTTTGCTCAAACAGAAGCATTGATGAAGGGTAAAACAGAAGCAGCAGCTAAAGCAGAACTTGAGTCTTCAGGTTTGAGTGTTGAAGCAGTAAGCGAATTGTTACCTCACAAAGTTTTTAGCGGAAATAGACCAACTAACTCTATTATGGTTAAGAAATTAACGCCAAGAGTTTTAGGAAGTTTAACTGCCATGTATGAGCATAAAATATATGTTCAGAGTTTAATATGGAATGTTAATGCATTCGATCAATGGGGAGTTGAACTTGGAAAACAATTAGCAAAAGCAATTTTACCAGAATTAAAAAATAATGATGAAGTTATTGGACACGATGGTTCAACAAACGGATTGATTAATTTTTATAAGCAAAATAAAAAGTAAATGGAGGCAATTAAATTTGATAAAGAGTTCCTCCAAGATTTCGGTAGATCTTCCAAAAAGGAGTTTATCGAAACCAATAATATTGGGATGTACGCAAGTACTTCTCTTTGTGGTGTGAATACTCGAAAATATCATGGTTTATTGGTTGCTAGACAGCCACAGCTAGACCACCATAGTTATGTGTTAGTAAATTGCTTACATGAAACGGTATTGGATAATGAATCAAAGCTTGAGCTAGGAGTACATCAGTTTAACCATTTTGTTCATCCAAAAGGATATTTGTTTTTAGATAATTTTGAATTAGAAACAATTCCAACATGGATTTATAAAGTTGGAAATAAAACAATCAAAAAGGAATTACTTTGTGTTAAGGATGTTAATCAAACATTGGTTCGATATACCTTAATTGAAGGAGAAGATACTAATTTTAAGATTAGACCATTTTCGTCTTTTAGACGAATTCATAAATTAAGATCTTCGGAAGATAAATTAGTACCTGTAGTGAAAACTATAAACGGTATAAGTTATAGTTTAGATGAGGAGTATGATGACGTATATATTCAAACATCTGTAGAAAATGAATTTTCAAATAAAGGAAATTGGTTTTATAATGCTGAATATTTAAGAGAACTGGATAGAGGGTATGAATTTAATGAAGATTTATATTCACCGGGATTACTGAAGTTTCATTTGAAGAAAGATACGCCAGTTATTGTTTCGATATCGACTTCAAAAGCTGAGATAGAAAATTTAGAAAGCGTATTTAAAAAATCATTAGAGTCAAAAAATAAATTATCTAGTCTCGATAACTACTTAGAAAGATCTGCACAACAATTCTTTTCAGTATCTAAAAAAGGAGTAGAAGTGAGCGCTGGTTACCATTGGTTTGGTAGGTGGGGAAGAGATACATTTTTATCCTTACCAGGATTAACAATAGCTAGAAACCAACCTGAAGTTTGTAAGCAAGTTTTAAAAACGATGCTTAAGGATTTAAAAGGAGGTTTAATGACTAATATAGGAGTTGGAGCTGCAGCACGATATAATTCAGCAGATGCTTCTTTATGGTTCTTTTGGGCATTACAAGAGTATGTGGATGCAACAGGAACTTCTAAAGAGACATGGGCAGACTTTAATAAAGAGATTAAACATATTTTAATAAATTATAAAACAGGTACACTTTATAATATTCACATGGATGAAAGTGGACTGCTATACGGTGGACAACCTGATGTTGCGTTAACTTGGATGGATGCGAAGGTTGATGGGGTGCCAGTTACACCTAGGGCAGGTTTTACAGTTGAATTAAACGCATTATGGTATCATGCAATTTCATTTTCTATAGAGCTTGCAAATGCTTCAGGAGATACTGATTTTGTAAAAGAATGGGAAGCATTACCAGGTAAGATTAAACCTGCTTTCAAAACAATGTTTTGGGATGAGACTAAAGGCTATTTGGCTGATGCTTGTGAGATTGACGAGAAAGATTGGAGTTTCCGTCCAAATCAAGTATTTGCAACTTCTTTACGATATTCAGTTTGTGATCAAGCAATGAGTGAGTCTATCTTAAAACAAGTTAAAGAAAAGCTTTTAACCCCAAGGGGGCTAAGAACATTAGCACAAGATGATCCTAAATATATTAGTGAATATGCAGGTGATCAAAATAGGAGAGACAATTCATATCATCAAGGGATTGTATGGCCTTGGTTATTAGGACATTTTGCTGGTGGTTATCTTGCTGTATTTGGAGATTCTGCATTACCTTTACTCCGCAAAATTTATAGTTCCTTTGAAGAAGGATTGACGGAGTACGGAATAGGATCTATAGCAGAAATATATAACGCAGAAGCACCTTTTAATGCAAAAGGAACAATATCTCAAGCTTGGAGTGTGTCTGAATTGATAAGAATTAACACGTTGATTAATCAGCGAAACGATAATAAATTATAAGTATGGCTTCGAAACAACTTAAAGTTTTGATGTTTGGGTGGGAATTCCCACCAGAAATATCAGGAGGATTGGGAACTGCTTGTTATGGATTAACAAGTGGACTAATCGAAAATAATGTTGATGTATTATTCGTAGTTCCAAAACTATTTGGGAAAGAAGATACAGAGAAGTTTAAATTAATCGATGCAGGTACTGTTGAGGTTAATTTTCAAAACGACACTTTTACTGAAAACTTAAAGAAGGTTTCTTACCTTCAAATTCATTCTCACATTGTTCCCTATGTATCTCCTGAGGAGTTTATGCAGAGACAAGAGTTTGATGTTGAGACTTTAAAAGTAGATTCAACTTTCAGTACAGCTAAATTTAGTTTTGATGGGAAGTATGGAAAAAACTTAATTACTGAAGTTTCAAAGTATGCAGCAGTTGCTATGCAGGTTGCAAAAGACAATGAGATTGATATTATTCATGCACATGATTGGTTAACTTTTCCAGCAGCTATTATGGCTAAGGAAGTTAGTGGGAAACCATTAGTTGTTCATATTCATGCTACAGAATTTGATAGATCTGGAGATAATGTAAACCAAGAGGTTTACGACATGGAGAAGAGAGGTTGTGAAGTTGCTGATAAAGTAATTTGTGTATCTCGTTTAACAAGAAGAATCTTAATTAATAGATACGGTATTGATCCAAGTAAGGTAGTTGTAGTACACAACGCAGTTGTTCCAAAGCCTGTTCAATATTATCCAAAAGAAAATTTAATCGACAAAAAAATAGTGACGTTTTTAGGAAGGGTAACTTTCCAGAAAGGTCCAGATTATTTTGTTGAAGCTGCTAGGAAAGTATTGGATGTTTTACCTGATACGCATTTCGTAATGGCTGGAAACGGTGATATGTTTATCAAGTTAGTTGAGAGAGCTGCTGAATTGAAAATTAGCAATCGTTTTCACTTTACAGGTTTCTTGAAATTTGAAGAAACTAACAATTTGTTTGGGATGACTGATGTGTATGTAATGCCATCAGTATCAGAGCCATTTGGGATAACACCATTAGAAGCTATGAGAACAGGAGTTCCTGTGATTATCTCTAAACAGTCTGGAGTTGCTGAGATTTTAAACAACGCAATTAAAGTTGATTTTTGGGATGTGAATTCTGTTGCTGATACGATTATTGGATTGTTGAAGCATGAAGAGCTTTCCAAGCAATTGGCAGCAGATGGAACTGATGAGGTTCATGAAATGAAGTGGGAATATGCCGCTTTAAAAGTTAAAGAAGTTTACGAGGACACTATATAATAAGAAGGATGAAAAAGCTTTGTTTTTATTTTCAAGTTCACCAACCGTTTAGATTAAAGGAATACGGTTTTTTTAATATTGGTAAGGATGATTCTTACTTCGACGAAAAGTTGAATAGAGAGATCATGCGTAAGGTAGCAGACAAGTGTTACTTACCGATGAACCAATTATTATTGGAGCAAATTGAAGCACATAACGGAAACTTTAAAGTTTCTTTTTCAATCTCTGGTGTATGTATAGAGCAATTTGAGTTATATGCTCAAGATGTTTTAGACTCCTTCAAAAGGTTAGCCGCTACAGGTTGTGTTGAGTTTATTGCTGAAACATACGGACACTCATTGTCTGCTTTAGTTAGTCCTGAAGAATTTAAAGCTCAAGTTGCTAAGCAAACAGCGAAAGTAAAAGAGCACTTTGGACAAACACCTACTACTTTTAGAAATACAGAATTAATTTATAATAATCAGATTGGTAGTTTAGTACACGAAATGGGGTACAGAACTATGATTACTGAAGGTGCGGATCATGTAATGGATTGGAGAAGTCCAAACTTTATGTATGCTCACTGTCAGCATCCTGATATGAATTTACTATTGAAAAACTATAAATTAAGTGATGATATCGCTTTCCGTTTTTCAGAAAGATCATGGGAGTCATGGCCACTTCACGCTGAAACATTCGGGAAATGGGTAAATGATACAGCTTGGAATCAAGAGATCATTAATCTATTTATGGATTATGAAACTTTCGGAGAACACCAATGGGAAGAAAGTGGAATTTTCGAATTCATGAGAGAGCTACCAAATCAAATTATCAATCATTCACAATTTGA
Organism: uncultured Flavobacteriales bacterium; assembly: GCA_963933885.1. Taxonomy (GTDB): domain Bacteria; phylum Bacteroidota; class Bacteroidia; order Flavobacteriales_C; genus CAWVWF01. The sequence continues at coordinate 4,330 of CAWVWF010000152.1, read as the reverse complement.
ATTTGTAACACCCTCAGAAGCTTCAAAACAATTGAGTCCAGTTTCAGGAATTGATATTCACAATACAATTTCTTGGGCAGATGCTGAAAGAGATTTAACAGCTTGGTTGGGTAACCCAATTCAAGATGATGCTTTCGAATCGCTTTATAAATTAGAAGAATTAGTTAAGAAAGTAACTGATCCTAAAATCAAAGACGATTGGATTAAGCTTCAAACATCAGATCATTTTTACTACATGTGTACGAAGTTCTGGAGTGATGGAGATGTACATAAATACTTCTCTCATTATGAATCTCCATATGATGGATTCTTAAACTACATGAATGTATTGGTTGATTTCGAAGAGCGTGTTAGACAGAATTTAGGAATCAAAAATGCTGATAACGATGTTCATCCAGGTATTATAGAAAACTTCAAAAGATACTTGCCAGAAGGTGTAGAGATTTAATAGATCATTATGTTTAAGTCGAGGTTTGCAACACTTGTTATTGGATTATCTGCAGGTGTAGCTTATGCTTTTATAGCTATGCTATTAATAACGGCTAATCATAGAAATGTATCCATTACTTATATTTTCGCTTTACCTGTAATACTCGGTTCTATACCGGTATTACTTTCAACTAAAGAACAATTAAAGTCTTATAAGACGTATTTGTTGATGCCTTGGGGAATCACAATGACGTTTTTCTTTTTGTGTTATATCATGCGATTTGATGGTATGATATGTTTAGTTGTTATCGTTGCTCCGTTTTTACTTTTCGGTACCTTAAGTGCTTTTATTTACAGATTGATTAAGTTAAAGGCTAGGGGTAATGGTACTAAACTATATGCATCCTTATTACTTCCTTTATTGATTTTTGGAATTGAAGAAAATATTCAACCTTCAAATGATTTTCATACTGTAGTAACGACAATAGAGGTACAAGCTAATAGAGATGACATTTGGAAAAACATTAAGAATGTAGAATCTATTCAAAGTGATGAAATTGAAACCCATTTTGTACATATAATAGGAGTACCTAAACCATTAAACGGGGTACTTAATGTAGAAGGTGTGGGAGGTGTTAGAAGTATCACTTGGGAAAAAGGAATTAGGTTCGAAGAGAAAATCAAAACATGGAATGAAGGTTATGGTTTTTCTTATGATATAAATGTTGACCCGAAATCTATTCCTCCAACAACACTCGATGAACATGTAATGATCGGGGGTCAGTACTTCGATGTAATTGCCGGTAGCTACAATATAATTCCTCAAGATAACAATATATGTTTAGTTGAGCTTACTTGTACTTATAGGATAACAACAACCTTAAATTTCTATAGTAAGATCTGGGCAGACTTTATCCTTGATGACTTTAATTCTATGATTTTAGAGATAGTTAAAAGTAGAAGTGAAGCTGTATCGAATAAGAAACCAAGTTAAAAAGTTACTTTTTAACTAATTCGGGATATACTGTTGTAATTAGATTTATATGAAATTATTTTCGATTCTTATTTTTCTGTCATTAAATGTTTTATCTCAAAGCAATACTTGCATTGTCGATACATTTTCAAGCTCATATTTTAGCTCTCAAGTAACGCCTTTGTTTTCAGCTAATGAATTTTTTTTTATTCTAAAGATTGTAGAGGGAAGGTAAGGGTTAAAAAACTAAAAGGGTTCGAATATTATAATCCTGCTTCTATGCTGGATGCTTTGAAAGAGAATAATCTGCAAATTCCTTTACCTAATAGTATTAAGTATTATCAATCAGATTCTAATTTATTAACACTAATAGGAGAACCTAAACCTTTTTTAAAAGAAGTAACAAGTGAGTTTTTAACTAAAGCATATCAGCCATTTTACTTTAAAACCCATGAAGTAACTAATGGCGAGTATCAAGAATTTGTTCATGCTGTTTTTGATTCTATTGCTAGAGTAGCTTTAGGTGAAGAGGATGCAGGGAAATGGACTCTTGATTATGGGGAAGCTGGTACGAAGTTGAATTATAAGCCTTCATTATCTAAGGCTTTGGAGAATGATTCGAACAAGTGGTTATTGAGAGAATCTGGTTTGTATGTAGAAGGTGAATATTATGGAATAAAGTTAAATGCCAAAAAATTAATTTATGAATATTGGGTAGAAGATGAACAGTATGTAAGAAGAAAAGAAATTAATATCTACCCTGACACCCTCGCATGGATTCATGATTTTAAAAATTCAAGTATCGAAGTAATGACTCAGATGTATTATTGGCATCCTGTATATAAAGATTATCCAGTTGTCGGAGTTTCTTATAATCAAACCCTTGCATATTTGCATTGGAAGGAAGGGAAGTTAAAGAAGGAATTAAAAAGGGATGATATCTCAATTTCATTACCTACTCCAATTCAGTGGGAGTACATGATGAGAAAAGAATCTTCTCTTGTTACTAAAAAAGGAACATGGACGAAGACTAACTTAAAGATTACTGAAGAAACGTCTGATAACACTATGCTTTTGAATTTACGTTTTACAGATAGAGATATTGGATTTGATAAATTCTTAGGGGAAAATGTGTTTTCTAGGTTAAATTGGAATAACAGAAATGAATTTACTTCTAATAGTTACCCTAATAGAAAGACAACTCCAGATTACGATTTTCAAACGATCAACGATAAAGTAAATCATATTGGAGGTAACATATCTGAATGGATGAACCTAAGTTTTTCTGATTATAAACCTTATCGTAATGCGCAGTTAAGATCATTGAATTTATTGGAGTCAGAAGATTCGAAGATGCTTATTACGATATTGAATAGAGAGAAGTTTGATGAAAAAGGAAAATTGGTTATGGGTGCGAATTGGTATGATAAACGCTTAGGGTTGATCAATGGAGTTCCAGCTTTCGGAGGATATGCTAAGAGTTTTGTGCATCCAGATTCAAGTCATTCAACAATTGGTTTTAGATATGTTATTTATTATAAAGAAGGTATTAAGATCTCTAAAAATGAAAAGAGAATAGAACCTAAATATATATCCGAAGTGTTAGATTCTTTAAACTATTTCGTTTTGGATAGTTGTTGGTTTGGCAAATCAGATAATTTGAATTATTTGATGTATACGAAAAACAGAGAGGTATCGGCAAAAGAGGAAAAGATGAGTGTTCTTTCTTCTTATCTTCCAAGTAGACCTTCCTTGAAAGGCAACAAACTTATGACAAGAGAATGGAAAGGTTTAATAGAAGATCATTCTGACTTAAGGAAGTTCTTCCTTGTTCATTGTAAGTTTGAAAATCAAGTTTTATTTAAATTCAAAGATGAATTTAATGTAATAGGTAGTTATCACCTTTTTCAAATTGATAAGGATGTTTTGATTTTTAAACGAATGAAAAAATTATAATTTCAGTTATTAAAACCCAATCTCAGCATCAACCTCGTCCAATACTTCTTTGATAATTGTAGCAGCTTCTGATAACAATTCAGGAGTATGTGCAGCACTTACAAAACCAACTTCATATCCAGATGGTCCAAGGTAAACACCTCTATTCAATAACTTTCCGAAAAGAGACTTGAAGTACTTCATAGAATCACCATCAATAGCATCAGCATCTCTTATAGCTTCAACATCAGCGAAAGCCAACCAGAAAATAGATCCAACAGTGAATATTGTGATTTTGTATCCTTTGTTAGTAATGTGAGTTCTTAAGTCTTCTACAAAATCAAGTGTTCTTTTTGTTTGTCCTTCGTAAAAACCATCTTGAGCTAAAACACTCAATGCAGCTTTTCCAGCACTCATGGCAACTGGGTTACCACTTAAAGTTCCTGCTTGATAAACATCACCTTCTGGAGCGATGTTACTCATGATTTCAGATGATGCACCATAACAACCAACAGGCATTCCTCCACCAATGATTTTACCGTATGTTACGATATCAGGTTTGATATTATATAAACCCGCTGCACCTTCAAAACCAACTCTGAATCCTGAAATTACTTCATCAAAAATAAGAACAGCTCCATTTTCAGAACACGCAGTTCTTAAAAATTCTAGATATTCTTTAGTTTGTAAAAGCAATCCATTGTTTGCTGGAATAGGTTCGATAATGATACAAGCGACTTGGTCTTTATAGTCAGCAAAAGCTTTAGTAACTGCCTCTTTATTGTTTAATGGAAGTACCAATGTTTCGTTAACAAATGATTCCGGTACTCCTGCAGATGAAGATGATCCGAAAGTAACCAATCCACTTCCAGCTTTAACTAAAAGGTGATCAGCGTGACCATGGTAACATCCTTCAAATTTGATTATTTTATCTCTTTTTGTATATCCTCTAGCCAAACGAATAGCACTCATTACAGCTTCAGTTCCAGAACT
>CAWVWF010000151.1:0-9110 GCA_963933885.1 uncultured Flavobacteriales bacterium | reverse complement strand
GATTACTTGACATCCAACGGTCATAATGGAACAGAAGGAATAGCTTTAAAAGCTACTTCAGGCTGGAATAATAATGGAAACGGCTCAGATGCTTACGGATGGTTAGGCCTTCCGGGCGGCGGCCGTCTAAACAGTGGTAATTTCAGTTTTATTGGTGCCTCTGGTTACTGGTGGAGTTCTACGGAGAGCTATACTTACGAAGCTTGGCTCCGCAGTTTGTACCACGACTATGACGAGCTAAGCAGAGGCGACGATGCCATTAAGACCCCGGGTTTGTCTGTGCGTTGCCTCAAGGATTAAATGGAATTGTATTGAGCCGAAAAACACTTAAATAATGAGTAATTTCCTATTCTTAAAAACTGAATGGCCAGAGGTTTTCTTCAAGATGAAGAAGGCTGAGGAACGTATTTCTACAGAACCTGTTTCTTCGGCTAACTATTGTCGTTTGGTACTAGAAGAAACGATCTATAAGTTATATGAAGCAGAGTATTTAGACCTGCCGTTTAACAAGGATTTGGTGAATCTGATGAATGATTATCAGGTAAAAAACTTAATGCCTTATGCAGTCCATAACGGGCTTCATATCGTAAGGAAGACTGGGAACAACGCAGCTCACTACGGAAATAGAGTAACCAGAGAAGATGCCTTAATTAGTATTAAGTATTTGTATGCTTTCTTGAAATGGTTTGCAGGTAATTATGCCGAAGATCCAGATGATTTACCGGGTGTGTTTGATAGTTCGCGAATCCCTAAAGTAGGAGAAGCGAATCGGAAGCTAAAAGAACTTCAGCAGGAAAGAATTAAGGAACAAGATGGTTTACAGGCTCAGATTGATGCCCTGTTAAAAGAGAAGGAACAAGCGCTTGAACTGGCACAACAAACAGAAGAAGCATTTAATATATTTAAAGAACAAACAGCTGAAGCGAAAGCTGCAATTCAAGTTCAGAAACAGAATCGTTTGGTTGATGTTAAACCTGAGTTTAATGAAGCTGAAACGAGGAAGCATCTTATTGATGTTGATTTAAAAGAAGTTGGCTGGCACAATTTAAGAGCTGGTCACGAGATAGAATATCCTGTTAAAGGGATGCCTATAAATAGAGATAACCCAAGAGGAAACGGATTTGTTGATTACGTACTCTGGGGAGATGATGGCTTACCGATAGCAATTGTTGAGGCTAAGCGTACATCTAAAGATGTTGAAGTTGGAAAACATCAAGCTTTTCTTTATGCAAATTGTTTGGAAGCGATGCACGGACAACGTCCTGTTATTTTCTATAGCAACGGTTATGAATCAATGCTTTGGGATGATACGTTCTACAGCACACCAAGACGAGTTCATGGTTTTTTCACTAAGGATGAATTGCAGTGGTGTATTCAACAGCGTGAAACTAGAAAAGATATTAGAAGTGCTTCAGTAAATGAGAATATTGCTGGTCGTCCGTTTCAAATGGAAGCGATCCAGCGTATTGCAGAATCATTTATTGTTGATGGTGAAGATGGATTGAGAGGAAATAACAGAAATGCATTACTTGTAATGGCTACTGGTAGTGGTAAAACAAGAACTTCAGCTGCATTGGTTGACGTATTGTTTAAGAACAACTGGGTTAAGCGAGTACTGTTTTTAGCAGATAGAAATGCACTGGTATCTCAAGCCAAAAAGAACTTTGGGGAACATTTACCAGATCTTTCCTCAATTGATTTAACAGCTGAAAAAGAGAACGATACAACGCGTTTGGTTTTTAGTACTTACCCAAGTATGATGAACCGAATAGACAATTGTAAGGACGATGAAGGTCGCTTTTATGGTGTTGGGCATTTCGATCTAATTATCGTGGATGAGGCGCACAGATCCATCTACAATAGATATGGAGCTATCTTCGAATACTTTGATGCAATGGTGGTTGGTTTAACAGCTACACCTAAGGATAGCATCGATCACAACACATTTGAATTGTTTGGTTGTAGTAACGATGATCCTACTTTTGCCTTTGAATTGGAGGAAGCTACACCGTTATATTTAACGCCCTACAAAACGATTGATGTAAGTACAGAATTTCTGAGAGAGGGAATTAAGTACAAGGATTTATCGGATGAGGATAAAGCGAAATACGAAGACACATTTGAAGATAAAACCACTGGCTTGTTTCCTGAGGAGATCAAAGCCAACAACATGAATAAGTGGTTGTTTAATAAGGATACGGTTAACAAGGTGCTGGATACCTTAATGACGGATGGATTACGAATTGAAGGAGGTGATAAGATTGGACGTACCATCATTTTTGCTGTCAACCAGAATCACGCGAAGTTTATTGTAGACTGTTTTACTGAAAGATACCCAGAGCAACGATCAGGTTTCATTTCTATGATCCACAATGAAGTATCTCATGCCCAAAGTCTAATTGAAGCTTTCTGTGATAAAGAGGAGGAGAATCTTCCACAAATAGCAGTTTCTGTTGATATGATGGATACTGGTATTGATGCTCCACGTGTACTGAATTTGATATTCTTTAAGGTTGTACGATCATATGCTAAATTCTGGCAAATGGTTGGTCGAGGGACTCGATTATGTCCTGATGTTTTCGGACCTGGTCAAGATAAAGATCACTTCATCATTTTTGACGTTTGTCAGAACTTTGACTTCTTCGAGATCAACAAGAAAGGAAAAGAAAGTGCTGGTAGTAAACCAATAACACAGCAGATATTTGAATCAAGATTACAGGTGAGCAGGTTATTAGCTGAAACTGGTGAAGACGATAATATTGCCTTATCTAAGGATTTACTGGATATACTACATGGAGCTGTTGCCGGTTTAAATAGAGATCGTTTCCAAGTAGATATGAAGTTGCGTTACGTTAAGGAGTTTAGCAAGCGCCCAAGATGGAACAGATTAGATTCAGACGATGTACACCAAATAGAAACACATCTTTCAAGCTTACCATCCCCAGAATTAATCAATGAAACTGCAAGGAGGTTTGATTTATTGATGTTGAAGCTACAACTGGCAAGTTTACTTATGCTGGGATCGCAAAAAGGATACGAAGAAAACTTAGCGTTCATTGCTGAAGAGCTGAGTAAGAAATATACAATACCACAGGTACTTAAACATAAGCAGTTGCTTGAAAGCATGCGAGATCCTGATTTCTATAAGGAACTGAAGCAAACCAAAATGGAGAGCATCAGAAGTGATGTTAGGAACTTAGTACAGTACCTTGACAAGGTGGATAAGCGCCCGATATACTTAAATATAGAGGATTCTGAGGTAGTTTCTACTGCAAGAGAACCGTTAACGAATTATGGTAACTCTGGGATTTATAAGAAACGTGTAGAGCGATTTGTTAGAGAAAACAAGAGTCATATTACGATTTCAAAGCTGTCTTCAAACGAACCAATTACTGAGGCTGAGATTGAAGCACTAGAGAAGATTTTGTTTGATGGTCAGGATCGTGGAACACGTGATGATTACATAAAGGAATATGGAGAACAGCCACTTGGTAACTTCATCCGTGGAATAGTTGGATTGTCTGAAGAATCAGCTAGAGAAGCTTTTGCTGTATTTATACAAGCAGGGAATCTCCAAGCCGATCAAATGACGTTTCTAAATGTTATCATCACCTACTTAACTACTAACGGCATAATAGATAAGAGGATGCTTTTCGAAGCACCATTTACAGATATGAACGATCAAGGATTGTTTGGTATGTTCGATGATGCTGAGGCTGGTAAGATCATTAGTATTATTGATGAGATTAATTATAATGCTATGATTGGGTAGGTCTTAAAGAACACCCTTGTTACCCAGTATTTCTATGTTATCTAATATTATTTCATAAAGATCACTTTCAGAAACATTTACTGAGCCAAAATGAACACTGTCTCCTCTTGCAGTTTGTACTAGTCTTACATGATGTAATTCAATTGGAAAATGATTTGTCTGTAATGTAAACTTTATACGAAGTTTTGTTCCTGTTAGGTTATATGTCCACTCATCTTGGTTATTAGAGAATTTGTGATACTTATAAGTGCTTATAGTTAATTGTTGTTCCATCAAACGAAGTAATGTTCGTGTTTCCAATCGTATACTCCCATTCTTTTGTAGTTCTTTAAAAACAGATCGCAGAGAATGGGTATCCCCAATAATTTGCCTTAGAACACATAAATGCATAATTCCAGGAACCTGCCAATTCAATATCGAAGTATGATCATCAATCATGTTTATCAACTTACTATCAAAGCCTAAATCCTTTTGCGTTGTTTTCAAAAGTGATCTAAGGTTCAACAGATTACTGTCAACTAAAGCTTTAACAATAGCATTGAAAAATTTAGAGTTCAGGTTTTCCTTAATGAATTTGTCAATCTCAGGATTAGTGTTACTGTAACTGTTACTGATTAGAGTTACTATACCAGATAAGTATTCGGTGTTGTTTATTTCATTATTGAAATTGAATACGTCATAGCTGTAGAACTTATCAAAATAGCCTTTATAGTCAACATCTTGCCCATATTTGTGTGAGTAGATATTTCTAATGTTCACCTCATCACAGACAAAGACCACTTTATTAAACCCGTACTTATTACTTTCACCTTCTGAAGGGTTTAGGTGAGCTGAAAACACATTGAATAACCTAAATATATGTTGTGGATCAATTCTGTCTAGGTCATCGAGAATTAATATCAGTTTTACTTCATTCTTCTCTTCGATCCCACTAACGATAGCTCTTATTAAATCAGTAACATCGCTGTCTTCATATATCGTATTCCTGCCCTCAATTGTATTCCTTAACTTAGAAAGAGTTTCACTTTCACTTGGGAATTTCTTAATGAATTGATCGTATTGTGGCTTTAATTTATTGTAAATCTCTTTAAGGCTACTCCCTACTTTAGGAATGATTCCTATAAGTGTAGGGATAAGTATTACAGGGTTTATTTCAGCTGTGACAAACTGATGTAAGAAAGTTGACTCTGAGAATGACTGCTCTTCAAGCTTAATATCATATTGTGCAATTAGATGTAATAGAATATCATATTGCAAGAGCTGGAAGATATCTTCATTACTAGACACAACATAGTTCACGGGACTCAAATGGATAGTTTGATATCGTAAAATTAGGTGACGTACACCTGATTTTGGTATGACGTAATTCTAAGAAGCAAATTTTCTTAATGTTGCATTCCAAAATTCACATACCAACCTAATCAAGAAGCATCAAGAATATCATTCTCATCCATTTTATATTTCCTTCTAAAAAGTAATTTCACGCCAAATTTAAAAAGAACCCAATCAATTAAGCCCAACACAACATATCCTATAAATTGACCAATTAAAGTTCCAACTGAATAAGCTGAATTTCCTGAAACTAAACCCTGGCCTAAAAGCAGGTTATTTACCGAAGTTAACAAACCAAATGATACACTAAAAAGAAGAAACACTCCTAAGATTAATAAAACAATTCCAAATATTTTTGTAAGTACTAATTTGAGCATCTAGTCTTAATGATTAGAAAACTAAGGTATATCATTTTTAATAAAAAATGAAAACCTTGGTGAGTGTCACCAAACTAAAACCTTCTGAACCCCCTACTTTCATTTAGTGCAACAACCAAATACCAGTTCTGAAAACCCGTGATTTCTGAACAGGGATTACTCTTATTTAAGAAAGACTAAATGACGTATATTTTATAAAAGACAGAAAGGAAACGTACCGTCTACTCTAAATTAAAATCCCACAATAATATTAGCTTTCTCTTTAGCAATACCAATCTCCACACTTGCACCTGCGTTAAATGGAATAGCATCAGCTTCAATACCATCACTGAAAACAATTCCTCCTTCAGGCATTAAACTTTGTAATTTTAAACGTTGCTTTCTAATTTTCCCGAAGCTTATTTCTGTACCAGTTGTTTTACTTAAGAAAGGTTCTCTAACTGCGAATATCAACTCTTCTGTTTCCCAATTGGCTGTCTGTTGAAAATCATCATAAACTTGGTTGTGGTAATTAACGATCCCTTTTACCATATTAAATACAGAACTCATCCATCCAGTACTCCCTGCTCCCGTGCTTACTAATACACCACTACTACTTTGAACTTCCGTATTACCTTCAAATTCTATTTTATATCTTGCTGACACATGTGTTTTAGGTCCTATAAAGAAATCGTTAAAAGCCAACAACTTTTGTCCGTCGTTAAACTCAGCTTCAGCCATTGTAATTTTCTTAGTCTGAAAAACATCTTTCTTTACGGCTGCAAAAACATCCTTAGCTTGGTTAACGGTAAAAGGAAGTAACACACCATTGTATGCATCTGGATTTGGATTGAAAGCTGCGATTGGTTGTCCTTTTACATACTTAGCAGTATTTGCAACAAGACCATCTTGTCCGAGAACAACAATTAAATCGTGATTCGTAAACAGGTAGTTCGTTAGAAAAGAGCGATCCAGTACTTTATACTTTGGAAATACACTTAGTAATTTCTGAAGCGCTTTAAATACTTCGTAAAATGTATCGTGCTCATTTTGGTAAACCTGGAAATTACCACCAGATCTTTTGATGTAAAACTCAGCTTGAGCTTTTGTATTGAATCTTTCAATCAATTGCTCAAGCCTAGTTTTACTTCTAATTAGTATTGCCTGTTCAAACTTCATGGTTATGCTTTTTTAGTTAATAAGCTATCCAATAAATCCGGAGTAATATTTAAGGTTCCGATCTTATCCGTATTCCCTGCCAATTCTCTAAATGCTAAGGCGATATTGGCACCTGCGTCCATATGCTCACTATTTATGGCTGTTAAAACCTTCCAGTCTATATCCTTATACGCATTCAAAACACCTTTTAACAAGTACTCTTTCGCATCGGCTTCTTTCTTATCGTTCTCTACTCTCATTGCTACAAGCTCCTTGTTTTTCTCTTCCACTGCTACCGCTGCTTCAACTTCCATTTCTTTCAGTTTACGCTGGTTTTCTTGTTTAACGATATCAGTTTCCATTTGCTTTTCTACAATTTGACGCTGCTTATCTTCAACTGCAATATCGGTGTTCATTTCACTCTCTTTGATCTTGCGTTCTTGTTCAACAGCAAAGTTTCTACGATCGTAAATGGCCTTATCTGCTTCTTGCTGAATTCCTTCTCTAGTTGTTGCTTCTAATGCTCTTGCCATTTCGGGCTGTGCTTTAATTGCCAATACATTAACACTTAAAGCTTCTACACCTAGTTGATTTAAAATTTCACTTTCTTTTAAACCTTCAACCAATTTTTCTTGAATTTCAACTTGCTTATTTAGAACGCCAGTTATTTTCGTTTGGTGAACTAGATTAGCAATTGCAGTTTGAGCTTCATTGACTAGTCTTTGCGTTAATTTCTCAAAATCGTCGGTTACGTGTTGATTGTTATCATTAACCGTAAAGTCTAATTGCGCTCCCAGTTTTTTTGGTTCCACAACCTTGAAAGTCAGCTGACCTTGAACTGTTACTTCTTGAAAGTCACTCGTAACTTCATTAAAGATAAATGGAAGATCTATACTCTTTAATGGAATTCTAACGATACTACTATTGGGTGCAAAGTAGAAAAATGCCAATCCTGCTCCTTCCCTTTTCACCTTCCCATTTTGATATTGGATTACAAAATCCATACTATCAAACTTCATGTATTTAAATCCAAACATAATATATAATTTAAGGATGAATAATTAATTTGCGTACTTATGACGCAAATATAATTAAAAAGGAATCACACCTGCAAGTTATTTGCGTGTTTTTTACGCAAATTAAATTTAGATATAAAAAATGGAGACTGTAGACTCCAATGGATATTAACGATTGTCGAAAATAGAACACACTTAACAATTTATTCTATAACCAAACGAAGTGAACAAATGATTTAATGGCAAACACCAATTTATAATCGGAATTCAGTAATAATGTTGTTTTGATTGTGTTTGAATACCGATTATAAATCGGATAGTTTATCTTCTAGATTTCCGTTTCACTCAAATCAAGAAGTACGGTGATATGGAAGAATTTCTACTATTCGGCGAAATACATATCGATACTATTCTTAGTATATAACAGTAGATTGTTTTTTTTGCCTTCAACTCAATTGTGTACTTTTTGATTTTCAATCTAAAAGGCAAACTATCCGATTTATAATCGGTATTCAGTAATTAATGTTGTTTTGATTGTGTTTGAATACCGATTATAAATCGGATAGTTTACCTTCTAGATTTCCGTTCCACTCAAATCAAGAATTACGGTAGTACGGTAATTGAAAGAGAAAAGAGCTTTAGATTAATGCTCTTCTTTTTTAAACTTTTCAAGTATTGGCTCAATGGCCTTTATAATTTTTTTAGCATTCTTTTTATCCATCGGACAAAAATTGTCTCCAATAAAGATTTTGAAAGATCCTTTTTCAGTAGAATTATTCCCTCCAGATTTTACAGTATATTTTTTATTAGACCACTCGAAACTTCCAGGTTCCTTAGACTTTTTTATCGCTCCTTTAAGCGCTTCAATAAAATGAATAAGATCCTTTTGATTGTCAATATAAAAAGATCCTGAGTCTACCATTGTTGCATATCTTACATTTTTAAATTTGTAAAACAACTTAGAATGTTTACCTGCAGGTACAATATGGCTAATACTTTGAGCTACATCTCCTTTTCCTTTCCAAATTACACTACTTGAAGATTGTGAAAAGCCTTGAAATGAAAATAGAATAAAAAATATTCCTGATAAAATAGTTGACTTATTCATAGGTTTGGTTTTACAACAAACATAAAAATTTTTCTATTTTCCCTTTGCTCAATTCCAGAATCAAATATCGATTTAACTTAATCACCAACTAACAACACGAACTCAAAAGACTCAACTACAACACTTTAACTTCTTATCGTTAAAAACAACCAACTTAACAATACCTCATGCCTAAATGGAATTATTATAAACTATTGATTGTCACAAATTAATAACTCCGTTTAGAGAGACGTTTAGATCCATGCCTGCTCAAACTACTGTCTTGAATAAATTGAATACAGTTCGTAATGTAGGGGTGCCTCTTGTAGGTACCCGACACGTAGTAGTGTTAGTGTAAAATACTGTGTTTCGGATACCTACAAGAGGCA
>CAWVWF010000150.1:0-9136 GCA_963933885.1 uncultured Flavobacteriales bacterium | reverse complement strand
GCTGGAATCGAACCAGCGACACAAGGATTTTCAGTCCTTTGCTCTACCAACTGAGCTATGGCACCTCCTAATTGAGGTGCAAATTTAAACGTTTTTATTTAGCTGACAAAGGTTTTGGTGTGTTTTTTTCAAATTCACAGTATTCACTTAAAATGGCTTCGCTTAGAGATGGGAGTGATTGAAGGTGTTTAAATGTTTCAATACCTTGTTCTTCAATTAGATCATCAGCTTTTTTGATTTCTAAAATCTTCCATTTAACGGCACAACCATATGTGCTAACCCATCCATATCTATTTTTTTGTGGGAGTTTTACAAGGAAATCTTTAACGCCATCTTTTTGTTTTGATATTAAAGTTGGTGTGAGATTGTTAACCGTATCTATTTCTTCAAAGAAGAAATCACATGATCTATTAAGATCAGTTACTACAAGTTGAGAGTCATTGTGTAGATATACATATCTTCTGTTTGAATAATAAGTAACATTACTCCCTGACATTGATATGATATTATCCTCAGGAATGCTCTTTAGGAACGTTGTATCCTTTTGTTGGATAGTTCTGGTAGTTTGGACACCGTTCCAAAACAAAGTGGAGTGACAGCTAGAATAATCAAGAATTAATCTTGCAGGGTATGTTTCTACGATGTTTAAAGGGACATTTTGATCTTTTGTGTCGTTGTAAAGATCATCACTGTAAAACCCAAAAGTGATTTTTTTACTTAAGGTTTGAAGTTCATCGAATTCGAATATAGCATCTGAATTTTTTTCATCAACATCTGCGAGTATGTTTACCTTGTTTTCGTAGGTGAAAGAATAGCTAACTCTTTTTTTATTAGAGGTTTTACTTATTTTATAAGTGTTTTTTTGAATGAGAGGTTCGACATTCATATCGAATAAATTGTAGGTTTTTCCTTTGTAGGGGAATGATAGTTTTATCCTGTCTTCACTTGTGTTTCTGTATGCGCCAACAATTGTGTTAGAATCCCTACTGAAATAGTTCTGCTCTACAAGAGCTTCTTTCAAGTCGTGATTGTTCCACCTGATTAAGAAAGTATCGTTAGCGTAGAGCTGGATGTAAATTCTTTCTCCAAAATCTACTCTTTGTTTAGATTTATTATTCAAGTCAGTTTCGAAGAACCCATCCGCAAAAAGGAAGAACTCTAATTTTGGTCGTTTCCTTATTTTGAAGATATATTTTTGTCCTTGAACTGAAAAGCTAATAAAGAGTATGAATATTAAAATTCTAATCATATTTTTTAAAAAACATATGGTTTTAACACTTTGTTAGGAATCTTATCTTTTAAGAATTCTTCTTCAGGCTTTCCGATCGGAATCCAAGTTATTAATGGTGATTTAAAAGTTAGTCTCCATTTTTTTTCCTCAAGATTTGTTGTCGGATTCGTTATTTTATAGCTGTATAAATATTCTTTTTTATAATAACCAGTTGTTTTTTTTATGTAGATCTCACAGTTTTTTAAAATTATAACTGTTTTGATGACTTCCTTTCTACTGATAGTATCTTCTCTACGTCCTTTCCATAAACCATTAGCCGAATCAGTATTGAAACTATGTAGCTCAAATTCCTTTTCATATAAATCCTTATCTGTTTCAAGCCAATGCAAAACCCCGTTGCTATGGTTTTTGGTGATCACTGAACCTGAATCTTTCACATAATAAAACTTTGAATTTTTAAAATCTATCCATGCATAATTGATGTTATGATAATGAAACCCAAAGCCCTTAAGGTTTGGTTTAGTTTCGCCTAGAGAACCATTGTGAAAAAGCTTGTCGTGACAAGGAATGATCGTGTCCAAGTCATTGAATTTCGCCTTTTTTATGGTGAAAGTATATTTAGACTGTGCGGACACAGCCCCTCCTGCCAAGAAACTTATAAGAATTAAATAAAGGATAGCTCTCATCTAGAACAATACTATTTGTTTCTTTAATTGAGAATAACTTTTGATTTCAGTTAAGCTACCGAAAGTGATTGCTCCATCTCCTTTTTGAGTTATCTTTTTAAAGTTTTTTGGTTTAATAACACCAAATTCTCCACCTTTAATTAGGATTAAAAAGTTATTTCCCTTTCTGGAAAAGGTTAATCCTTTCTTAGCAATCAACTGCTTATTCAGGTAAGTATTGTATTTAGAATTCACATAGAATACATTTTCTGAAGCAGATAATTTACCGTTGTAAGTTATGTCGTTCACTTTTGTACTACCAGAAGAAAATAACTCTACTTGACTTGGAGAATCACAATTGAAAGTACCAAAGCTGTTCAATGCGAAAATTCTATGAATATATGTTTTAGCAATTCCTTCTTGTCGAATATCTAATCCTAGCACCTTGTTTCTTACTCTTTTAATTTTACGAGCAACTTTACGTTCTTCCGTTTTTCTTTCATTTAAATCTTTAGAATAGGCTTCGAAAGTTGTGTCGAATTTTGATTTTGCTTCAACGTAGTTTTGTCCTTCATACGTTGGGTCAACAAAGTAAGACTTAGAATAACCTGTTTCTATTTCAGTACATGTGATTTGAAATTGATCATCTATTTTTTCAATTTTAATATCACTCCAATCTACACGTGTATCTGAAGCATTAATTTTCTGATTTTCAGAAAGCTCAAATTTCACTTTTGCTAATCCCTTCAACTCAGGAAATTCTTTTAAATCATATTCCATTTCCATTTCGGGTTTCCCTTCTGTAGATTCAATAGGAGCTTTAGGCTCAGCTTCCTCTAATTCCTTAATTTGAGAAAGAATGTTAACATGTTTCTTTTCTAACTTATTAAATTCAGGAACTTTTTGAAGTTCTGCAACTTCTTGTTCTGGAGAAAGAATTTCTTTTACTGGAGCAGGAGTAATAACTTTCTCCTCAACCACTTTATCCTTACCTAAACAATCCCAGTTTCTTTCTACTGGATTTAGTTTATATAAATTATACTCAGTCCCTGGGATGTTAGAAACCAAATCAATATCAACTTTCTTTTGAGGTGAAATAGCTACTTCTTGGTTGTTTAAATAACCTTTCACTTCAACCATTCCGGCAGAAAGAAATTGATAAGTAGTTCCAGCAGAATCATAAGTCATTGGTATACCACTTACAACTTGATCGATCTGATCCATGAACTCTCTATATCTAATCTCAACTTTACCTTCTTTTATTGGACTCCCGAGGGAATCAATAAATGCCATTTTTGGAAAAGAAAGTTTTGATCCTCTTTTGTTGATTACGATACCTCCTTTTGCGGCATCCACCAACATTTTCTCCCAGGGTACATTAATACCGTCGATTGGTGGATTCACAAAAGGTAATATATCCGTTTTTTGTGCACTTACGGATACATTCGTAGCATTACTGATTATTGTATTGTTCTGTTTAGCTTCGGCAACAACAGTTGTGTTGTTATTGAAAAGGACTGTTGCCATAATAGCTAAAGATGCTAATCCAGCTCCTCCCCAAAACCAACCTTTTTGGTAGAAAGGCTTCGTTTTAGATGCATAGTCATTATAGAAAGTGTTGAAGTCTTTTTTACCAGACTTAATTTCGTCACTTGAAATGTCCTTTCCATCTATGTTAAATTTTAGATCGCTCATTTCTTATATTTTATATTGTAATTTTTCCTTTTAACTTCTCAAGAACTCGGTAAAGTTTCATTTTCACCGCTGATTCCTTTTTCTCTGTAATCTCAGCTATTTCTTTAAATGCTCTTCCTTCGAAGAAACGCATTTCGATTAGCTGTAAATCACTTTCTTTTAATTCCTTCAGTACGTTTAGTAATTGAGGTTTAAACTCTTCAAGATGATTCTCTTCGATTTCATCAATTAGGTTTTCCAGATGGTCAGATTTTAGTTTTACAACTCTACTTTTAGTGTTGTTTCTAAAAACTTTCATCGTTTCGTTTTGTGCTACCCTAAGTAGCCAACTCGAAAATGGTAATCCTCTAAATTCATATTTGTGTATGTTCTTCAAAGCTTTAAAGAAAACTTCAGAAGTTATATCGTGAGCAGTGTGTTCATCACCAGTACGTTGAAATACAAACCTAAATACTGAGTCATAGTATTTGTCGTATAGAAAGCCGAATTTACTCGGATCTTTTTTAGCGGCTTCAACATGATCTTGTTCGGAGGTGATCTCTGCCGTACTTTGATGATATCGAGGATTTATATTCATACTTATCGTTGTTGCTTGCATAAATTTAATCGTTATTCTGTAGCATAACAACCTTTTTGAGATTAGTCACAAAAAAAAGTGAGTTTATTTTTTTTAACGGTTTATGCCAATAATTTTCCAGCATTGATATTTTGAATTGTTCGCGATTTGTTTTTTCGTTTATACACGTTTCGCGGAATATGGCTGATCTAGATTTGGACAATAATTATCGTCTTAAAATTTAAAAAATGAAAAAAAATCTATTATTTCAATTGATGACCTTTTTAACGATTAGCCTTGCGGGCCAGGATTCGTTATCAAGTGTAATTACCAGTGTGAATTATATAAATGATCCGTCATTGTATTTATCTAAAATCAATAATTCAGAAGTGTCTACCGAGATTCTTATTGATAGATCACGTTATGATAACATTGTTTTTAATGTAAATGGTTACGATAAAGTAACAACTGTTTCAGCTTCTGAATGGTTTAATATTTACAATGATTTAAGTGCGTCGAGTTTGAATTCATTAATTATTCCTGATTTGGATCTAGTAAATGATGCAATGGACATACTTTATAAATCTGATAAAGCCTTTCCGATTGGTATATTGGATATAAAATTTAACAAGATCAAAAAATCTGCATTAGATAATAATGAACTCATTGAAGAACCAGATTTTTTATTCGATAATGGAGCAATAAGTGACTCATATTCAGGATATAGAGCTGTTGCGATAAGCTGTTTGAATCATAATGTATCTGGAGATGAGATTAATTTTTATTTAGGTGACTTTTTCAATTTCACAAATAATGATGAACAAATTCTAGAAACAGTAGAGGTTGATTTTGATGATGGGGCAGGATATAGGAAAGTGAATTTTAATGAGATAACAAAGATTAAGTATTCTACTAAAAGTGGATTTATTAATATAAAGGCAAAGCTTCATTTTGCTCATAAAATCACTGGAGATAAGGAAGTTTTATATGCTAACTCTTCTGTGTTTAGGACTGGTTCTGCGACTGTCCCTACGACAGATCGATCTCCGGGAAATAGGGCATTAGGAATTGGTAATGCATCATATTATCCTGCTCCTGTATATGTAAATGATATAGTGTGTAGGCCTTGTGGAAGCGTTTATTGTTGTATTGAAGAGAATGTTCTTAGTATTAATCACAGTTTGATAGAGTATCATGTTATTTATTCCGATGAGAATACGGATAAAGATAAATTAAGAAGACCTTTAATTATTTGTGATGGTTTTGATCCAGGGGATAGAAGAAGTTTTGAGCAATATCGATTTGGAGCAGGAGCATTACTTGAAAAAGAAAAAGATCACAGAGGTTTACGTCAACTATTAAACGGAGATCCATCACCTTGGTATAGTAATAAGCCTTCGGCGAAATTAATCGATAGATTAAATGCAGATGGTTATGATATTGTTATCGTAAACTTTTTAGATGGTGCTGGAGATATTAGAATCAATGCAGGAGCAAAGGGTTTACGAGGGTTTTTAAATGATGTAATAAATGGTCCTGATTTTAGAGATCATAAAACAGAAGAAATTACACTTATAGGACCTAGTATGGGCGGTTTAATTACTAGACATGCGTTAACTTCTATGGAGCAAAATGATGAAGAGCATTTTGTTAAAAACTGGATTTCTTTTGATGCTCCTCAGAAAGGGGCAAACATTCCTTTAAGTTTACAATATGCAATCAATTTTTTCTCTAAAATTAACTCTGGAGGAATTACTAGTATTGAACAAGCTAAGGCTACATTTATAGCAGGGAAAGCATCATTAAATACGGTTGCTGCACAACAATTATTAAGACAGCATTATTCGACAAATTCATATACAGGAAATCCAACAAGTCATTACACTTCTTTATACACTGAATTGGAAGTTTTAGGTTATCCTAAAGTTTCAAGAAACTTTGCGATTTCAAACGGAGGAAAGGATAAGCTCTATTCAAATGCTGGAACTGAGATTTTGGATTTAAAAACGTCACCTTGGACTTATGTAGAAGGGAAAGGAAATAAAAACAATGATGGTTTGTACACTATTTTCGAAGGGAGTAGACAAGGTTTTAACAACGATGAAACCAAGAAAACGCATAGTCAAATTGGTTATGAAAATTCTCCAGGAGGTTGGAACTCCTCATTATATTCATTGAATTGTCATTTGAAAAACACAGAAAAAAAGAATGATAATATTACAGAATATACAAAGTCTACTTTTATGACGACAGCATCGGCTTTTGGAATTGACGTAGACAGAGCTAGTGTTTATAAAACACATGATGATTTTACGAATTGTAATGATAATTCTAGTGGTAAAGTAAAATCACCATTTGATGAAATACGTGGAATGAACAACAATGAAGAACACGTAAGAATAAGTGTTGAAACAGCGGATTATTTAATGAATTCTGTTTTACGAAAAGATTTTGATGAATCTAGACGACCAAGAATGAGAGATGGAGAACATGCGATTCAGAACGTTAAAGGAGATGTGGCATTTACAGCTAAGAATCATTATATATTTGCTGGTGACGGAAGTGAATTCCTTATACACGGTAAAGCTGATGTAATTATGACTACTGGGAAAAGTATCAAGTTTAGTCCTGGGTTTTCTATTAAAAAAGGAGGGAAGTTAGTAGCAAGTATAAAGGCTGTAGATTATAGAACAATTTTCCGTAAGCTAGAAGCAAGAGAGGTTGTAGATTATACAAAACCATCTCCTTATACACATGAAGTAACAGATTATTCAAGTTCGAATGAAGTACAATTTGAAAGTTCATTAAATATATCTCCAAATCCGTTTTCTTCACATATTAGGATTGCATTAGATGACCTGACTGAAGAAAACAATGTTTTAATTGAACTGTATAAAGGTTCAGGTGAAAAAGTGTATTCAGAGCGTATTAATGAAAGTGGTTCAGTTGTTATTGAAACTTCCCATTTAGCTCCTGGGATTTATATATGTGTAGTTAAATCATCAAATGATATTAAAACCAAGAAAATACTGAAGTTATAGTGAGTTATAAGAATGATTGATGTTTTAATACAATCACAAATACAAGTTGAGCACCTTTATGAGATATCATAAAGGTGTTTTTTTTTGCAATTTAGCGTTAATTCAGATGTTACTTTTTAGAGAATTTACCAAAGTATTTATTGGTTTTGTCTGAGATTTCGACTTGATAAATCCCTGGACTTAAATTGTTAATATCAATAGATATTTGTCCGTTGTTACTAACGCCATTTTCTTTAATTAAAACCAATTCACCTGTTATCGAATACACCTTAATTTGTTGGTAACTCGTAGCTTCTTTAATATCAAATGTAATTGTATTATTAGCTGGATTTGGGAATGAGACAATTGGTTTTCTGTCTAAGTTGTTTGTACTTAAAGCACCATTTCCTTTCACAAGGATATCATCAATGATAATTCCATTGTCATCATTTGAGTCATGAAAAAATAATATTTGAATATGTCCAGAGTAACTAGAAAGATCAATTTCGAATTCTTGCATGAAAGGATTTTGACGTGAAGAATCTATTAATCCAGTACTTGACGCAGCAGGTAAAGTGTATCTTGTATGCATTACACCAGCTAGAGGAATAAATCCATTTTCATTATTTATTTTGGCTAGAGATGAATCATCTACAGAAGGAACGATAGACGAGTTATCCATTTCTTTCATGATAAATACAGGCGTATAGTTGGTTGGATCCGTAGCGTTAACATCATGTGTGTTTCCGTTTAAGATATATACCTTGTATCCATCTTGGTATCGTGGACCTTGAGAAGGCATTGATTTCCAAGTTAGTTTACCAGTATTGTCTTCTAACCATATAGGTGGAGATAATAATACACTTAGGGCTTGATCCTCGTCTTCAAACCAAGAGATTGACCTTAGTCCAACATTAACAATAGTGTCGTATGTTGGTCCACTTGTAGTATCTATAGATTCTATGTAAGGTATTTTATGCCACTTTTTCCATAAATCATTCTCAAACCAATCGTTTGTAGGATCTTTTAAATCTGTTTCAATTTCTGATCCTAGCCATGTTAAGTTTCCCCAACCTGCAAGGTCTAGTTCGCTTGTAGGAATAGGAACTATTTTTTGCTGTGCATCCGTAGCAACTGAATCGAAACCAACATATAGTAAAGTATCGTTTTGAGCATTAGCAATAGAAACGGAAACGATGGCTAAAAGGAATAATAACTTTTTCATAATGTAAATATAACAAAAAACGCCATCCATAAGGATAGCGTTTTTAATCAATAATATGTGATATATTCTAGTATCTGTATTCGTGAGCCTTATAAGGACCTTCAACTGGAACATTAATATAATCAGCTTGCTCTTGCGTTAAAACTTCTAACTCAACCCCAATTTTTTCTAAGTGTAAGAAAGCAACTTTTTCATCTAAGTGTTTAGGTAAAGTATAAACTTTATTTTCATACTTGTCTGAAGAATTCCATAACTCTAATTGAGCTAAAGTTTGGTTTGTGAATGAGTTACTCATTACAAATGATGGGTGACCAGTTCCACAACCTAAGTTTACTAATCTACCTTCAGCTAAAACTAATACTTCATTTCCTGAACCAACAGTATACTTATCAACTTGTGGCTTAATGTTAACCAATGTTGAACCATATTTCTCGTTTAACCAAGCCATGTCAATTTCGTTATCGAAGTGACCGATGTTACAAACGATACATTTATCTTTCATTGCTTCGAAATGACGACCAACGATAATGTTAAAGTTACCAGTAGTTGTTACAACGATATCAGCTTCAAGAATTGCATTGTCCATGTTCTTAACTTCAAAACCTTCCATTGCAGCTTGTAAAGCACAAATCGGATCGATTTCAGTTACAATAACTCTTGCTCCAGCTCCTCTTAAAGATTCAGCAGAACCTTTTCCAACATCACCAAATCCAGCAACAACTGCAACTTTACCAGACATCATAA
>CAWVWF010000149.1:0-9217 GCA_963933885.1 uncultured Flavobacteriales bacterium | reverse complement strand
AAACTTGCAGCTACTCTGTGCTTTGTTAATGTTTCCGTTAACGCTGGCGTTAACTTTCCAGTTAAACCTTTAATTACCTCAACACCTTTTGGCGTTGTTGTAAAATATAATTTATCATCCTTTACTGTAAAGTAAACTCGGTTATCGTAGTTATAGATTCCATCATCTTGCAAGAATTTTCTAGCTCCCATTTTCAAGAAGATACCTAGTTGATTTCCTTTCTTAAGCGATAATGCTGCTGTGATTTGAGGCATCTTCTCAGTTACTTCTCTCATAACAGGTTCTTGCTCTCCTTCGATGCTTAATTGTGTTCCTGCTTTTTGAAGCTTTACGTTTTCAAATTCGTTTACAAACAGAACTGCATCACCATCAAAAAACTTAAGTACAAATGCTAAATCAATTTTAATTGGAGACTTAAACCTCACTAACATATCTGAGAATGTCTGATCTAAATTATACGTTTTCATTACACCTAGTAATCCTTCTTGTTTTAAAGATGCACTTATTGCAATTACTGGATCTTCTATCCCCGCAATATTAACCAAAGGAGCAATTGCATTTGGCTTTCCTAATTCTTTATATAATGCCAATTGCTTCTCATTCATGTACTGCTTTGAATCTATTGTGATTTTTCCGTCAGCAAAATTTAAAGAGAATATAGACTTCCCATCTTTCAAGTCTTCCTTCTTAATTTTTAAAGTCTCTAATAGGTTAAAGTGAAAAGCATTTGCTAAACCAAAATCAAGGTTATTCAGCAAGTCATCGTTTTTAAACCAAGCAACAATATGTGAAGGATCGTCCATTGCTACTCCAAATGTTTTATCCTTTTTAGCTAAAGAGTTGGAAGCATCTTGAATAAAATAATCGATTGCATCATTTACGATATCTCCACCAAATGGAGCGTATAAGTAAATCGCAGTGTTGTTATCCCAAACAATTACATTGTCGTTATTAATCTCTGCTACTTTATATATACTATCCTCTGTAATTTCGATCTTAAGGTTTGTAGTTATATAATTTGAGAGTTTTTCTTGATCAGATAATGGTAAGATCACCCCTAAACGAGATTCCATTACATTCTCTCCAGTTGCAAAAAGGAAGTATCTATCGAAACGAACTAAACCTGCATTTCCTGGATCTTCAACTAAACCTGCTAAAGGACCATTAACGATACCTTCTGTTAAATCTGTATTTGATATTAAATCAAACATTGCATCACTAAAAATCTGCTCTGTATTAACAGCCATTACAGCACATGAATTTACTGGAATATATTGTGAATGATCAACAACCTCGTCGTCACAACTTGTAAGTAATCCTGTAAATAGTACAGCTAATAAAACTGCTGACTTTGAATGAAGTATGATATTTTTTAACATAGCCTTTGTTGTATAACAACAAATGTAACTGATTACTTCATTTGACGAAACTATAAATGGAATTTTATTTAGTCAATTCAAAAACGCTGATTTCAGGACTTATACCCACTCTACCAGGGTATCCAATAAATCCTAGTCCGCGGTTTACGTATAATTGCTGATTATCTTCTTTATACAATCCTGCCCATTGTTTGTATTTCCATTGAACTGGACTGAATTTAATTCCGAAAGCTTCAATCCCGAATTGCATACCATGTGTATGTCCTGCGAACATTACGTCAATATCTTTATATGACTTCTTTACTTCTAAATCCCAATGACTAGGATCATGTGATAAAAGCAATTTAACATCAGCATCTTCTGCACCTTTCATGGCTTGTTTCATATCTCCATATTTAGAGAAACTTCCACCCCAGTTTTCAACACCAACGATGGCTAGTTTTTTACCATTTCGTTCAATGATTCTGTTTTCGTTCATCAACAAGTCGAAATCCATCTTCTTTTGGACATCCATCATCAAATCGAAATTGTGTTTTCTTGCCTTATGATCAAGCTTATCGTAAACATATTCAGGGTAATCATGATTCCCCATAACTGAGTATACTTTGTGTTTTATCTCTTTAAATACATCAATATATTCAACTGCTTCTTCCGCTCTATCGTTTACAAGGTCTCCGGTGAAGAATACCATTTCGATATCAAGATCATTAATAATACCTACTGCTTCTTTCATGGGATCCAAACTCAAGAAACTTCCAACATGTAAATCAGATATCTGAGCAAACTTCATTCCTACAAACTCATCTGGAAGGTTTGGGATTTTAATCTTGTGTTTATGAACTGTATAGTTGTATGCTCCTTTTAGAATTCCGTAAGTCATCGAACTTAAAGCGATACCAAATGCTCCTAACGCAGACATTTGAAGAAATCTTAATCTACTTAACCCTTCGTCTTCACTTGTTGTTATTTCAGTTGAAGCTTCTCCAAAGAACCCGCTTACCCATTTTATTAATCTAACAATATCATCTACAATTAATATTGAAGAAGCTAAAATCTTAGGAACGAACAATCCGAAAAACAACATCTGACCAATTAGCTTTCCTAATTTACCTCCTTCCAATTGGAACAATATTGTTACAGCTGAAAAAATAAGGAATGCATAATAGAGACTACTTAACGCCCAGTAACCTGTTTTGAAAAAACTAGAATATTTACCGGAACTAAAAACGCTCTTAACTCCAAAATAGAAGTAAACGTCAAAGAATATAGCAACAGCCGAAAAAATGGTTAAAAACAAAGCAACTCTAGTCATCATTTAAAAGTACAAACATTCAAGTTTCGGTACTACAAAAACTATTTTAAAGGACTTTTTACAATTTGAATGGTAACGTTTAAAATTTAATTAACTTCGTGATGCATCATGAACAAGATTAATATTAAAAATAAAAAGGCTTTTTTCAATTACGAGATAATTGATACGCTGACTGCTGGTTTAGTTTTGAAAGGAACTGAAATAAAATCTATAAGAGCAAGTGACGCCAATTTGAATGAAGCGTTTTGTGTAATTGTAAACAATGAATTGTTTGTTAGATCAATGCACATTTCACCTTATGCTTTTGGAACGCACAACAATCATTTAGGGAAAGCAGATAGAAAGTTATTGGTTAACAGAAAGGAATTGACCAAATGGGAAAGTAAAACCAAAGAGAAAGGGTTCACTATTATCCCTATTAGGTTATTCATCAATGATGACGGTTTTGCTAAGCTAGAAATTGGTTTAGGAAAAGGAAAGAAAACACATGATAAGCGTGAATCATTGAAGCAGAAAGATGCTAAGAGTGAAATCGCAAGAATGAAATCAGGTAAATATTAAAATTATGAAAAATTTAGTACTAGGATTAATCGCATTAGTAGCTGTATCATGTTCAGGAGAACCTTTTAAAGCAAATGTTGATAATGAATTATTGGTTGGAGAATGGAACATTACTGAGGTTGATGATGCTGATGCATTATTAAGTAAAGAAGAATTCATCACTTCTATCATTCATGAAAAATATAAAGTTGGTTATGTTTTCTCTTTTGAGAAAGGTGCTAATTTCAAGATCAATTCTGCAAGCGGAGAAAAAGTATTAGAAGGTCAGTATTCTATTGGAGCTGAAGATAAGTCGTTAACGATTTTAGTTACTCCAGACAATAATGAATTTGAGTATGAATTGGAAAAGTCTAACGACACTTACAAGTTAAATATTCAAACTCCAGGTGAGATTGTAAACTTATCGATTACTAAAAAGTAAATGATAGGGTTATTCATTTAGATTATCTTGTATTTGGATGATAAAAAGCGTCTGGAGACGCGAATGTAATTACACACTCATGTCCTTCGGAACATAAGCGCGAGAAGAAAATGTTTATTAAATATATTGGAAAAAGAAGTTAGACTTCTTTCTTTAATTTCCACCTTTTATGACTCCACAACCACAATTCTGGTTGTTCTTTAATATTAGCCTCTAATAACTCAGCATACTTCACAACAGGCTCAACATTGTCATCATCAATTGGAACTTCAATAAACTCCATTTCATAATAACCACGTTTAGGTTGAGTAACCTTAGGGTAATATATTTTCTGATTCACCTTCTTTGCCATTCTTCCAGCTCCTACTAAAAAAGCAGTATCACGGTTTAAAAAAGGTGTCCATTTCTTAGTACTCTTACTCATAGGAGATTGATCTCCTATTACGTATGTAAATGTTTGGATTCCCTTTTTAGAATGCATCAATAAAGATTTGAATCCACTTTGAGATTCAATACAAACACTTCCCATTCGCTCCCTGTTAATCACCATCAATCTATCAAAATAATCAGACGATTGTTTTTGATAAAAAGGCATGAATTTGAATTTCGAATACAAAGGCATAACCGTCATCCATTCCCAATTCGCGAAATGAGCACCGTACAAGATTAAGCTTTCCCCATCATCATAATGCTTATTAATAACATCGGCATTTAATATTTTGTATCGCTCCTTCATTGTTGCTCTAGAAACTGATAACAGTTTAATAGACTCTAAAAAAGTTGAGCAAAAATGCATATAAAACTTCTTAGCGATCACTTTAATTTCTGAAGCTGACTTTTCAGGAAAAGACTTTTCTAAATTATCAAAAACTACTGCTTTTCTATATCCAAAAACATAGTATAAAAAAACATATACAAAACGCGCAAAAGCATATATCATCCAAAAAGGAAGATGTGATATAGCGTATACTGGAGCGTACTTTGTTTTCTCTTTGAAAGTGATCATCACAGTAAAATTAAGTCAATTTTTATGTTAATCCACTTACAAACTTTAAAATGTTAAAATTTACACTTCAATTATCGTTACTTAATTCATTTTAAACGTTATTTTGGCAGTTGGTTAATTCTCATTCAAAATAATACACATATGAAGTTTAAGATCCTTTTAGTTTTAGTTATTTCTTCGGTTTTAGCAATAGGTCAATCAAAGACAAATGCAAAGGCATCAGAAGATCATTTTGTAAACAAATATCCTAATGGAAAACTAGAAGCTGAAGGAGATTACTACAACGGGAAACAGAATGGTGCTTGGAAATTCTGGCATGCAAACGGGAACATCAAACAAACTTGTTCTTACAATGTAGGAAGACTTCACGGTTTAGTAACTGTTTATTATAAAAACGGAAAGAAAGAAGATGAAGGAGAATTTTATGTTGGTCAACGACATGGCAAATATACTGGATGGTATACAAATGGGAACATTAGAATTCAAGGTGAATATAGTAGAGACAAGGATTCAGTAACACATGAATTCATTTCAGGACCAAAAACAGGATCTTGGGTTTCTTATTTTGAAAATGGGAATAAAGAATGGCAAGGAAATTATAACAAAAACAAAAAAGAAGGACTATTTACTTTTTGGTATTCTGATGGAAAGAAATTTAAAGAGAGCATGTATATCGCAGGATATGATAGTGTAATCAGTGCTTGGGATAAAGAAGGTAAACAGGTAGTTACAGATGGTAATGGAGCGATTATGGAATTTTATCCTGATGATGCACCAAAAGGTAAACTTCAATACGTATCAGGAAAGGTTCATGGTGACGTAATTAAATGGTATGAAAACGGAAGCACTTGGTATATCGCCAAATACAATAAAGGAATTAAAGATGGTACTTATAGGACTTTCTATGTAAATGGTCAAATTAAAGACAGTTCAAACTTTGTTGGAGGAAAAGAAAATGGCCCTTGGTTCTCTTACCAATTAAATGGTAAGTTGGAAAGTAAAGGATTCTTTAAAAATGGAATTGAAGATAGTACTTGGACTTGGTTTGAAAATGGAAGACAAAAAATAGTTGGAAACTTCAAACTTGGAAAAAGAAACGGAAAGTGGTTATACAACTATTCTGAAACTGGAAAAACAGAACACGTTGCTTATTTCAAAGATGATAAGAAAGATGGTGAGTGGACATACTACTATCCTACCAATCAAAAATTAAGGGTTGCTCATTTTAAGAATGATTTAAGAAATGGTTTATGGACAGTACTTTTCAAGGACGGTAAAAAAGACCATGAAGGAAAATTCAAAGACGATAAAGAAAATGGAACGTGGACTTCTTGGCACAAGAACGGAAGAGTTAAAGAAAAAGGTGACTTCAAAATGGGTGTTATAGATGGAAACTGGAAAGGGTTCTATTCTACTGGTAACGATGAATATGTTGCCAACTATAAAGAAGGTGTAAAAGATGGTTATTACGCGAAACACTTTAACAACGGAAATCCAGGAATCAAGTGTAATTATAGTAATGGGTTGTTAACAGGGAGTTATGAGGTTTACCACAACAAAGGAATCTTCATTAGAGAAAAAGGAGAATACAAAGTTATTGAGATCAAACTAGACTCAGTAAGGGCTTCATTGAAAGGAACTGATGTATTGGCTAGGTTCAGAACTAAGACACAAGAATCAGTTAAAACTGGTACATGGATTGTTTTCTGGGATGGTACTGATAGAGCTAATCAAGAAGTGTCCTATAAAAACGGAATGTACCATGGTAAATTCACTAGTTATTATAGTAATGGAAAAGTGAAGAGTATTGTTCCTTACAAGAATGGTAGAAGAAACGGAAAAGCGAAATTCTATAATAAGAAAGGAGAAATGCTGAAGAAGGTAAAATACAAAGACGATAATACTGTAAAATAAAAAAACTCAGATTATATTAAAAAAGATCCTGCCCATCTTTTCAATACAACCTGAGTTTGCAATTCGGGAATAAAGAACGTCTTTATAATCAGCATAAGCTTGAACAAGAAGAGAATCGATTAGTTACACACTAATCGATTTTTTTATTTGAAACTTAACCATTAAATTTACAGATATACTATCATGTTATGGCACAGTTGTTGAAATGCCGATAGTGATGAATAATTAGAAACTAAATTTGAAAAATATGAGAACTATTACTAGAAATGTTTTAAGTGCTTTCCTTATAGTAGGATCGATTGCAATGGTTGGTTGTAAGTCAAAAGAAAAAGAAGTAGCTGTAAAAGGTGAAATTGAAATAAGCATCCACTGTTCAGGACCTGATTATTTTTCTGATAAGAATCACATCAGATCAAACGCCTTAGGTGAAAGTACTGATAGAGCAATTGCAATGAAGAAAGGAATGAACGAAGCTAAAACTAAATTAGCTGCAGCAATCCAAACTACAATTAAAGCAACGATTGATAATTACGCTAACTCTAGAGAGTTTAATAATAAAGAACAAGTTGAAGAGAAGTTTGAAAGTTTATCTAGAGAAGTAGTTAAACAAAAGTTAACTAACGTTCACAGAATTTGTGAAAAGATGACTCAAAAGACTGATGGTTCTGGTAAATATGTTTACTATGTAGCAATCGAAATGAAAGCTGGAGATTTATTAGAAGCTATCAATGATAAATTGACAAAGCAAGAATCTTTAAGAGTTGATTACGATTACGAAAAATTCAAGCAAACTTTCGATAAGGAAATGGATAAACTTGAAAAAGGATATTAAGAATCACACAAATATTATATATGAAAAAGATCACCTTAATGGTGGTCTTTTTTTTTGCCATAAACTCTAGTAACCTCCCTCCACCTTACTGCATGTTTTATTATTCAAAACTCAGCAACTAACATAATAATGTGTATTTAAAAAGCGTGTATATCATAACCTTTACTCCTTAAATAGGGTAACAAAATAAAACACACGCTTCATGGGAAAAAAACTATTTGTACTCGACACTTCCGTAATCATTTACGATTACGATGCAATTAAGAATTTTGCTGAACATGATATCGCTATTCCAATTACAGTTTTAGAAGAATTAGACAACTTCAAAAAAGGTAACGATACCAAGAATTTCGCTGCAAGAGAGTTTTCCCGTTTTGTTGATAAAGCATCTGGTGAGAAATCCCTGCAAGAATGGATTCCAATTGGAAAAAACAAAGGTTCATTTAGTATTGTAATGAATGAAGCCAGTTCTAAATTAGATGCCATTGAAATTTTCGGAGAAGACAAAGGTGATCACCGAATTTTGAATGCCGCGCTTTATATGAAATCAAAATTTCCGAAGCGACAGGTTATCATGGTTTCAAAAGATATTAACTTAAGAATAAAAGCAAAGTCGCTTAATTTAATTGCTGAAGATTACGAAACTGGTAAATTAAACAATAGCGAACTTCAAGCTGATACAATTCCATCTGGTAGATCTGCAATTGATGATGTACCAATAGATGTAATTAATGAATTATATGAAAATAAACCAGTTACTGCTGCTGATGTTACCAAAAGGAAATTAAAAAGTAATCAATATTTTATATTAAGGAATGGAAAGAAATCTATCCTCTCCTATTTCAACGCAACTTCTCAAGAATTTACTAGAATTGAAAAACAAAACTGTTATGGTATAAAACCAAAAAATGCAGAGCAAACTTTCGCTATGCATGCTTTAACCAATCCAGATGTTAAATTAGTTACGATTCAAGGTGTTGCTGGAACAGGAAAAACATTACTTTCTTTAGCTGCCGCATTAGGTCAGCATTATGATTATCACCATATTTTCTTAGCGCGTCCAATTGTTCCTTTAAGTAATAAGGATATTGGATACTTGCCTGGAGATGCAGCAACTAAGTTAAATCCTTATATGGAGCCTTTATGGGATAACTTGAGTTACATTAAAAATCAGTACTCTTTCGATAATAGAGAATATCTCGAAATTGAAGAAATGCAGAAAACAGAAAAGATAGTTGTTTGTCCACTTGCATTCATTAGAGGACGAAGTCTTTCAAATGTATTTTTCATTGTTGATGAAGCACAAAACTTAACACCGCATGAAGTAAAAACAATTATTAGTAGAGCAGGTGAAAACACGAAGGTAATCTTCACAGGAGATGTCTACCAAATTGATTCACCTTATTTGGATACACTTTCAAACGGGTTATCATATCTTATAGAACGAGCAAAAGAACATCCGCTTTATGCGCATATAGCACTAGAAAAAGGAGAACGATCAGAGCTAGCCAATCTAGCCAACGATTTATTATAAAACTAAAAAAGCTACCGATGGTAGCTTTTTTTTTACTCTTTATTTATGTTCCTTGGAATGTCTAGTATTGTTGAGACGGTTTTTTACAACGCGTAACTATATATTTTATATACTACTTTTTCTCGTGCGCAGTAAAAGACACCTAACTCAAGGCAGGCTATCTCTTTCAGGACATGCACTGAGGAAATGTTTAATAGAATGAATTTAGTGCGTAGTACTTTCTGATTTTTAATCTGAAAGATAAACTGTCCGATTTGT
>CAWVWF010000148.1:0-9220 GCA_963933885.1 uncultured Flavobacteriales bacterium | reverse complement strand
CGATATAATAAATCACCTCCTTGTCCGTATGTCCCTCCTGTTGATGAAGCTGCTTCTTGTGTTGATGTTGAATGATCGATGATCCAAAATTCGCTAAAGTTGTGATTACTTATAATGATTTGATCCAACTCGGCATTGTAATCAACACCATTAAAATGAAGCCAATCTGCTTTGTTGTGGGTTAAAAAATTAACGTCTATTTTTTCTGGATGGTCTCCTACAATTCCATAATTACTTTTTGATGGTTCTGCATCTTGAATAAGATGATCAAACGCTTTCCATTCCCAAACAACTGTAGCTGTATTGTTGCTATAATCTGGTTGAATTTCTACAATTTGTTCTGAATTAATATAACTCTGTGTTGTTGAACTTCCGTTATCAGTTAATTCTGCTGCTGTTCTTTCATCCCAAACAATTAATAAAATATTCCCGTTTGGTAGTAATTCAACATCATGATGTTGTCTTCCGTGGCTGTTTTTTACGGAATAATCCCATAGTAGATTTCCGTTCCAATCAAACAACTCTACAACTCCTGATCCTCCACCTTGTCCAGTAATTCTACCAGTCCTTAATAGATTTCCATCTTCCAATAAATAAGATGATAATCCTGGATTGTAAGTACTTGTCCATGTATTTACAACGTCACCACAATTGTTAATTAAGTAAGTGTTTTTACTGTCTTGTGGTCCAAATAAAGTATAACCTTCAAATGAATTCGTAGTATTTGAAATTAAACCAACAGTTGTTTGGGCCATCCCCGAATATGTGGCTGAAATTGCGAAAAGTAGTGAGCAAAATATCTTTCTCATAATTAGCCTTATTTGAATGGAAATTTGAATATACGGTTTTACATGGCATATTCCTCCTATTATGGGTAGGACAACAGGATATTAAAAAGGTTTAATCAGATGTTAAAATTTATTAAAATATTCCTCGCGCGCATGTTCCAGAGGACATGCGTGTGTATCTACTCTTGCGTCTCCAGACACGCCAAACAACAATTACAACTCGCATCTGGAGATGCGAATGTAAGTACACACGCATGTCCTCCGGAACATGCGCGTGAGAGAAATTGAAATTAGTCGTGAAGTTTTTTCTTCTTGATTAGAAGTTTACTTTCAGATTCAACGTGATCTTCATCTTCAACACAACAGTCCATTGGGCAAACTGCCGCACAAGCAGGTTCTGGGTTAAACCCAATACACTCTGTGCATTTGTCTGGCGCAATGTAAAAGTAGTCGTCCCCAATTCCTATTGGTTCTTGCTCCTCTTCTGCATCGATAATACCGTTGATTGTTTTTACTGGACCAGAAAGATTAGTACCCTCTGCCATTGTCCATAATGTCCCTTCATCATAAATTGCGGTGTTAGGGCATTCCGCGATACATTGACCGCAATTGATGCAGTCATCTGTGATTTTAATTGCCATAAGATTATAAGGTTTGATGGTTATTCAAAAAACTTATCGGCACTAATGTAAAAAAATATTCTGGTGAAAACCTAAATATGGCTTATTTTTTTATTCTGCACTAAGTTATAAATACCAAATTATATTCTGCAAATCAATTAATTTACAAATTAATCAACTTTATTTTTGGTAATGTAAAAACTATAATTACATTTGCATTGTAATCACGAAGTTTAAAATCGAGGTGCATATGTTAAAGCGAATTGTCAAATACAGAAATTGGTCGGTAGGAAGTTAAACAACTTTCTAAGATTTAGAATATACTCTAGAACCCGATCAGCCGATCGGGTTTTTTTTATTGCCATCGGTACAAACAGTTAGAAATTAGGATAGCAAAATTGCTATGCTTAATCACTAACGAGCACTCACAAAATTTCAAACAAGTAAGTCGATTTACGCATTTGCGTTACATGGCCTTGCTATGCTTAAAATAAAAAAATGGCGACAAATAAATTACGAGGAAAAGACCTCAGTAAGCTAGGATATATAAGTCCGAAATCAAAAAGTATTGCAATTGATGCAATGCAGAAACATTATAAACATCTCCCTAAAAAGGAGAAATTAACAATATTAGAAGACGTTCTTTTAAATGCTGAAAAATACCAAAATCACGAAGCTTTCCAACAGTTAGCCGAAGAGTTTGTAGTTGTGAAAACACTAGATCATATTAGTAATATAGACTTGAAAAAAGAAGCAGGAGATTACAACGTATTTGGGCAAAATCACATTTCTTCAAACGCAATCCAACAAATGGATTTAGCAATGAGATTACCCATTGCAGATAAAGGCGCGTTAATGCCTGATGCACATTATGGATATGGCTTACCAATAGGTGGAGTTTTAGCTTCAAAAAGCTCAATAATTCCGTATGCAGTAGGTGTAGATATCGGGTGTAGAATGTGCTTAACAGTATATGATATTCGACCAGCTTATTTAGAACGTTATAATTACCAACTCGCTGAAGCTCTAAAACGTGAAACTCGATTTGGGAAAGGAGAAGGATTTGATGAACCAATTGATGATGACCTTTTTGACAGAAGTGAATTTAGAGAAGTTCCATTTCTTAAACCTTTACTAAACAAGGCAAGAAAGCAAATAGGAAGTTCTGGATCAGGAAATCATTTTGTGGAATTTGGAATTACAAAAGTTGAATCAAATAATGAACTAGGTTTAGAAGCAGGTGAATATGTTAGTGTATTAACACACTCAGGATCTAGAGGTTTTGGTGCCGCTGTAGCAATGAATTACACCAAATTAGCTAAAGAGAAATGTAAACTTCCAAGAGAAGCACAACATTTGGCTTGGTTAGATGTGAACAGCGAAGAGGGTATGGAATATTGGTTGGCTATGAATTTAGCTGGTGATTATGCGAAAGCTTGTCACGATCATATTCATAAAAGGTTGGCTAAAGTTTTAGGTTGTAAACCAATTGCAAAAGTTCAGAATCATCACAATTTCGCCTGGAAAGAAAACATTGAAGATCAGGAATTGATTGTGCACAGAAAAGGTGCAACCCCAGCTCACAAAGGTGAGCTGGGGATCATTCCCGGTTCCATGATTCATCCAGGATATATTGTAAGTGGTAAAGGAGAAAGTTCCTCATTAAACTCTGCATCACATGGTGCTGGAAGAGATCTTTCGAGAACAAAAGCAAGAAAGGCTATAACAAGAAGCGCGTTAAACAAAATATTGAAAAAAGAAAAAATAACGCTCATTGGAGGTGGAGTAGATGAAGCTCCTATTGCCTACAAAAACATTGAAGAGGTAATGAAATCTCAAAAGCATTTAGTAAACGTAGTAGGGAAATTTTATCCTAAAATAGTAAGAATGGATAAAGGTTAAAAACAATAAAAATGGACAATAAAATCATACAAATAACAGCCGGAAGAGGCCCAGCAGAATGTTGCTGGGTCGTGGCAAAAGTCGTCAAGATCTTCTTAGCATCAGCACGAGAAAAAGGATTTATCCCAACCGTGATGACAAGAGAAAAGGGAACTGAAAAAAACACCTTGCTTTCAGCCACAATTCAGATCGAAGGTGAAGCTGTAGATGTGTTTTTGAGGCATTGGATTGGTACTATTTTATGGGTTGGTAGAAGTTCGTTTAGAAAATTAAACAAACGTAGAAACTGGTTTATAGGATTACAATTGGTTGATGATTCGAAAACACAAAACGGAAGTATGAATGATAGTGCTATTAGGTATGAAACTTTTAGAGCAAGTGGTCCCGGAGGACAGCATGTAAATAAGGTTGAAACTGCAGTACGAGCTATTCATATTCCAACAGGCGTAGCAACAGTTTCCAGAGATTCTAAATCTCAACTACAGAATAAAAAAGAAGCGAAAAGGAAATTATTAATAGCATTAAAAAACGAAAAGATGAATGCAATTATAGCAATGCAAAAAGAAAATTGGTTACAGCATACAGCGTTAGAAAGGGGTAATCCTATACAAACTTTTAAAGGATCGGATTTTAAACCGAATCATAAAACTGAAAAGTCTAAAAACACGCGACAAGCCATGAAAAAAGAATTGAGAAAGAATATTAATGAACAATATAATGAGAATACTGAGTAGACATATCTTAAATGAAAAAGGATATGGAAAGTTGATAAAAAGACTTGAACAATTAAAAGAAAACTCTTGGGATAACCAATGGGAAAAGCTGTCTGAACCTGAAGGATTTGAATGGTTTAGACAGCTATCTCTTAAGAATGAGTTCTTAAGAAAGCACGATGCTCAAATACTTGATGAAATATCAAATAGTGAGTTTGTAAAAAATGAAACTGAAAGAGCAGTACTTTATAATACCTATAAAATTAGTTGGTGGTAAAATACTGATGAAATTTCTAAAAGAAGAGAGGGTTTAATTGAAGTTATTTTCCAACCAAATTTGTTATGAGACGTCTAGGTTCCTGCCTCCGCAGGAATGACAAATTTTTAGTTTGGTTAAATATATAAAACAAGTATACCGCCCACTGTCATTCCTGCGAAGGCACACTAGTATCTGGAATAAAATTTTAATCCAGTTCGTAAATGTAGGGGGTGCCCCTTGTGGGTACCCGACACCTAGTAGTGTTAGTGTGAAGTACTGTGTTTCGGATACCCACAAGGGGCATCCCTACAATTAAATACATGTTTTAAAAAATAAATTAAAATGGCAATTACATTAGCAGATACATATTTCTTAAAGGCTCAGGATAATTATCCATGGGAACTTGAAGAAATGATTGAGAACTTAAATTATGCGCTCAGTTATGATGAAGATCATGCTGAAGCAAATTGTTTAATGGCAAGATTTCAAGCAGAGCAACTAAATAAGTACAGTGCCGCAGAATATTATTTTGAAACGGCGTTGGCTTCAGATCCTTTAAACTTGAATACTTGTAAATATTACAGTAATTTACTAATTGAATTAAAAGACTTTAATAAAGCACATAAATTAATAGAATATGCATTAAAAATAAGAGGAGTTGATGTTGCTATTATGAAAAAACTGAAAGGATTAATAGCGGAACAACAAAAAGACTATGTTCTATCTGTAAAGTTATATATGGATTCAAAACAAGAAACATATAACAATTGTTTAATAGACGAATTAAACTTAGATATAGAAAGAGTTAAAAACAAACATACAGCAACTAAACTTTATAATTACAACACATAGATCAAAAAGGACTTTAGTTAGAATAATATAAATCTAATTAATGGTTCTTTTTTAGTTTTTAATCCAGTCAAAGAATGGTCTAGTCCAAGCTGGATTTGGTGTATACAAAAATCCATGTTTTAAGCCTGTTTTTAGTTGAATTTCTCGAAATTCCTTGATTTGATCACCATAGTTTATATCAGCACAGGATTCTCCGTAATCATCCTTTTTTTCATAAATAGACAACACTCTTCCTTTCAATTCAAACTTTTTAGCAGAAAATGCTCTAGTTACATCTGGTCCACAAATCCCTAATACAACTACATTCACCTGATTGGTTGACAATTTAGTTGAAGCCAGCAAGGTAATCCATGCTCCTTTTGATGCTCCTAGAAGGGTAATATTAGAAGGTTTATATCCTATTGATATTAAGGAATCAACCTGCCAATGTATTCTCAATGCGTAATTATCTGCAGCAGCAAACTTTGGTCTAACAAGAGCAATTACTTCTGCACCTTTACTTTTAAGTGAATCAACAATGTCGTTGAATTTATATGCTCCGAATTTTGGACTTACAGCATTTACACCTTGTTCTTCAATAATTTTTCCATGACTGTAAATAATCGCTTTTTTATCATGTTGCTGATATGCTATCAATCCCAGACAAATTTTAAGTCTGATTATTTTCTTAACTGAGACTTCTATTTGCGCTGCATACATTGAATCCTTCTTAATCTCATTTAAAATATCAGAAACAAGCTTATCTGTGTTAGGTGTCATGCATAAAATATCACATCCAGCTTTTGAAGCCTGTAGAGACGCGTTATCCAACCCTTTTAATGCGTGCATACCCAAAGCATCAGAAATTACTAATCCTTTAAATTTCAAGCTGTCTTTTAGCAACTTTTTTATAATAATCGGAGAACAGCTACTTGGAAGTTTATTCGTGCTATATGGATTGTTCATCACATCAATATGTCCAACCATTACTGAAATTAGATTTGGATTAGCGATCAACTGCTTATACACATCCAATTCCTTAAATGCTCCATCAATAAAAACACGTTCATGATGAGAATCTCCTTTTACTAATCCATGACCTGGAAAATGCTTTGCACATGTTAAAACGTTTTTATCAGAAGAAGCATTGATAAATTCGTTCGCTCTCACAGAAACAGAATCGGCACCACTTCCATAACTTCTACTTTTTATTGCTTTATTAGAAGAAGACAAATCGCAAACTGGTGCATAATTTAAATTGATTCCTAAGGTGATTAATTCATCAGAAATTAAATTAGCAATTGAATCATTTCTTCGCTTCGTTAAAATGTCCTTCGTTTTATTAATTCTTGGGAAATCAGTAATTCTACCTCTCATTAAAGATGGCTCTGCATCCATTGAAAACAAAATCGGAATCCCTGAATTGAGTGCTTTTATTTTTTCAGAATTATTTAAATGTTGCTGATGAGATCCTTTTAAATAGATTATTCCCCCAACTTTATCTTCTTGAATTAATTTGTTAACTGTTTCAGTATCGTCTCCATTAATCCCATAAGATTTAACAATCATCTGACCAACCCTAGCTGTATCGTTAAGATTTCGATATGTCTCATTTGTGACGATATCTAAGCGTTCATTTTTCTTATAAAAGTCTTTTAAGCTGAAGTTTTGAGAAAACAAAACTGTATTGAAAACCAATATTAAAGTTAATGAAACGAGGTATTTATTCTTCATGTATTAAAGGTAAACTTATCTGCTTTTATACATCCACGATTTTATTATTTGTAATCCACAATTGATTATATGAAAGGTTATGCGAATTACCTCAGTGTACAATTCATCAATAAAAGTATACAATTCCTCTTATCACCATATAACACTTACACAATTCCTATATTGATTGTTAGCGTGAATCTATTTAAACAATGTCGTATCATATTTTAATTAAAACAATAATTGTATATCGTTAAAAAGAAATTGTCAATCATATAGAATAAAATCTACGTTTCTTTGTTATGTAATCACCCCCATGATTACATCATGTTTTTTTTTAAACACTGAGATACACTTCTGATCACTTTTTACCCTTTAGTGATTGGCAAGTGTATTTTTTTTGTCTTGTCGGTAAATAAATTTATAGGGTTACTCATTAAAGTCACGTTGTATTTATTAGTAGGAATCATCTGTTCGTTTCATTAGGTTAAAATCAGTATTTACAGACTTTTTCTACAAATTCCGATTACAAATCGGACAGTTTATCTTTCAGATTAAAAATCAGAAAGTACTACACACTAAAATTCATTCTATTAAACATTTCCTTGTGTGCGTCTACTGAAAGACATAGTGTACCTTGAGTTTGGTATCTTCAGATACGCACGAGAAAAAGTAGTATATAAAATTATCCGTGATGTAAATGAGTAATCCTATAAATTAAAATGAAAGCGAGATGAATTAATTGTCTTCAGAAAACTTTTTAGGAGACGTTCCTTCCTGACCTTTGAATACTCTAATGAAATTACTTGGACTATTAAAACCAACAGTATATCCAACTTCAGATACAGTTTTAAAATCTCCTTTCTTTAGCAATCGTTTTGCTTCTTCTAATCTTAGATAATTTAGATACTTAGGAAAAGTAAGAGAAGATTGTTCTTTTATAATATTAGATATTTCACTATTATTCTTACCAAACTCCTTTGTAAGTACAGCAAGTGTTAAGTTTGGATTTGTATAGTTTTTAGCTAAATAAGCAATGATGTCTCCAGTGATACTCTTTTCTTGCTCAAAATCATTATGAACAATTGGAATATGAATCACTTCAGCTTTCGTTTTAAAGAGTTCTAAGAATAATAATGCGAACAGACCAATTAAGAGAACAACTCCTCCTATAATTATGGTAAGTATTAATGTTAAATCTTTCTTTAATGTAAGCTGATTGATTGTAAACTCATCTTCAATACCTCCCTCCAACAAATGGCAGCTTTCGAAAGACATTGCTCCCACGCTTTTCATATCAGGTTCAGGGATTTCAACTTGAGATACATTGTTCCTATCATACCAAGAGCTTGGTGTAAAAAATTCATCTAGTTTCAGCTCATATACCGTTTGATCATCCTTTATTTCTATAAACTGACGGATATATTGGTAAGTTTTCAAGTTGTTCTGAACGCTTAAATTAATAGGTATCCTACGTGAAAGTTTAGCGTCTATTCCAACTTCCAAAATATCATATTGAGAGAAATCGATGTTTTCATTTTCAAGTGGAAAGAAGCAACCAGTAAAGGCATGTCCTTTTCTAGTTGATTTTTTGTACTTGAATGAAAAGGTATTATTGTTATTAAAGACAAGCTTACTTTCAGATGCGTTTTCTGTGAAATCTTCAGCAAATGTTGCTGGAGTAGCCATTGGCTTCTCATGATTTCGAATTTCGTTAATTATTGGTAATATATCTAGAGTAGACTTTGCGTATTGAAAGTAAATAAAAGTAGTCCCACAAATTATAGCCAATACGCTAGCAATCCAAAAGATTGATTTTTTATTTGTTGCTATGGAAGTCTGATCTTTCATTTATGCCTTTATAAAGCTACAATATTATTAATGCTAATTAATAATATCTCTTGTTAAAAATGAAATTATTCGACAAGGGGTAATTGATCGATTAATCCTCTTTTTATCATAAAGGCTTAATAATTAAGTGAATTGTATATAATAATACAGGAATTGTACATTGATTCAGTCATTATTCTTGTTCCTTAGGTGTCTCATTAAACTCGCTATTCATATGAAAACGATTTCAAAGAAAAAGATGACTACTGAATATTTATCTCGAGCAATTCCTTCTGGATCAACAATTAAGCTTGTTGACGTAAAAGATGAAGTGTTGTTTTTTGGCCCATACAATCCTACTCTTTTTAATGTAATGTATAATAAGTATGCTGCTGGATTTTGTTTTATAAAGGTTTTGGATAGTGATGGTGAAGTTATTTTCACTGAGTTGTTGAGTTAGGCCCCCCCCCCTTCGACTCCGCTCAGGATGACAGGCTTGCCCGCCACTTGGCAACAACAACAACAACAACAACAACAACAACAACAACAACAACAACAACAACA
>CAWVWF010000147.1:0-9238 GCA_963933885.1 uncultured Flavobacteriales bacterium | reverse complement strand
GTTTAAGTCGCATTCGAGTTAATAGAGTAAAAAAATAGTTTTCT
Source organism: uncultured Flavobacteriales bacterium (assembly GCA_963933885.1). GTDB lineage: Bacteria > Bacteroidota > Bacteroidia > Flavobacteriales_C > CAWVWF01. The sequence goes on along the minus strand of CAWVWF010000147.1, from coordinate 9,194 downwards.
TACCATAGGTCAATTTTTGTCAGAACTTGTCACAGTAAATTTGTTTCAGGAAATAACAAAACAAAAATTGATACTATTATGAAAGCATTACAATTAATAAAATACGGAGAGATTAAAGACAGTTTAGCCTTTAACGAAATCAATAAACCAAGTATTCAATCTACCGATGTTCTTATCGAAATTAAGGCAGCCGCTATTAATCCGATTGATAAGAGTATTATTCTAGGTAATTTACAATCACTTCTTCCAATCCCTTTACCAAGCACCGTAGCTTATGATGTTAGTGGAGTAATCGTTGAAAAAGGGAGTGAGGTTACTACTTTTGAAATAGGAGATTTAGTATATGCAAGAGTACCACAGGAACAAATGGGTGCAATTGCTGAATTTGCTGCTGTAACAGCTCAAGCAGTATCTAAAAAACCTGGAAACATTTCTTTTGAAGAAGCTGCAGGTTTACCACTAGCAGGATTAACTGCTCTGCAATCTTTAGAATATGCAGGTATAAAAGAGCATGATAAAGTATTAATTCATGCAGGTTCAGGAGGTGTAGGTAGTTTTGCTATTCAATATGCAAAAGCAAAAGGCGCATATGTATACACAACTACAAGTACAAATAATGTAAGTTGGGTTAAAGCGCTTGGAGCAGATCGGGTAATTGATTATAAAACTGAAGATTATAAAGCAATTGCAAAAGATTTAGATATTGTATTTGATACGCTAGGGAAAAACTATTCTGCAGAAGCGTTTGATGTAGTGAAGCAAGGCGGTAAAGTAATTAGTGTTGTAGGTCCTTTAGATGAAGATACAGCAAAGATGTTCGGTATGACGGGATATCAATTACCAGAGGAAATTGCGAAGCTAAGCAAAGAAAAAGATGCTGAATATAAATTCATTTTTATGCATCCGAATGGTTCGCATTTAGAAGAGATTAAAACCTTGGTTGAGGATGAGAAAATCAAACCTATCGTTGATAAAGTGTACCCTTTCGATAAAAGTATCGAAGCATTAGTACACTTAGCATCGGGAAGAGCTAAAGGTAAAATAGTAATAAAAATAGCTTAAGCTAATTGAGATAAAGTCAATATAAAAATCAAATATTATGATGAAAAAAATATTAATAGGATTCGCAGGAGTCCTTACAGTTGCGCTTATAACATTATACTTTACAACAAAACCTAAGCTCGAAGCTGATGGATCTTATAGTCCTTCTAATTTGGCACTAACACTAGGTACAGTTGAAGTGAGCGATTTTGATAGAATTCCTTACTCAAAATATCAAGGGAAAAAATCGAAGATTTTAGTGATTTTCACTGAAGGAAAAAACCTAAAGATGAAGAACGATAAGTTTTTTTCTACAGGGAATCATCCGATTGAAGCGCTAGTACCAATGTTGCATTTAAAAGATGCTGGATTTGATTTTGAAATTGTAACGCCAACTGGAAAACCCGTAGTTTTCGAAATGTGGGCTTTTCCTGAAGGAGACGCAAATATTAAAGCAATTTACGATGAGTACAAATCAAAATTTGATACTCCAAAAAGCTTAACAAATTTTGTAAAAAATTCATTCAATGATACTGAATCTTATGCTGCTGTATTTATTCCTGGTGGGCATGGTGCTATGATTGGTATTCCTCAAGATGAAAATGTAGGGAAAGTACTTAACTGGGCACACACCAACGATTTATTTACTATAACACTTTGTCATGGACCTGGATCATTATTATCAACTACTTTAAATAATCAAGAATTCCTTTATAAAGGATATAACATGGCTGTTTTTCCGGATGCTGTAGATGAAATGACGCCAATGGTTGGTTATTTGCCAGGGAAGATGGTTTCAGGTTTAAGTGAAAAGCTAAAGAATTTGGGCGCTAATATTGTAAATACAGAATCCGATAAAACGGTTTGTGTAGATAGGAAATTAATTACAGGAGCAAGTCCGTTGGCTTCAAATGAATTAGGAAAACTTGCAGCTGAAACTTTATTGAATGCACTTAATTCTAAATCGGTTATTCCAGTGGATGCGGTATTTCCATAATAATTTTGTTGAACTATTCACTCGCGCGCATGTTCCGGAGACATGCGCGCGAGTTGTTATTAGTTTTTCGTAGAATATTTTCGTTCATCTAGTAAGTAGTATCTTGTAAGAATATCATAAATAAATGAGCTTAACTTCAGGAGTTACATGTGCACTAATACTGCTTTACTCCTCTTTTATTGAAGAGAAGAAACCTGTAAGTATCTAGACAAGTCATTCACAATTGTGTGCCTTCGTTGGAACTTTTGAAACAGATTTTGTTGTTCAACTGTTTGAGGATTCAACGATAAAATACATCAAGTATAATATGGGTTATATGGATGAATATAACGCTTTAACAAAAAGTGAGTCCATTGGCTCATATACTATGAAAGGTGACACTATGATTGTGAAGTATCATCTTCATTCAACTGTGAAAAAGTATAAAACCAAGCCTTATGATTTACTAGATTTAAAACCGGGGGCAGCTAGTTTATCACCGCCAACTTCTTTTATCGTTAGTAGCAAAGGACTCAAAATTTACAGAGAAGATGGAATTCTTCTAAAAAGGAAGAAAAGAATCCTATATAGATTAGATGATAAGTTTAAGAATTGGGATAGGTAGAATTGCTTTATTCTTAAAATTTCTCTCATTATTGACAATAATTATCACTTAAACAGTTTGTATTATTTGTTTTTTACAAATAAACAGCGTTTTAGTTCTTTAATAATTAGCTTTTGACAAATTTAATTTGTTAATTAAGTACTTATGAAGAATTTAAATCAAAATCATGATCTTTACACCAAAGATGATTTTTGGATTTGGAATAAGTTGTATACTGAACAAACTAAAAACCTAATCAATAAATCATGTATTGAATTTCATGCCTGTTTAAAGGAGTTAGAAACAGCTATGAATTCTGATAAAATACCAAAGTTCACCAAACTAAATAAGCTTCTCAAGCGGAAAAATGGTTGGACAATTAATGTTGTTCCTGGGTTAATTTCTGCAGAAGAATTTTTTAGATTCTTGTCTAAGAAAAAGTTTTGCTCTTCAACATGGTTGAGAAGTAAAGATCAATTAAAATATCTTTCAGAACCAGATATGTTTCATGATACCTATGGGCATATCCCTTTATTAATGGATAAAGGCTATTCGAGTTTTACTCAGAAACTAGGAGAGATAGGTACTAAATACGCTAAGCACCCAAAAGCTTTGGCTAAAATTCAAAAGCTGTACTGGTTTACCATTGAGTTTGGTATGATGATAAGAAAAGGTGATTATAAAATTTATGGGGCTGGGATACTTTCTTCCCTGGCTGAGTCGAAAAAGATATTTTCAAAAAATGCCGACATTAGATCTTTTGACCTCGAAAAGGTAATTAATTCGGAGTATGATATTTCTAAAATTCAACCTTATTATTACGCTATTCAATCTTTCGAACAATTATACCAATCATTATTTAAGTTGGAGGAAATCTTAGCAAGAGATACTATTTAAGTACAATTTGCCAAGCAGTGCGTATATCATTCTGATCCAAAGCATTCTTTATTGCAATATGTTGAGCTTCTATAGTTTCGAATGCACCATTACTCGGTGTTAAATTGTTCAAACTTTCATAACTTGCTAATTGACTTAAGTTAGCGGCTGATAATATTGTACTAGATAATATTTCTGGAGGTAATTTATCAAAACCTACACCTATTCCATTAGGCTTAGGGAGTTCAAATAAGGCGTTTTCTGTTGTTAAACCATAATAACTACCGCCTAGTCGTGAAACGGAGTTAAGCATGAGCGTATCAATCCGAGTTCCATTCATAACTTCATCCTTAATTCTAATCATCAATACTTCACAAATCACTAGGTTTCCTGCTCCACCTTTGTTTCCAAGCTTTTTAACTTCAATAACTTTACACTCTAAACTTACAGCAGATTCTAAAACGCAGCTTGGTTTTACTAATTCAGATTTTAGTGGTGTTAAACCGGATTTTTCAAATTCATTAACACCTTTTTTATAATCTGAACTTGCTAAAGATACTTGATCAACCATGTCTTTACTTACCAAATTGATCGTAACTTCAGGATGTTCGATCACATTTTGCAGTGTGTCTTTGGTGGTTTCATCTCCTATTCTTGTTACAGGTGAAAAAATAACAATAGGAGGGTTGATGCTGAATAAATTGAAGAAACTAAAAGGGCTTAAATTGGGATTCCCATCTTTATCTACGCTACTAACTAACGCAATTGGGCGTGGAGAAACTGCGGCTGATAATAAGCCGTACAATTTCTTTAATTCTACTTCATTCGGTTTTATGTTTTGATAACCTTTCATATTTTTATTTTACCAATTACTTCACCTAGTTCAAATATTTTCGATCCATTGTTTACGTAGGCTTTTATACAAACTTCATCACCATCATTTAAATATTCCCCGTTTCGTCCATCATTTGTGATTTCTAATAAACTGCTTTTTTCTCCTTTATTTCTTCCAGATATTGTCCCTGTTGCTATTAAATCACCTACTTGTAAGTTACATCCATTGCTAGTATGATGTGCTATCATTTGATGTATTGTCCAGGACAAATGATTTAGGGTTACAGCGGAGATTTTGTTACCGTTTAAATAGGCTTCTAATTTTATATCCCACGTTGTAAGAGATTTGCTTTTTAGAGCATTTGGAGTTACTAATGTTTCATCCTCTATTGCTTTTATTTTAAAATCATTTAGAGCTTCAATAGGTGTAATCCAATTACTTATAGTGGTTGCAAAACTTTTCCCAAGAAATGGTCCAAGCGGAACGTATTCTAGTTTTTGAATATCTCTTGCAGACCAGTCGTTTACGAGTGAAACACCGAAAATATATTCTTCTGAATTTTCTATTTTAATAGGGTTTCCTAAAGCGTTTTCTTTTCCAATTACAAATCCAAATTCTAGTTCGAAATCTAGTTTTTTAGTAGGTGAATAAGTTTCGTTTTCAAGATTTAATAATCCATTTGGTCTTTGTATATCTGTTCCTGAATTAACAATCGAAGAACTTCTACCGTGGTAAGCAATTGGAATGTGATTCCAGTTGGGATTTAATGCATTTTCTTTTCCTCTAAATATCTCTCCAACATTTGTAGCATGTCCTCTGCTAGCATAAAAGTCAGTATAGTCACCCACTTGAATCGGTAAATGTAATTTAGCTTGTTTTAATGGAACTAATACTTCCTTTTTTGCTTTAAAAAGAGGACTATTTATATCACATAGTTGTGTCTGTAAATTTGCTCTTATTTTCGATGTTACCTTTTTACCTAGTTGAATAAATTGGTTTAAACTATCAGATTTTAGGGCATCAATTGGACAAGAAATAACCTCAAGTATTGAGGCTTGATGTAAATCAATGATAAAGTCACCAATGGCAATTCCTACTCTCTTATTTTCATCCGAATTAGAGAAAATTCCAAATGGAAGATGGTGAATATTAAATCCACTATTATCATTTATTTCTAACCATGTTTTCATCTACTATATCTATAAATTATAATGTTCCTCTACGTTCTTGTTCTCTTTCAATGGCTTCAAATAGCGCTTTAAAATTCCCTTTACCGAATGATTTAGCTCCATTACGTTGAATGATCTCGTAAAACAGTGTTGGTCTAGGGCCTACAGGTTTAGAGAACAGTTGTAATAAATAACCATCCTCATCTCTATCAATTAAAATTCCCAATTCTTTTAAAGGTGCAATATCTTCATCAATCTCCCCAATTCTTTCTTCTATTCCGTCGTAATAAGTGTCTGGGACATATAAAAAGTCCATTCCCCTTTCTTTTAAAAGTCTTACTGTTTTTACAATATCATCTGTAGCTACTGCAATGTGCTGAACTCCTGCACCTCCATAAAAGTCTAGATATTCTTCAATTTGTGATTTCTTTTTTCCTTTAGCGGGCTCGTTAATGGGGAATTTTATTTTCCCACTTCCATTGCTCATTACTTTACTCATTAATGAAGTGAATTCTGTAGAAATATCCTTGTCATCAAATGAAACAATTTGAGTGAAGCCCAAAACATCTTCATAAAATTTAGTCCAAACATTCATTTGTCCCCAATCTACATTTCCAACCATGTGGTCAACATATTTTAATCCAACTTCGTCAACTTTAAGTTCGTTGTTCCATGCTACAAATCCTGGTAAAAAAACACCGTTATATTCTTTCCTTTCTATAAATAAATGAACTGTATCTCCATATGTATGAATTCCTGAAAACTTCACCTTACCATTTTCATCAACACGTTCTTCAGGTTCTAAAAATGAAGTAGCACCTCTTTGGATCGTTTCTTTATAAGCTTGATATGAATCATCCACCCAAAAGGCGATTACTTTCACACCATCTCCATGTTTATCAATATGTCTTCCTGTTTCTGTTCCTTCAATCAATGGAGATGTAAATACCAAAGTGATTTTGTCTTGCCTAACCACATATGATTCTAATTCTTTTCTTCCTGTAATTAATCCAGCTCTTGCTAGTGGCTGAAACCCCATAACAGTTTGATAGTAATGCGCAGATTGTTTTGCATTACTCACGTAAAACTCCAAATGATCGGTCCCTTTCAAGGGTAAAAAGTCTTTTGTTTCCATGGGTTTATAATTTTATATCCAACTCTTATAATAATCGGGGTCTTCAATTTCCAAAGCTGCCTCAGTTATCCATAATGGCTTGAAAGGATCAATCATTACAGCCATTTCTTTAGTCTCTTTTTTTCCAATGCTATTCTCCATTGTCCCAGGATGTGGGCCATGCGGAATTCCCGCTGGATGTAGTGTTAAATCTCCTTCTTTAATTCCTTTTCTACTCATGAAATTACCCGCAACATAATATAAAACTTCATCAGAATCTATATTACTATGGTTATAAGGAGCAGGTACAGCGTTAGGATGATAATCATACATACGCGGCACAAAAGAACAAACTACAAAATTATGTCCTGTAAAAGTTTGATGAACGGGTGGCGGTTGATGCACTCTTCCGGTAATTGGTTCAAAATCATGAATTGAGAAAGCATATGGATAATTGTATCCATCCCAGCCAACTACACTAAAAGGATGTGAAGCATATATTAATGTATGAATGACATCACCTTTTTTAATTTTTATCTTAAAATCACCTTCTTCGTTTATTGTTTTTAAATTCTGAGGGGTTTTTAAATCTCGTTCACAATAAGGTGAAGTTTCTAAAAACTGACCTTCTTTATTCTTATACCTTTTGGGTGCGGTTATCGGTCCTGAAGATTCGATAATTAGCATTTTATTTTTGCTAGAATTAAATTCAAATTGATAGATAATGCCTTTAGGTATTACAATATAATCCCCTTCAACGAAAGAAATATCACCTAAGAAAGTATGTAAAATACCAGATCCTTGATGAATAAAAACGAGTTCATCAGCCAAAGCATTTTTGTAAAAATATTCCGTCATTGAATCCATAGGTGCCGCTAAAGAAATTTGAACATCTTGGTTTAGCAACAAAACTTTTTTACTCTGTAAATAATCTTTATCCGGTTTAATTTTAAACCCTGTTAGTTTTCTAGATTGTATTTGATTTTTTGAGACTATTTCAGGAGCCACGTTTTCTTCACCAATAATTTCTTTTACTCTTGTTGGTCTATTAACATGATATAACAAGGAAGATACTCCTGTAAAACCTTCGGTTCCAAATAACTCTTCATAATAAAAGTCACCTGACTCTGCTTTAAATACAGTGTGCCGTTTATTGGGTATGATTCCTAGTTTATAGTACATATTATAAAAGTTTTTGAATCGCTATTTCAAGCGCAGTTTGAGTAAAATACCTTCCTGTTTTATTCTTATTTAACACCTCATTTATTGCCTCTTTTATCTTGTTTTGAACATCCGAAAAAATTGCAGATGAAGTAACTTCAGCGTCTTCTATCATTAAATAAGCAAATGTTCTAGCCATACCACAGTTCGCAATAAAATCAGGAATAACAGTTACAAGTTCATCAGCTTTTTTCAAGGTAGCCCCATAGAATATTTCAGGATCTTTAAAAGGAACATTTGCTCCACTCGCAATAACTTCTAGACCATTGTTCACCAATTTACTGAGTTGACTGTCGGTTACTAACCTTGATCCTGCGGCAGGAATAAACACCTCTGCTTTAATATTCCAGATTTCTTGATTTCCTTCTTCAAATGAAATTAAATTATCATCGGTTAAAACCTTATTTGTTCTATTGATAAATAACTGAGTGATTTTACTCAGATCAAACCCTTCTTTAGATATTAACGCACCAGTTTTATCTATTATTCCTTTTATTAGAAAACCTGCTTGAGCAAGATAAAAACCTGCGGCTGCACCAACATTACCCCATCCTTGAATAATTACACCTTTGTTTTTGGACTTAATTCCTTGGGCTGAATAATATTGTATAACTGATTGAGCTACACCATATCCTGTAATCATATCTGCCACGCCATATTTATTCTCGATAGATGGCGAAAGTTTAGGATTGGCAATAACTGTTGAAACTCCTAATCTTAACTGACCAATTTTTTTTATTTTTTCTGAATCTTTGGGATTGAAGTGCCCAACCACTATTCCTTCTTGTGGATGCCATAAACCGTGTTCTTCTGTAAAAGGGATTACTTCATCAATTTCATCAACATTCATATCTCCTCCTGTACCGTAATAACTTTTCAGCAATGGAATTACTGCTTTGTACCATCTTTTGAGTACTTCTTTTTTTCGAGGATCGTTTGGATCGAAATCAATTCCAGATTTTGCTCCGCCAATTGCTGGACCCGCAACACTAAATTTAATTTCCATTGTTTTAGCAAGCGACAAAACTTCGTGGAAAGTGACTCCTTTTCTCATGCGAGTTCCTCCTCCAGCTGCTCCGCCTCTTAATGAATTTATAACTACCCAACCTTTAGCGGTTGTTTCTGAATCATTCCATTCAAAAACAATTTGAGGTTTCTTGGATTCAAACCTTTGTATAAGATCATTTATGGTATCCATAAATAACGTTACGTTAATAATTGGCAACAGGTTTTATTGGTATTAGATTCCTTTCATGTATTGTTTAACAAAACAATTAATATATGCTTATCCGCAACTTTCCCAAAAGCAGTTTATGATCGATTAGGTTTAGCCCCTTAACTACCCGATTCTCGCGCGT
>CAWVWF010000146.1:0-9317 GCA_963933885.1 uncultured Flavobacteriales bacterium | reverse complement strand
TGACAAATAATTCCACCAATCGTCAATTTCAATATAATTAGGCAATGAGCTTATATAGAATTTTTTTCTCAAACCTAATCTCTCTTTTGCACTACTCCATTGATATGAGCCTGGAATAGTTTCTAAACCTGCCATGTACGGATTCAACTCTACATAACGCAATGCTTCATATAAATGCTCTTCTGAAAGTAAACATGAGAAAAATCTACTTTCAAACAACCTCCCTTTTCTATTATATTTGGAATTAAAATATGATACATATTTGTTATTCAAACAACTGAACAATTTCGAAACTCCTACAACAGTAGCAGGTTCAATTACAAAATGGACATGATTATCCATAAGACACCATGCATACATTTTAACCCTGAATTTCTTTTTATACCTCTGAAAATTATAAATATAAAACTCCTTGTCTTCATCATCTCTGAAAATATCCTTACGTTCGTTGCCTCTTTGTGTAATATGAAGTGGTACTCTAATTTCTATCTCCCTTGCTTGTCTTGGCATTCATCTAAACTAACCTGTTAACTTTTAAACAAGAGCCTATCTCAATAAAACAACATTAAAGAAAATCCATTTGTTCAAAAGGAAATATTTTGATATAAAACTGATGCAGAAAACCTCATATTCTGCTTTGATAAAGCAACTGAAAACTTAATGAATTCAAGAACTTATACAGGTTTTTCATTTGGTGACTGTCACCGAATATTTATAAGCTATAGGTGTCAAATTATTGTTCTGAAAGCCCCAGTTTATAGAACAGGAATAATGGCACTTAGCCTACAAATGGATTCTTATTTAAAAGAGTGCTTTCCCTTATATCCCACACAGTTTCCACGATGGGGTAATCTTACTTTTTCTATGCAGTGAAATTAGCTATAGAAAAGGTTCTGACAGAAATGATCAAATATTAGGTTGCACCTGCAACACCAGCAATAATAAGAAGTAAACCACCAATAAATTTAGTTAAAGTCCAAGCGTTTCGAGCCAATCCAGCCTTGTATTTCACTACACTTGCATCAATAACTGCTCTTTGGTCACCGGAAGACGATTCAATCACAGACATCAAGTACTTACCATTGCCGTACTCTGTCTTATTAATGGCATAAGCAATATAACTTTCATGTTTTGTAAAGACTGCAGTATCTCCCTCCAGTATACTTAACTGACCCCCATTGTTTTCAATTAAAACTTCTGATTTAATTCTCTTCTCATGTACAGAAGCTGTGAAGAAATAACTAACTGGAATATCATCATATTTTTCATAGTAGACGTTAAAATCAATCTGAGATATTCTTTGAACAAGACTATCTAATTCAGCTGAACTTACACTGTCCAGTTTCTCCTTATTAAGCTTACAAGTTACTTCACCAGAATACTTCACCTTTACTTTAACACTAAACTTGGCATCAAACTCTCCTTTCTTCTTACTAAAATGACTACTTAGAAGGTTTGATACTTTATCCCTCGTCTTATAATGATCCTTTATAACCATTCCCTGACGACGGAGCGGGTAAAATTTACTTTCTCTATTCTTAATGTATAATTGCTTATCTGATTCCCTCTTATTTTTGATTACAGCTCTTTTCTTTTTTAATTCATCTATCTGATAATTTGTTGCTTCTATCTGATCAGAGTAATAATACTGAGAATATTTATCCGGCTTATAAACGTGTCTATAAACGTAAATGCCATTGTCACTTTCATCAATCCATTCCATAGCTTCGCCAATCTTTACTCTAGACAACGGTTTTATTTTATAAGATTTATGTAATATCGAGTTATAATAAGCACCTATTTGATAGATCTGATCTCTTGTATACAGAATACTCCTAATCATTATGCACTTATCATTCTTGAAGAAATACCTGAAGTCGTTATTATTCCTATTATCAGAGTAGACAATAAAACCATCAATAACTTCTCTTTTGTAAATAGACAAAAACCTACCATTTAATGCATCAATCACTTCCTCTTTATCACCTAAAAGAACATTAGTCTTATAGCCTGCTTGAGCTAAAAATGATGTTATCAATAATAAGGCAACAAGAAACTTTTTCATAACTGTAGTATTATTTCACTACAATTATATGCATTAATTCATTCATATAATAAACTTTGGTGACTGTCACCGAAATAAAAGCGTTCCGAAAACTACTGTTTTCAGAACAAATAAATAAGGAGACAGTTCCACCAAATTAAATGACCTACACTTAGTAAAAACAACGATACAAAAAAACGGGGTCAGGCCTCTTATTATTATAAGAATTTGTTAATGTAGATTAATGCATAGCAATTGTTGATTGCTTACTTTTAACAAAGAAAAAAACAAATAAATGAGTATCACATTTTCAAACAAAGCAAATTTACCTACCAAATACGGTACTTTCAATATTATTTCCTTTAAGCAAGAAAACGACATCCACGAGCACTGCCTTCTATATCTTGGTGATATAAACGGACAATATGATGTACTAACTAGAATACATTCCGAATGCCTTACAGGTGATGTGTTCACATCAAAAAAATGCGACTGTGGAGAACAACTTGATGAAAGTATGCGAGCAATTTCAGAGAAAGGAGAAGGAATCATTCTTTATCTACGACAAGAAGGCAGAGGTATTGGCTTATTTAATAAGATCAATGCCTATGCATTACAAGATGAAGGACAAGACACTATACAAGCAAACCATTCATTAGGTTTTGATACAGACTTAAGAGACTATACAATTGCTATTAAAGCACTTGATTATCTAAACATAAAATCTATTGAATTACTCTCCAATAACCCTGATAAAATAAAAGTTTGGGAAAAATCAGGTATTAATGTTTCTAGGAGAGTACCGCTAATTATAAAGACTAATAAATATAATTCGGATTATTTAAACGTTAAAAAAGATCAACTTAATCACCTACTCTAATAAATAACTCCCTTATCTCATTTGTTAATGTAGATGAATGCATAACAGAATATAAGTTTAGTACTCAAATGGTGAAATAACTATTAATTGACCGAAAAAAATAAAAATATGTTTGTTGATATTCTAATGTGTACGTACAATGGTGAAGATTTTATAGAGCTACAAATTCAATCTATTTTAGATCAAACTCACACAGACTTTAAACTAATCATTGTAGATGACACTTCAAATGATAGAACAGTTGATATCATTGAAAAGATGATATTAAACGATAAGAGAATTGAACTCCATCAAAATAAAAAAAACTTAGGATACTTCAATAATTTTCTAAATGGATTGGACTTTGTAAAATCTGACTATCTTTTTTTTTCGGATCAAGATGACATCTGGGCAGAAAACAAAGTAGAGATTCAATTGGCTGATTTGATGCTAGAGGATGATAATGTCCTAATGAACTTTTCAAACTCCTATCTTTTGTACGATAAAATCCAGAGTCAGACTAACTATGAAACAAAAAGAGATTCCTACAAAATAAAAACATATTACTCTTCGCCTATTGAGTTAGCATTACGAAATATTGTTTCTGGACATACCGTTTTAATTAGAAGCAATCAAATTCCTTCGATCAAGAAGAGCTTGTCTAAAATAACAGACATAAATAATTTGTATTTTGATTACATTCTTACGCTTGTCCTTTTAGACTTGGGGCGAATTAAATACATCAATGAGTCTTTTGTATATTTTAGGCAACATTTAAACAGCACCTCCACCAAAATGAGGATGAATTATTACAAGTACATTTCTTCAAATGCGCTTGCATTTTCTCAAATAAGCGAATCCCCTAAAACTGCCAAGTATTTTTCTATTTTAAATAGAGCATTAATAAAAAAATATAATCTCCCAGCTTACATTAAGCTTTTATACCAGAATTTAATCCATCAAAATTCCCTTGTCAACAATTATGATTTTTATCAGATTGACACAAAACGATCATTTTTCAGCAAGATTCAGATAAATCTTAAATTATCTAACCTTATTTATTTGCAAAAATAAACTGGTAGCCTCGCAGGGTAAGGAAAAAAAAATTAAGTGACGTATACTTAATGAAACAACGAATACAATCAAAGACTATATGAAAATTGGTAACAGTCAACAGATAAAAACCAAAGAAAGCAGCTATAAAAAAGGTTATTCATCCGTTTTTAGTGATGTAAAACCAACTAGTTTCTGCTATTTTAAATGCAAATAACGGCTCAAACTCATACTTTCCATCTATTTTTAATCTTCACTTAAAAAGTGTGTTTAATACCCGTACTTTAATAATTTGACTTATTCTTTTATTAATTTCCGAAAGCGATAAATTATATTCTAAATATTCATCACAAGTAAAACAAGCAACAATAACTCCTTTTAATTCATTTATTAGAAGTCGGTCATTCATAAAAACTTCCTCAACCAAAGTAACTTTTTTCTCTAATGAAAACGCCGCTAATTCAACATGTTTACGCCTAAGGTGTGTCTCAAATATTATAATTATTAAATCATGCTGAAACTTAATTACTGGACGTAAAACTTCGTTTTGAAACTTCTCTACATCAGACTGTACAATTTTTTGATTTATAGTCTTAATTTCCGGCCTCATCAGAAGTACATGCTCATCTCTATTCATTACCGTAAAAAATTAAGGTTAATAATTTTATTTTGAGACAATTGACTCTTTACATAATAATTAACTACAACGCAACGTACTGTAATACCAATTACGAAAATGTTAATTCTGTTAAGTTCACGAAACTTACAGCACCTTAAATCTTACTCACTAAGGTACTTTGTAATCTTAGTGCTCTTCGGTTTAGTTGTTGAGTACCAGTAATCTATAAATTCACCATTCTCATTCACTAAATATTTTTGAAAATTCCACTTCACTGAAGTACTTTTTTTACCGTTAAGCTCTTTTGTTGTAAGCCATTTATATATTGGATGTTGATTTGAACCTTTTACTTCAATTTTTTCTCCAATAATAAATTCGACGCCATAGTTTTTCTGACAAAAATTTTGAATTTCATCGGACGAACCTTTTTCCTGACTTCCAAACTGATTACAAGGAAATCCAATTATTACCAATTTGTCCTTGTACTGGTCATGTAATTCTTGTAACCCTTCATATTGAGGAGTAAACCCGCACTTTGAAGCAACATTTACAAATAAAATCTTTTTACCATTAAACTCATCTAAGCTAACGGTGTCACCTTGTAAGGTAACAAAAGTATAATTGTGTATTGATTTATCATTTTCCATGTCGTTGTCATTTTTTAAAATACTAACTAGAGATATAATTCCAGCCATTGATAGGTATATAAATATTTTCATTAATGCTAAAGTAAAATAACAATTGTTAAAACAAATTATAAGATATAATTATATCTCTATATGTTTCATCATTAATATTTATAAAATATTTCTACTGTCTTGAATAATTAGGAAAAGTCCTACTATTATATTGAACTATTAGATTAAAAAAATGGTAACGAAAAAACTAGGTGGTATACTTAGTAAAACAACAAATACTATCTATGATTGCAGAGGAAACAAATACAATTCACTATTTAATTTCTAACCTTTATCGAGCATTTTTATAAATTTATTACATCGTTTAATTAAACGTCCAGTACCCTGCCTTCGAAGAGATTGTAAAAGTCAGTTAATTCGTTGACAGAATTAAACTAAGTAAAGGATTCCTGCCTTCGCAGAAATCCTAACTATATATTTAACTTTCGAATGAAATAACTAGCTTATCAGACGTTTGTCTGGCTTGACATGCTAAGATCATCCCTTTCTTCTTTTGACCTTTTGATAAAGCATCATCGATGTCCATCTCCACAGTACCTTCTTCTACTTTACAAATACAAGTACCACAGAAACCTTCTTCACAAGAAACTGGAACTTCAACATCAGCTGCAGTTGCAGAATCCGTTAAATACTCCCCTTCTGTGTAAGGAACTTCATGCTGCTCACCAAAAACTTTCATGGTAACCATCTTAGAATCTGATGATGGTGCAGAAGCGGCAACCTCAACTTTAGGCGCCTCCATCTTTTTAACCTTCTTTTTAGGAGAAGCAAATTTCTCAACAAAAACACGGTCATCATCAACACCCATATCCAATAAACCTTCTTCTACTACATCCATGAAACCCCATGGTCCACAAACATAATAAAGTCCATTCGTCATCTCATCACAATAAGATTGTACGTCCCGTGTATCTATACGACCTTCCCCTTTACCTATTCTATGTTTGATTTTGAAACGCTTACCATACTTTTCCTTTAAAGCATCTAACTCGTTACGGAATATCGTTGATTCTTTATTCTTGTTAACATAGATGAAACGAACCTTACGGTCTGTTGTATTCAAGAACTCTTTAGCAATTGATAATACAGCTGTAACACCACTACCTGCAGCAAAAAGATATAAGTTACCTTTCTTATCAGGAACAGTAAAACGACCATCTGGTGCAAGTGCATTTAAAGTATCTCCAGCATTTATGTTATCACATAACCAGTTACTTATTAATCCACCTTCAACGCGCTTAACAGTAATACGCAAGTCAGTATCAACACTTGGAGCACTCGATAACGAGTAAGCTCTTTTGTGTGTTTCACCATCAATATCAATTGATAGTGTTAAGAACTGACCTGGTTTATACGCCAAGTACTGTGCTTTAAACTCCTCAGGAACAGATAAGTAAAACGACTTACTATCAGCTGTTTCATCAGTAACTTTAGACACCTTTAAGTCATTAAACGTTTTTTTAGCACGCTTAACTGGTGCGGCAGCTTCCATTTCAACCATTGGTTCAGCCTTAGCTTCTACCATTGGCTCGTCAGCTGCCATACCATCAGCTACATCGTTTTTACTTTTTTTTTTAAGTGAAGAAAGAATTGTAGTGTCTCCTATGAATGGAGCAGGGTTATCTGTTCCACAGTTCGGACATGCTTTTAAAACATCATCTTGGAATAAATTACAAGTAGCACATTGGTAAACTTTGAAGTAAGCTCTTGGCTTATTCACTTTATTAGCAACCCTGTTTCCTTCTCCATCAAAGTTGTTAAAGACTTTGTTAAAATCGATATCTAATGTTTTACCAATATCACGACACATTTTGTTAAATGGATCAATGATAGCAGCAATGTCATGTGCCATTTTCTCAGCATCAGTTCCTTCAGCTTCAAACTTCTTTTCGATCTCTCTAACTTCTTTTATTAACCCAGTCCATTTCTCGTTTAAAGGATCAAATACATAAGGATCACGATCACCATAATGTCCTTTAGTTAATACATCAATACCTCCCCAATGGAACTTAGCGTTCATTGTTTTCTCAAAAGCTAATGGATGCGCCCAAGAACGGTAATACATATCTGTTTCCTGAACTAATACAGGATATAAATCAGAACCATACTTAGAGTAGTTTGCAAAAGCACTTTCCTTATAGTTCTTATCATCTAATGCTTTAACCGTATCAACAGCAGCCATGTAAGACGTACCACTTCCATAGTTAATACCATGTGAGAACAATGGATTTGAGAATTGCGCACTATCTCCAATAGCAACCCAACCATCACCTGCTACCTGAGTAGAATCATGTGCTAATCCTAAGAATGCAGCATATGGACGACGTTTTTCACGGTAAGGTTTTTCAACTAATTCATAATGCTCTAAGATCCAAGCGAAGGCTGGGTATCTTTCTGCATAATGCATAAATCTTTTTTGAATCGGCAAATCTTTCGCCGTATCCTTATCATCTCTTACAGTAATACCGATTGAAGTAATTGGTTCGAATTCAGTACCATGCTTATCTTGGAAGAACTTTCTTGGTGGTACATCTGAATCTTCTTCAGAAGTATGATCCATAACATCGTTAACCATTTTCAACATCGTTTCATCATCTGCACTTTCCCAAGAGTGAACTGTAATAAACCAGATCCAACCTTGTGGTGTCATGATGTGACGAGTTGCAGGCTCTTGCCAACGCTTTAAATCTACATTCTTCTTTTGTCTGAAGTATGCGAAATAACAGTTTGTTTGGAAAGTATCGTGAAGAGCTGGCTCTTTTCTATATGTTCCTAAATGTCTTGGAAGAACTGCTGCAGGACCGGTAGAATCACAAATAAAACGAGTTTTAATTGTATATGAGTTACCGTTCTCTTCGTTGCAAACTAGTTGCTTAACTTTTCCATCTAATTCACAATCATCGATATCAACATTCGTATCAACTTTAAAATCAATCCCTTGTTCTTTTGTTAAACGCTGTAAAGCCATTTCAAAAACACGACGCTCGATTTGGAAAGTTTCCTCTAAATCAGTGATATCACATTCGCTTTCTGGCTGAGTGCTTTCTTCACCAACCCACCAAAAACGAATTCCTCCTTTGTTACCGAATAAACGACGCATTTGAGGCATTGTGAATCCCATAGCAAGGAAACATCTTACTGTAGTTGAAAGTGTTGATTCTCCAACTTTATATCCTGGTACTTTTCTTCTTTCTAAAATAACAACCTTACTCTCAGGTCTCATACGCTTAACCCACTGAGCGTATATCATTCCCATTGGTCCACCACCTAATACGGCAACGTCATAATCAACTTCAGAATCATCATCCAAAGGCGCAGAAATAATTTCTGTAGGCATGTTATCTGGCTGATCTTGGATAAGTGTATTTACTTTTCTAAAGTTCTTCGCCAACTGAGCTCCTAATGCTTGTTGTAATGCTAACGCTAATGGTGCGTTGTCTTTTGTAAGTTTTAAATAATCAACACGATTAAGTTTCCCTACTCTAGTTGTTCCAACTGCTTTTGCTGTTGTCCATTTAGGACCATTATCAACAAGAGAAATTACACCGAATATTTCACCTACTTGATGCGTATCTAAAACTCTATCTTTTCCACTTGCTGAAGAAATTAAATCAACAGAACCGTTAATCACAAAATAGATACAATCATCGATTTCACCTTCCTTCATGAATACATGACCAGCTGGTGCATCAATAACTTCTAAAGCTTCTACTAATGTAGTTACCTGAGAAAAAGAAACATCTGCAATATGTGGTATTTTAGATAATGCCGCGATATCTTTCATCGAATCAGCTTTCTCTAATTGCATTTCATCTGCTGTAGCTTGAGATACTGGAAGCCCCATAGATGTGTTGTTAGCATAAATACGATTCAAGTCGATAGTTGTACTACGAACCCTTTGCGTGATCTCTCTTGAAAGTTCACGAATAAATTTAGCAGCAACATTTGGATGTTCTTTCCAGAGTGTTTCTAAACTTGAACGCATTAAAATTAAGGCAACACACCCTAATTCACATTTAACTGTAGCTGAAGCAGCACCCGGAT
>CAWVWF010000145.1:0-9336 GCA_963933885.1 uncultured Flavobacteriales bacterium | reverse complement strand
TTTTTGATTTACACCTCTATCTGAAATTTGTAATCCTGTATAGTACATTTCAAATGAACCATCATCACAATCTCCAACATCCATTGTCCATAACATATCATCATCCCATTGACCTGGATGACCTACAAACATAGCGTTATCAACTCTTTCCCAAGATATACCGTCTTTAGATACTGCGTGCGCAATATAATCGTGATTAGGAATAATTAAATGAAACAAATGATAAATACCATTATGAACATGAACTTCTACATCTCCTATTTCCCAATCTTTAAAACCACTACCCGAATACATAAATACTATATTTTACTTTTTAACTCCATATGCTTTTAGACCTTCAAGTATTCCAGCCGCAGCAAATTCTTTTGAGATATACAGTTTATTTCTAGATTTTAAATGACTCAATTCTTCTGATCTGTTACCTACCACAATTCCATTAATTGGATCACGGAACATATCCATATCATTTCCTGAATCACCACATGCGTAAACCTTATTTAGCTGTAATCCCCATTTATGACAAAGATACAATATGGCGTTTCCTTTTGAAGCTCTTTTAGGAAGGATATCAACAAAACGATTGTGAGAAGATATTACATTAATGTGATACCAATCATTATCCAATCTGTTTTTAATCTTTTCTTCATTGTAAACCTTTGGGTTACAGTAGTATGATATTTTATGTGGATTTTGAGCGTTATCTTCTTGAAGTTCTAACCACTTTATAGGTTTTAATAACTCAACAATTTTTTCTCTATCCCATTTAAATTCTAAGTATGCACTCCAATCTTCATCTTTTGATTCTTTAGAAGTATCATAATAGATTTCAGTACCAACAGATGAGATCATAAAATCAACATCTAGATCATATGCTTCAACTACCTCTTTAACTAAATCAAAATTTCTTCCTGATGCTAACGCGAAACATACATCTTCAGGTTTATTCTTTAGATATTTTTTAAGTTCTTCAACTCCTGGATCACCATGCTCAGGAGATATCAAAGTACCATCAATATCCGTAATTATTAAACTTTTAGCCTTCTTTAAGCGATCAATGTTTGCTTTTGGTGCGTTAAGTTCTTTTGCTGTTTTAGCTTCAGTTCTATTTAAACTTTCTTGAACCCAACTTACATAAACTTCTATATGTGAAGCCCAACTATAATGTTTTTTTGTAGCTATAATTCCATTATCACTATATCGCCTCCATCTTTCTTCGCTTGTTAAAATCCTTTTTATACTAGTTGTAATATCTTCTTCATCATCTGGATCTACCAAATATCCATTTTTCATTTTGGGAACAATCTCAGAAGGACCTCCATTTTTGGTAATAACCACTGGTAAACCAGTACCTCCTGCCTCAATAGTTGTTAATCCAAAATTTTCGTGAAGACAGATATTTGCAAATACTCCTCTCTTATTTGCACAGTACTGATAAATCAAAGCCACCTCATTTTCAATATCATGCCTCTTAGGTATTGCTAACTTACCATATAGATCATGTTTATCCATTAATAGCAATAACTCCGTTAAAACCTCTTGTTCAGCCTCAGGCATAGAATTGATGTCTTTCCTAATTCCTGCAAAGATCACTAAGTTAGATAATGCTTGAAGCTCTTTATCATTACCATAAGCTTCTATTAACGTATGTAAATTCTTTCGTCTATCAGGACGACTTAGTGCTAGGATAACAGGCTTATTAGGATTTGTAAGGAATTTTTCAATATTTTGACCAACCCAATACCTTCTTTGTAATTTCAAATACTCTTCGTCTTCTTGAAATTCTTTGATGTAATATGGACTAAATTTTTCTATATCAATTCCAGGAGGTTGAATATGGAATTGAGCTTTATCGTAATTATTATACTTTTCCCAATCTCCAATTTCTAAATAAGTAGATGTAACAATAAATTCACTTAACGCAAGAGCTCCTTCTTCTGCACTAATTCTTTGTTTGAATTTAAACTTTTCCTCCGCTTCAGCTTCTGTCATTCCTGAAGCTATCATTTTTTCCTTTTTGGCAACTCCTAATGAATGACCAGTGTGAGCAAATGGAATATTAAGTTTAATTGATAATTGAGTAGCGGCATAACCAGCATCTCCATAATGAGAATGTAACCAATCAAGTGATAATTTAGAATCACTAATATGCTTAATTGTGTTTTCCACAAATTCATCAAGATGCGCCCAAAGTTCTTCTTTCTTTTTATACTTTAATCCTCCAAACTCTATTCTTCTGATTTCAAACTTAGGATTTATTTCCTCGACCGTAGCTCCATATTCTTCGGAAACATCAGCGTCTTTAAGTTTTCTAGTGAAAATATAAATCTTCTCGACATCATTGTGCATTGATAAATGCTCAGCTAATTCAAATACATATTTCGTTTGACCTCCATTATCAGCATCACGACCTATTTCTAGACCACTTCCCTTCACTAAACCATGCAAGTTAATTATAGCTATCTTCATCTATTCTGTTTTTTTATTTGTCCAAATTCAATTACGCTAAAAACTCAAAAAAGATATCAAAAAAAAAGCCACTCAATAAAATTGAGTGGCTCTTATTATATCATATTCAAATATTAAAGAATAATTTTTAGTTCTACCCTTTGATTTGCTGTTTTTCCAGATTCAGTTTCATTACTTGCAATAGGTTGTGTAGCTCCCATATATGTAATTTTCAATTTGGATTTATCAACTCCTTTACTAACCAAATATTCAACTACCAGATCAGCTAAGTTTTTACTTTTTATATTCGCTTCATCTCCTTCACTAAAATGACCATCAACTCCTAAAACTAACTCTTTAGCCTGAATTTGTTGTGCTGCGAACATATCTAAGATACCTTTCGAAAATGCATTGATTTCGTAACCATTCTCATTTTTCTTAAAAGCAATCATTTGAGTTTTAAATAAGTCTTTACTCACAACATTAATTGGAATTAATCTTTCAAGCTTAAGATCTTTTACCACAGTATGAATTTCTGTAGTTTTTCTAGCCTTAACTTTTTTACCTTTTCTATTGTTAGTCCTACGTTTTTTCTTACTCTTTTTAGCCTTTGGAGCATTAACTGTTACAGTTGAAGAAAAAGCTTTATAACCTTTATGTTTAACAGAAATTTCATAAGTTTTATGAGAAACTAAAGTATTAAAATACGCACCGTCTTCTTTTGATTTCACTTCAAACTTTTCACCAGACAAAGTATCTGTAAAGACAACACTTGCTCTTAAAGGTAATCCAGTTGATTCATCCTGAACACTACCTTTAACAATTGAAAGTTGCTCACTCTCACCAGTTAAAACATTATAATGAGATAAGTCAACTTGGTAAATATCCATATTCTGCTTTCCTTTTTCTCTTTTTGAAGAGATCCATCCAACTTTACCATCAGTACTTAATACAAATTCCTTTTCATCACGGTGTGTATTTAATGGGAAACCTAAGTTTACTGGCTTAGTCCATTTCCCATTAGCATCTAGTATTGATCTGAAAATATCATAACCTCCGATGTTTAGCTCATCATGTCCATCAGAAGCAAAAAACAAAGTCTTTCCGTTCGGATGAATATAAACACTAATTTCATCATACTCAGTATTGATTGCCTCTCCAACGTTCTTTGCTTTTCCCCATACACCATCTTCTTGCATTGTTGAGAACCATATATCTTTTCCTCCTTGAGCTCCTTTACCTTCTAGCATTCCTTGTCTATCACTAACAAAAAACATTGTTTTACCATCTGCCGTAACACACGCACCAACATCAAGAGAAGTAGAATTAACTCCTTCAATTATTTTCGGTGCTCCCCAACGTCCAGTAGATCCTTTCTTGGAAATATAAATATCTCCTCCTCCAGTCGGTGAGATAAACTTTTTATTCTCTTCTGATAAATTTCTATAAACTAAAATACTTGAACCATCAGGAGTAATACTACAGTTAGCATCATATTCTTTAGAGTTTAAAGCTCCTTCTACAGG
The DNA here is from genome assembly GCA_963933885.1 of uncultured Flavobacteriales bacterium. Lineage (GTDB taxonomy): Bacteria > Bacteroidota > Bacteroidia > Flavobacteriales_C > CAWVWF01. The sequence goes on along the minus strand of CAWVWF010000145.1, from coordinate 5,365 downwards.
TTTTGATTCTCCCCAAGCTTGAAATTCTTCGTTCCAAGAAGCTTCATATATATCTTCGTAATATTGACCATCAGATAAAAGTTCACCTCCTTTAGAGTCCGATCTTCTAGACGTAAAAATAAATGTTTTACCATCTGCTGTTACTGAAGGATGATAATCATCATATCCTGAATTTATAGAATCTCCTATATTAGAAACTGTAGCTGAAACTGGTTTCTCAATAACACTTAGTGCATAATTAACTTGAGAAATAAATCTATCAACTTCGTAAAAAGCAATATCTCCTTTTTTACCTGTTTGTTTAAATTTATTATACTTTTCTAAAGCACCAGTGAAATCACCAGTTTTATGAAGAGCAGAACCGTATCCAAAATAAAATATCGCTTCTTTTTTCTTTAATGCTCCATCATTCACATCAGCAAAATAACTTAATGCATCTTCAAGTTGACCTAATTCTAAATAACACAAACCAATCTTAGATGTAAGATTAGCATTTGTCATATGCTTATTATATACATTTTTATAAAGCTTTAGAGCTTCATCATAATAAGCGTTAATAAATGCTGAATTAGCTTCTTCAACTGAATATTTTTCTTTGATTGTTAATTTGTCTTGTGCAAAAACAGTAGTGCTTAAAACTACCGAAAATAAAAATAATCCTATAACTCTTCTCATGCTCACTTTTCTTTTAATTTCAGATGAAAATAACTTGATTTTTTAAATCTTTTCACATTTCGTCTAGCAATCAACAAAAGTAAAAAAATTGACGACTTATGAAAGTAAAAAGCGTACCAATTTTAAGAAGTTATCATCTAATTAAGGATATATGACCGATCTCATATTTGGTTGAAGTCCCTATTCCTTTATAAATAACTTTATAAACATAGACATCAATCTGAACGTTTCTATCGTTTACAGTACCGTCCCAACCTTCATTTATATCCTTCGATTCATAAATTAATTGTCCCCATCTATCAAAGATGAGTAATTCAAATTCATCTATCCCAAATCCTTTCAGAATAAAAACATCATTTAATTCATCACCATTAGGAGTAAAGCCATTTGGTATGAATACAGTTGGGCAATCCCCTATTTCAATTGAATCAACTACAGAACAGTTCCTATCTGACATTGTAACAATATATACTCCCAATGAGTCCTTACTTATAACATCTGTTGAATCACCTGAACTCCATAAATAAGTAGCTCCAGCAGGAGTATTATCGATATTTTGCAATGTAAAAACAGTTCCTTCACAAACACTAAAATCTTCGCCTAAATCTAAATTACCTAATACAGTATTATCAAAAACATTAATTACTCTAACTAAACTGGTATCAGACTGACACCCTTCCTTAATAGTCATTTTAACATTATAGGTTCCTTCAGTACTATAAGTATGAATAGGATGCTGATCCGCAGAAGAATTATTAGCTGATGCAGGATCGTCAAAATCCCAAGCCCAAGTATCTGGCCATACATCACTTTCATCATAAAAACCAAGAGGAACACCGGTACAAATATTAGAAGCTCTAAAATATGGTCGAGTTGGAACATCTAATCGAAAAGCCCAATAATCGTTTACGCCCCTATTATAATGAGTTCTATCACCAGAAATTCCAGACATTGAATGTCCGCCAACTAAAAGCCCTCGATCACATTTAATAAAAATAGCTTGTAAAGAATCATTATTTGATCCTCCATAATTCCTATCCCAAAACTTCCCTCCGTTAGTATCTACTTTAATAATCCAAAAGTCTTCTCCTCCATTACTTCCTGAAGTTTTGTTCCCTCCACCTGAACTTGAAAACCCAGCAACTATCGCCGACCCTTCAGGAGATACTTCCATGTCTTTGCAAATATCATTTTGTGAAGAACCGAATGAATTATCAATAGATTTTAAACCATCATGATCAATTACAAACACCCAAAAATCACCATTCCCAAAGTTTCCACTAACTTTATTTCCTCCAGTATTTGAGTATGATGTCCCTGCAACCCAAAAGGCTTGCTTTCTAGTATGAACTCTAATTTCTTCAAGAAAGTCATCTTCTAGTCCTCCATACCCCCATTGATCGACTATTGCACCAGTAATTGATAATTTTATTATCCAAAAATCAAAACCACCATATGAATCGGTCGTTTTAACACCACTTGAATCAGAAATGGAAGATCCTCCTATAAAAATCTCATTATTTTCTAAAACAATATTTTGAAGAATATCTGTAGTATCTCCACCAAATGTTTGATCCCAAACAACAGTACCACTTCCATTTACTTTCACTAGCCAATAATCTTCATTACCGAAAGAATTATCTGATTTATCACCAGAGGCACTTGAAATTGAAGAACCGCCTAAAAGATAACCTCCATCATTAGTTAATACAGCTGAATTTAGGAAATCATCTTTTGAGCCACCTATGGTTTTATCCCATTGAAAGGTTCCATTCTGTGAAATTTTCACAATCCAGAAATCAAATCCTCCTTTTGAATTCTCTGATTTATCTCCATTCCTACCACCAGAAGAAGAGCCTGCTAAAAGAAAACCTCCGTCAGAAGTTTCAAGTAAGGTTGAAAACATTTCTGTTGTATCACTTCCAAAAGTATGATCGAAAACAATATTTTTTGAAGAATCCATTTTCACGATCCAAAAATCTTGTTTCCCATTGTTAACTTCAGAAACCTCTCCTGTTAAAGAACTTAAAGTATGCCCAGCCGAAACTGTACTAAATTCAATATCAACTTCAAGAATATCCATCAGGTGATCTTCAGAATCTCCACCCCAAGCATAATCTTCTACCCAAACAGGGAAGTTACCTTGAGCAAAGCTGCAAAAAGTAAAGAAAACACTAAGTAACGAGGTAATTATAAATTTCATTAATCTTCTATTCTTTCTAATTCTTCAATTGCAAAATAAGCGGCAGTCGCAGCGTATGTAGGAGCAAACATCCAACCTATTATTGGAACAAAATACATCAATTGAAATACTGTTCCTATTCCAGTAGCCATTGATTTATTCCTTTTAATATAATCAATGCTATTCTGAGCATTTAATCTTTTTCTCTCTAATGAATAATCCATCATACTAAATCCTAGAAAATATGCACTTACTAACCATAATAATATGGGTTGAAATAAATTAATCAAAGGAACCAATGCCATCAATAAAATAACGAACACACATATACCTTCTAATAATATATTTCTAATTGCAATTCTAATAGCCCTTACGGTATCTTGAATGAATTGTTGCAATGAGAACGGTAGATCAATTCCTTTATTTTTTTGATCAACAACTTCAATCAAATAAGCTATTACAGGTGAATAAAGCAATAATATAATATTTTTATACACCGTTAAATATAACATTATAAAGATACTCTTTACCAACCAACCTAGAAGGCATTTCATAGCACCTAATGTAATAGAGAAAGCCAAACATAATATGTAAAGACCACCTCCCTCCTCACTACATTCCCATTTGAAAAATGAATCTACCCAGTCACCGATATTACTCATTAACCATATTAATAGAGACACAAAAAGGATTACATTTAGAATACCAGGTATAATTACAAAATGCCAAAGTTTATGTTTACCAATGAAAACATGTGCCTTTTTGAATGAATCAAATACTAAAGAAACTTTCCCAAACAATCCCATAAATTACTTTAAAACAAAGTATAAGATAATAAATAAAAAAGGCTAAGTAATAATTATTACTTAGCCTTTAAATATTTTTCAACTCATATTACTTTGAGCTTTTCACTTCTTTAACTTCTTCTTTTTTTGTAGCTTCTTTAACTATAAAACCTCCTTCCACCAACAGGTTATACCAGCCGAAAATTTTCTTTATATCTGATACATAAACACGATCTTCATCATAATCAATGTATTTTTTGAATTCAGATGATAGAGCATCTTTTCCAGGAACTTCAAAAACTGAAAAACCATTTTGTTCTCCCATTGAAGTTAAAACATCCTTTAATGGAATATCATCAGTAACACTGTATACGCTAATATCTTCCAAAGAAGAAATCTTATATGATGAATAAGCATTAAATCTCTTACCATCTTTTAATGATTCTACAATAACTCCATTTGGAGATTGTGCTACTAGCTTTTGTAAACCTGGTTTTCCACCAATTGTAAATATTCCTGTTAAATCCATTTCTAATAATTTTAGACTAAAATAATACTTTATAGTCTAATTTAAGGAATATAATTGGATGTTTCTTTAATGTTGAACTTCGAATTGAAAACTTGAAGCTCCTGTATTTGTTGTCATTCTTATAAAGTAATTACCAACATGGTATTTCGTTGCGTTAAGAATAACTTTATAAGTTTCATTATCAACCTTATCTGCAAATACTATCTGAATTAACTTTCCATTTACATCAACAACAGTAATTAACATTTCAGCTTCCACGATGCTTTTAAATTCAACTATTAAATATTCATCTGCTGGGTTTGGATAAAGTTTAAAGTCTTTAACAACTTCTTCTATTGAGTTACTCCCTGAACTTTCATCCTCTTCTGGAGCTTCAATTATAATATGATGTTCAAATTCACAGTTATTAGCATCAGTTACAATCACCGTATAATCTCCGCTACAAAGACCTCCCATATCCTCATCAATAACAGGTGAACTATTATTCCAAGAGTATAAATAAGGACTAACTCCACCAGCAGTAAGAAGTGATGCCTCCCCTGCACAAGTTGTTGCAGTATCGTTTAATAACCATACTGTTTGAACTGAAATCCCATCTGGCTCTCTTATTTCCACATCTAAAGTATCTTTACAACCAGCAATATCACTAACTATAAGTTCATAATTACCAGCTACTAACTGAGGATTCTCAATCGTAGGAATAGTTGGACTCCCCCAATTATAATAATAGCTTCCAGTACCTCCATTTACCTCAATATATGCTGATCCATTTTTTCTTCCTTTACAATCAATATCCATTGTTGATATTAAGTCTGCTTGTAAAACTTGAGGTTCATTAATATTAAAATTAACCAATTTGGATATTCCGTTCTTATCTGTTATTGAGACATTATAATTACCTGCTGACAAATCTGTTACTGCAGTTGAAACTTCAGTTGAATCATGAAACCAATCGACAGTATAAGGTTCGAAAAACAAACTAACACCTAAATCAATCTTTCCATCGTCGTTTCCATTACAACTAATGTTTTCAATATTATTTACAGAAATATTAATCCCTCTTAAACTTTCATACATTACTTCCGCACTTTGAGCATGAGCTTTTAAGTCTGCTAAATCAGACCCAGCAAGTATTGCAAAGGCAACGACAATTGAATCACCAGGTGGAATTGTATAAGGACCATGAGATATTAT
>CAWVWF010000144.1:0-9365 GCA_963933885.1 uncultured Flavobacteriales bacterium | reverse complement strand
ACAATATGTAACCATAAGCAGTTTACGGTTTGTGATTTAAAGGGGTAACCCTATAGTTTTATTAGATTCAAACTGGCATTAACTGAACAAAATGCCGTTATCCGTCCGTACTTTGAAGATAAATGGGCAGAATTATCGGATTCACTTGATGATGATATTTCTGACTCTATTGCAATAATTACAGCATTACATTCTAAATGGGTGAAGTTTTTAAACACACTCGAATCCGAGGATTTAAAAATCGAATTCATTCACCCTGAACATGGAACAAGAGTATCTCTTTTAGAAAACATTGCTTTTTACTCATGGCATTGCGAACACCACTTTGCACATATAGAACAGGCTTTAAATTCCAAAGGAAAGTATAATTAAGCTTTTTACAAATTCGAAATAAGTAGTAACATTATTAGATCAAAGAAAACTGATATTTATTCTCTTCACATAATCACATTCTATTTAGTAGTATTCTTTCATTCCTTTTATTAAATTTATAGTTCTATAACTTTACAACAATTAAGATGTCTGACTTCAATTATCAAAAAGCATTTCCTCTTCAAGGAGACAATACAGAATACAGAAAAATTTCTAGTGAATATGTTTCTACTTCAAACTTTGAAGGAACAGAAATTCTAAAAATAGACCCAAAAGCATTAGAGCTTTTAGCTGAAGAAGCTATGGCTGACATTGGATTTTATTTAAGAAAATCTCACTTGGAAAAAGTAGCTAAAATCTTAGATGATCCAGAAGCAACTGATAACGATAGATTTGTAGCATACACACTATTAGAAAACGCTCAAACTGCAGCAGAAGGAGAACTTCCTTCTTGTCAGGATACAGGAACTGCAATTGTAATGGGGAAAAAAGGTGAAAACGTTTTCACTGGATCTGATGATGAAGAATCACTTTCGAAAGGAATTTACAATACATATCAAAAAAGAAATTTACGTTATTCTCAAATCGTTCCTCTAACAATGTTCGATGAGGAAAACACAGGAAATAACCTTCCTGCTCAAATAGATTTATACGCTGAAAAAGGAAATGAATATAAGTTCTTATTTTTAGCTAAAGGTGGTGGTTCCGCCAATAAGACTTACTTGTACCAGCAAACAAAGGCCCTATTAAATGAAAAGTCATTAACAGAGTTTATTACAAATAAAATTAAAGATTTAGGTACATCTGCATGTCCTCCATACCACTTAGCATTTGTAGTTGGTGGGACTTCTGCAGAAGCAAACTTAAAATCTGTGAAACTAGCTTCTGCTGGTTATTACGATGAATTGCCAACCGAAGGAAACGAAGGTGGACAAGCTTTTAGAGATATAGCTTGGGAAGAAAAAATCCAAAAGATTTGTCAAGACTCTTTAATTGGTGCTCAATTCGGAGGGAAATACTTTACACATGATGTTAAGGTAATTCGTTTACCAAGACATGCTGCATCTTGTCCAGTTGGATTAGGAGTTTCATGTTCTGCTGATAGAAACATCAAAGCGAAAATCACTAAAGACGGAATCTATTTAGAACAACTAGAAAAGAATCCAGGTAGATTATTACCAGCTGTTCCTCCACACTTGGATAAGCCAGTTGAAATCGATTTAGATCAACCAATGGAACTTGTTCTAAAGGTACTATCTCAATTCCCGATAAAGACTAGACTAAATTTAAAGGGAACTTTAATTGTTGCAAGAGATGCAGCACATGCAAAAATCAAAGAAATGATAGATTCTGGTAAGCCAATGCCGGATTACTTTAAGAATCATCCAATATATTATGCAGGACCAGCCAAGAAACCAGAAGGATTACCTTCAGGATCTTTCGGACCAACTACCGCAGGAAGAATGGATCCATATGTTGGAATTTTCCAAGCTTTAGGTGGTTCTAAAATCATGCTTGCAAAGGGAAACAGATCACAATCTGTTACTGATGCCTGTAAAGAGCATGGTGGATTCTACTTAGGTTCTATTGGTGGACCAGCTGCTATCTTAGCAAAGCAAAATATCAAATCTGTAGAAGTAGTAGATTTCCCAGAACTTGGTATGGAAGCAGTAAGAAAAATCACAATAGAAAACTTCCCTGCGTTTATCATTTGTGATGATAAAGGAAATGACTTCTTTGCAAATTTATAAAACACTAAAAGCTATCTCTTCGGAGATAGCTTTTCACAATTCTCTAATATCAACAGTCTTTCAGAAGCTTCAAATAAGATATACTATTTCAAAATAATATTGAATTTCTACTATAACTAAGCCTGAATGTAACCTACGTCACCTTCTCTTCTTTCATTTTTCATTTACTTTGTTCTATAACCAATAAAAAAAACATCATGGGAATATTAAGTTCATTATTCGGTAAAAGCGTAGATTTAAAAGAAGTAATCTCTAATGGTGCTACTATTGTAGATGTTAGAAGCACAGGTGAATTTCAAGGAGGTAATGTAGCAGGATCAATGAACATTCCATTAGATACTATTGAACAAAACTTAGATAAAATAAAATCTCTCAAATCTCCTATTATTTTATGCTGTGCATCTGGAAACAGAAGCGGACAAGCTGAACGCTTTTTAAAAGCCAAAGGAGTTGATTGTTTAAATGGTGGAGGATGGATGAATGTTAATGCTCAAGTATAAATGAAAAAACTAGTTATAGTTCTTACCGCAGTTATTCTTGGAATATCGTGTACAACACAAGATACAAAGACAGAAGCTCATGAAAAAGTTGATGTTAAAACCTTTCTTGATGGTTTAAAATCAAATTCTAAAAACATCCTTTTAATAGATGTTAGGACTCCTGGAGAATTTAATAATGGAAACATTAAAAACGCTATTAATCTTAATTATTACGATTCCAACTTCCAGCAACAAATCAGTAAACTTGACACTTCGAAAATTGCTTATATCTATTGTAAATTAGGAGGAAGAAGTAATAAAGCTGCAAAAGTGCTTATCTCTTCAGGTTTTAAAAAGGTAGTAGACCTGAGTGGCGGATTCAATGCTTATTCAAACCAATAATTAACCTTCTTTATTCAGTTTCTTAACTAGTAAGATCACTTCAGCTGTTAGATAAGTGAAGTAAGAAAATACAAAGACAAGAATGAATGACTTTGAAATAGGAGGACCTCCTAATTCTTGAATAAACAGAATAAACAATCCTGCAAAAACAAACTTAGAGACACTAAATCCTAAAAAGACTTGTCCTAAATAAACATTAAATTTCTTACTTAAAAAGATAGTCAATAGATGTCCTTTTAAAAACAAGACGAATAGGAAAACTTGAGTTTCAATTAGAAACCGTTCTAAACCTCTCTCCGGAAAAGTTTCTGCAAAAAAAGAGTGACCTACTAACAGAAGGCCACCTAATATCATATATAAAGAAATATCTTTCCTCATTTTATTCTTTAATAAAATCTCTTAAAGCGAGATACATACCACCAAAAACACCAAGTAATACACAAGTTATTTGAAGTCCTGATAAATTAAAATACTCATCTAACTTACCTCCTCCGAAATAACCTAATAAAATAGGACCGAGCATTTGAAAGCTCATTCCTGAATATTTTATAAATTGATTAAGCGGTTTTTTCGACAACTGTATTGTTCTTTTCTTTTGAAATGGACTTGATTGTTCCACCCATATCAATTTTCCCGTTAATTAAAGCACCTGGCTCAACATTCAATTTACCTACTGTTAAGTCTCCGTTAATTGTTGCCGTAGCTTTCATTTCTAACATTCCTGATACTTCAACAGTTGCATTTAATGTTCCTTCAACATCTGCTGATTCACATTCTACTTCACCATCTACTACTCCAGTTTTCCCTACAACAACTCTACCTAGACATTTAACAGAACCTTTAACCGTTCCATCAATTCTAATACTTTTAACAGAATGAACAACTCCCTCTAGGACTGTTCCTTCAGCAATACGATCAATAGTATTCGTATCAAAATTTTGGGGTGCAGACATTTCTCCTGATTTATTTTTAAACATAATCTTAAATTTCTACTCCAAATTTAAGAAAAAACTTAATGCTTTAAAAATTATACGTGACCTTGAGCAATCATTGCGTTAGCCACTTTAATAAATCCACCAATATTTGCACCTTTAACGTAGTTGGTATATGAACCAATTTTCCCATACTGAACACAAGTATCGTGGATATTAGTCATTATCCCTTTAAGTCTTAGATCTACCTCATCTCTAGTCCAGTTAACTCTCATACTATTTTGAGACATTTCTAAACCAGATGTAGCCACACCTCCTGCATTTGATGCTTTTCCTGGTGAAAATAAAATTTCATTGGCTTCAAAAACTTCGATAGCTTCTGGAGTTGTTGGCATATTAGCACCTTCTACAACACACTTAACACCATTCTTCACCAAACGATCGGCAGCCTCTCCATCTAATTCATTCTGAGTAGCACACGGCAACGCTATATCACAAGTAACTCCCCAAGGTTTTGCTCCTTCATAATATTCACAGCCATATTTAGTAGCGTAATCTTTAATTCTACCTCTTTTTTCGTTCTTTAATTTTTTCAGATAATTTAATTTCTCTACTGTGATCCCGTCATTATCGTAAATAAAACCTGAAGAATCACTCATTGTAACAACCTTCCCTCCTAAATCAATCATCTTTTCACAAGCAAATTGAGCAACATTACCAGAACCAGATATTGCGACTATCATTCCTTCAATGTCCTGCTTGTTTTTCAATAACATCTGTTGTGCGAAATACACAACACCGTACCCTGTAGCTTCTGGCCTTATCAATGAACCTCCGTACTCCATTCCTTTACCAGTTAATATACCAGTAAATTCATTTTGAATACGCTTATACTGTCCAAACATATAACCTATCTCTCTACCTCCAACTCCGATATCTCCAGCAGGAACATCAGTATTTGCTCCTATATGACGGAACAATTCAGTCATAAAAGACTGGCAGAATCCCATTATTTCACGGTTAGATCTTCCTTTTGGATCAAAATCAGCTCCTCCCTTACCTCCACCTAATGGAAGCGTAGTTAAACTATTCTTAAAAACTTGTTCGAAAGCTAAAAACTTAAGGATCGATAAATTAACAGATGGATGGAATCTTAAACCTCCTTTATAGGGACCGATCGCACTATTCATCTCGATTCGATATCCCCTGTTAACCATGTATTCTCCTTTATCTGTAATCCATGGAACTCTAAACATTATAACACGTTCAGGTTCAATCATTCTCTCCAACAGTTTTGCTTTTTTATACAATCTGTTCTTTACCATAAACGGAATTATATTCTCTGCTACTTCTTGAACCGACTGGATAAACTCTGGCTCTCCTGCGTTCCTTTGCACTACAGTCTGCATGAAGCTTCCTATAGCATCATCAAACTTTCCTATCTTCGGCACTATGATTTGACTTTCCATACTGTATAATACCACTTCTTTTGTGAGTTTATTGTCTGAACAACAATATTTGATAAACTATCGATTGTTAAGTAATCGTGGTAAGATCGTTGATGTATGGCTTTTGTCTGACAGATTTTCAATCTTTTAATCTTACTTTTACAACATGCAAAAAACATTAAGTTTTCTAGTTGTTATTCTTTTTTCACTAAGCTCATCAGCAATTAGCTTTGAAAGAATTGATTCTCTAATCAATAGCAAACAATACCTTTCAGCTTGGAATGCTTTAACAGAATTAGAAAGTGGTGTGCAAGGCGTGGATGCACATATCAAGAAAATAGATCTTAGTTTAAAATATTTCACAAAGACATATTCTCATCAACTATTTTCTTTTACCAACTTAAAAAAAGGACAAAACTTGATTAGCCTAAGAGTACTTGCCGAAAAGAAAATGGCACAAATGTATCCTTATAAAATTGCGGATATAATTGATTCTCTTCAAAAGGCTCATCCTACAGATTATAGATTAAAAAAAGTTCAAGGAGATTTTTATTACGACATTTCAATTCTTTATGGAAAAGATTGGATCATAAATAAACAGGAGGTAACAAGAAGAATGTATGAAGGCTATACAACCGCAGAAAATCATGGAATTGAGGACCATATTAGTTTATATGCTCTTGGTTATTTTTGGAATCTAAATGAGAACTCAAAAAAAGCAACAAATTACTTTAGCAGATCTCTTCAGTTAGATTCTAATTATGCACCTACACACTATAACTTAGCTTATATATATTCTGAGAAAGATAGTTTAGAAGCGGCACTCTATCATGCGTGGAAAGCTTACAAACTATATACTTATTTGAATTATAAAAATGATGCTGGACAAATGGCTGGATCTATACTAGGAAAACTAGGTAGACATGGTGAAGCTATTACTCTGTTATTAGATTGTGACAAACTAATACCTAACACATATTACACTTACTACTACTTATTAAACTCATTTCTTGCAAAAAAAAGGATTGTAGAATCACAAGTTACAGCACAAAACATGTTTAATCTAGATTGGAAATCACATACGATCAATACAGATATTATTAAACTATTTATTCAGAATGATCAATTGTTTCCTTTGATCCAATTTTATAACGACAGACTTGAAGAAGAGAAGTTTGATAAGGAATATAGAGGTTATGTATACTTACATTTAGCTCAAGCATATCAAATGAAAAGTAAAACAGAAGATGCGTTAATAAATGTTGCTTTAGCCCAAGAAAACTTTAATATTTGTTATGACCCCGGTCACCCAGTGTTTCAAGTTATTGAAAAGATGAAACGCTAATTAGGATTATTTAATCCAAACACCTTCCTTTTCCAATAAAGGAACTGTTGATAAGTTTGATTCTTTTATAGTTTCAGAAAGGAAAATAAACTTCTTATCAAACAAAGTTCCGTTTAAGAAGAAAGAAACAAAATATTCATTGTTTAACTTAAAAACATCAGGCATTATTGGCTCAATCTTAATTGAGGTCTTTGCAGCTATATCTTTCAAAGAATGACGTAATGTAGATGTTTTAGATTCAGCTCCATTAACCTCTTTTAAATAACCCTTAGAAGAAACAAAAGCACTCTCAATTAGTTCATCTTTATCGTTCACAAGGTATACATTCCAAATCATCTCCCCTTCACCATTGTCTTCTTGAACAACAGCAACGTAAACACCCTCAACCTTTGGAATTTCAATATCTTTTTTCATTCTATACCTTTAGGAAACAAAGTTATTCAATTATACTCAATCCTTCCTTAATATATACCCAAATATCATCAGGGTTTATACCATCCGTTTTTACAGGATTTCTAAATTTCCCTAATCGTACAATTATCAAATCTTTATCAGGAATACAAAACACATACTGTCCTAATATACCTCTTAAATAAAAGATTTCATGACCTTCATAATTTGTAAGCCACCAAGAGTAACCATAGTAGTCGGTATTCTTTCCTTTTGTATCAATAATATTAACCGGAGCAATAGAAGCATTAACATAAGATGTATCAACAAGTTGTTCACCGTATGCATTCCCTTTATTAATATATAGCTCACCTAATTTCGCATAATCTCTAGCTGTAGCATAAACTCCTGAAAATGTTTTCTCGTCACCATCTTCATGATCCAAAATCCATTTACCGTCATTTTCCATCCCTAATTTAGACCAGATCTTTTCACTTCCATAATCAGATACTTTTTGTCCAGTCGCTTTTTCTAGTAAAAAGCTTAATAACAAGTTGTTTCCTCCTAAATAACTATGTTCTGTTCCTGGTGTTTTTTCAATTTCATAGCCTGAAGTCAAACCTCTTAAATCTGTCCCATAATAGGCTTTAGCCATAAAACCAAAAGGATTACCATAACTCTCTCTGAAATTCATACCTGAAGTCATTGTTAATAAATGCTTCACCTTTAGAGCGGAATCTTTTGCTGTAATAAACTCTGGTATATAACTATAAACAGATGCATTAACATCTACTTTTCCTTCTTTGACAGCTGCTCCGGTAATGATACTTAAAATAGTTTTTGCCATTGAAAAACTATTTGACAATGTGTTTTTAGAGTAATGCTCGTAATAATCTTCGTGAACTATTGAATCCTTATGAATTACTAAATATGCAAGCGTTCCAAATTCTGAATTTGTTTTCTTCATATCTTCAGATAACTCTGATGATCCGAATGATTTAGAAATCGCCCATGGCTTTGTTTCTCCGGCCTCCAATACACGAGTATGAAATATATCAGGATCGTCAACCCCAGGCTTAAGTCGACCTTGAAAATAAGTATCAGATAAACCTTTATATAAATGAGTGTTTCCAGTTACCCATAAGGCAACATTTGCTATTACTAAAACAATCAAGAAACCTTTGGCAATATTTTTTAGAATTTTCACAATTAGGCTACGGTTATAAATGAGTTTTGTTTTACAAAATTTCTATTCCAAACAAATCTACTAAATGTGATAATAGTTTCGCTTGTACTTCTTCAAAATTCAACTTTTCACCTAATTCCTTTTCTAAGGATGTTACAGCTTTATCAGGAATTCCACAGGGAACGATATTATTAAAGTACGATAGATCTGTATTAACATTAAAAGCGAAACCATGCATCGTCACCCAACGAGAACACTTCACCCCTATAGCACATATCTTTCTTGCTTTCACAGGATTATTTCCTTCTATCCAAACACCTGTTAAACCATCAACTCTTCCCGATTCAATACCATAATCTTTTAGTGTCAAGATTACAGCTTCTTCTAGAAAACGAAGATACTTATGAATGTCAGTAAAAAAATTTTCTAGGTCAAAAATAGGATAACCTACAATTTGTCCAGGACCATGATAAGTAATATCACCACCTCGATTAATATGATAGTAAGTCGCTTGTTTAGCTTTTAATAACTCTTCACTTAATAATAAATGAGATTTATCTCCAGATTTCCCTAGCGTATAAACGTGAGGGTGCTCACAAAAGATGAAATAGTTCTTAGTTGGCTTTGCTTCTATTAAGCCTTTTCGAACATCAATTTTTTGTTGAATTATTTCTTGAAAAATGTGGTCTTGAAAATCCCAACATTCTTTATAATCAACTAATCCTTTATTTATTAAAAGGACTTTATTATTAGAATTCATTAACCAATCGTTGCCAAATGAGCTTTTAAAGCATCTATAGATTTTATAGCAATAGGATCTGTATTATCAGCTTCAGCAATATAAAGAGAAACCCAATCAGTTAAATAAATAAAATAGAGAGCTCGTTCTAAATAAGAATTCCCTTTACTATTTATTTGCGTTACTGATGATGCGTACTTACTAATTAAACCTACAGTAAAATCAATTCTAGCTTGTGTTCTATAAAAATCATCTTCATTTCTAAAGATAAGAACGGCAAGATCTTTATTCTCCTTAGACCAACCTACTATCTCGTTGTGG
>CAWVWF010000143.1:0-9497 GCA_963933885.1 uncultured Flavobacteriales bacterium | reverse complement strand
CAACATTCAATAAAGAACATACCCTTCGGGATACGTTCTTTATCTCTACGTTAGTAATCGTAAAAGTTTTAGACTTCTTTGCAATTAATAAACTTCTGTGCTAACTTGCCATTGCCCTACGCAGTTGATAATTACTTTAATTATTGGCAAAATAAAAGAATATGAGGATAGCAATAATTGAACTAGGTAAGTCTCATGATGAATGTCTCTATTCACAAATAAAAATAATCAAATCTATTCCTAATGTAGAGCTGAGTCTTGTTTGTAATAAATCACTTGAGACTAATGTTAGCTACTTTGATTTGGTTGATCATAAAATATTCTTTTCAATAAGGAATGGCTACAAACAATGGGTAGATATCATTAACGTATGGCTATTTTTAAAAAAAGAGGGATTTGATAAAATTATTTTCAATACGGCTCAAGGTAAATCTATTAGTCGATTAGTTCTATTTCCTTTTGCTAAAAGCACTAAGTTTTATGGTACTCTTCACGACACGAAGAAAATTAGTTCAAGTCATAGTCAAAAAAGAATCACGAAAAAAACAGATCATTACTTTATACTAAGTGACTACTTAAAGTCTAACATGAAAACGAGTATTTCCAACTCGGTATTTTATCCAGTTTTTTTTCCTCAATACCCTAATGCTAAAGTTGAAAAAAAAGAGAATGAAATTTGGATTTGTGTTCCTGGGCAAGTTGAACTTAAAAGAAGAGATTATCAAACATTATTTGAATCTATAGAAAAGTATGGCGTAAATAAAAATGTAAAATTTGTGCTTCTCGGTCGATATGGGCATGCCCATGGTGATGGAGACTATATAAAACAGGAGATTTCAAGACTAAAACTTCAAGACACTTTTTTAATATGGAAAGACTTCATTCCTGTTCCTCTGTTTTATTCGATGATAAAGAATAGTGATTATGTTTTACCACTTATTCATGAAGAGGATAAATCAGGAAGTTTATATAAGAACCAGATAAGTGGCGCGTTTAATCTTGCTGTTGGCTATCAGAAACCACTACTTATCGAGGAAACTATTTCTGATAAGTATATGCTAAATGAAGCTTTGACTTATAATAAAAGTCATATAATGAATATGATAAATCAATTACCAAAGCAGAATAATGATAATTTCTATCAAGATAAAAAATGGACATTTGAGTTTCAAAGAGAAAGCTATTTGCGATCAATTGGAATAACTTTGCCTAACAAAGATTAAGTCGTACTTAAGAAGTTTCTGGATTTTACACCTCCTGTTTTTTCTGAAATGAAATTGAAGAATTAAACGATATGATTTTAGCTTTATTAAGAATTAATAAAATTCAATGCAAGAAATAATTCCAATAATTGAAGCGTATCTTGAGTCAAGAAAATCTGATTCATATGAACCAATTGAATTTAAAAGGAAGCTTTCAAGATTAGGATGTTCCAATGACAAAGTTGAAGATTTGCTTCTTAAAATGGACGATGAATGGACCATTGAAGTATTATTAGAATTAGAAGAAAAAAAATCTATTGGCTACTTAAGAGGATCATATTTCATTACTATCACGGGCCTTATACTCACATTAGTATCTACGCTTGATCTTATCATTAACGAAAATACAATTTACATTTTTTACGGAGCAATAATCGGAGGAGCTACTGGGGTTGTTATCAGCAAAGGTTCGTTACGATCGATAAAACATCAACGAAAGACTCGGAAAGTAAAATGGACTTATTGGATTGAAAAGAACTCCAGTAATGTAAATAGAAAATTCATGGAGAACAATCTTCAAAAACGTTCAATTAACGAAATGTTTACTTGATCATATATTTTATTGGATATACGTGCTTCCCTGTCTCATAAAATCAAGTAACAAATACTCTTATATCTATAACGATAATCCTTATCAAGGAAAAACGGGTGACTATTACCGAAGTGCAACCTACTATAAAAACACATTTCACCCATTACAAAGCACTTCTAATGCGTGCTCAAAATAGCCGTTTCAAAAACAAGAAATTAAGTCTTAGCACTCTTTTAATTATGATGAATTCCAATTCAAGATTTATATTGTAATCTAGGCTGCTGCGTTTCCGCTGGAATACCCGTTCTATAGTCAGAAAATTATTTTTTTAACCTAAAGAGGTAACCATACTTTTTAAAGTGTCTTCAATTGGGCGGTATTTTATTCCCATTTGAGAAACACTTTTTTTATTATCGAATTGAATATCGTAACCTGCATTTTTTGCAATAAATTCCCTTGTTACTCCAAACATTGGAGCAATTAAATAAATTAACCACTTCGGTGCTTCCATTTTTGGTAGCTTATATTTCTTAGGGAAAAGAACTTCTAGTTTTTTTGCAATCTCAAAAACAGCGTAAGTTTTATTTACAAGTAAATTCCTACCAGAAACCCGCTCGTTTTCAGCTGCAAAAACGTGAGCTTCAGTAACATCTCTAACATCTACATAAGCCATTTTTAAACTTGGTACACCGGATGAATACTTTCCTCCTATCATATTTCTTATAAACTCAATACTCTCCGAATTAGAACTTGTATTTAAAACAGGCCCCATAATAAAACCAGGATTTATAGTTACAAGACTCCAATGGTTTTGCGACTCTACAATACGCCAAGCCTCTTTCTCTGCCAAAACTTTAGAGTATGGATAAGGCTGATGATCAATAGAACTCGAAGTATTGAAATGCTCCTCATTAAAAGTTGATAAGTCTTGATTTTTCATATCAACATTATCGCCGTGAACTGCTACAACACTACTTGTTAAAACAACTCTTTTAATAGTAGATACCTTATTCACAGCCTCTAAAATATTCCGCGTCCCCAATAAAGCAGGATCTATCAGTTCTTTTTGAGCATCCTTATATCTTAAGGTAAAAGGTGATGCAACATGAAAAACAGTATCACAACCCTGCATCGCTTCAGTATACGATCCTTCTTTTAATAAATTGGCTTCCCAAACATTTAGAACTCCATTTGAACTATTCGCGATATCAACTAAAAACTGATATTTGCCTGTATTTGATTTATCCCTAACTGTTAGGTTCACCTCATAGCCTTTTTCTAAAAGTATTTTAACAATCCAACTTCCTAAATATCCCGTCCCTCCTGTAATTAGTACTTTCTTCACAATCTATCTTAGTCATGCTAAAATACGACTTGATTTCATATAAAACTAGATGGTGATAGCTAGATTTTAATTAATTGAAATATTAGATGATGTATCTTTCCTTGTAAAACTGGTGATAGTCACCAAATTAAAACACACTCTCATTCATTTCAGAACAAGAAATTAAGTCTAACATCGCTTAACGAAACGTCTAGATTCCCGCCTCCGCTCACTACTGTCCTGAATAAAATCTGAATCCAATTCGTAAATGTAGGGGTGCCTCTTGTGGGTACCCAACACGTAGTAGTGTTAGTGTAAAGTACTGTGTTTCGGATACCCACAAGAGGCATCCCTACAATTAAATACATTTTTTAAACCATAACGAATTCTAAGTCATTTTCAAATGAGACTGAAATAAGAACAACTGGACATTAACCGTGTAAATTATAGATCTATTTATTCCGGACAGTAATGCGCCTTCGCGAGAATGACAAGGTTTGTTTGTTATAGCTTAGTAAAACATAGCCTATCTCAACGCAAAAAAAGAACAACAAAAAAGGGTAGCCTTTTTCAAGACTACCCTAATTATTTAAAATATTAACCTGCTTACTTTGTGATCACAAACTTAGTTTGTTGAACATTAGAATTACCGATTAATTCAGCAGTATATATACCACTTGGTTGATCCATTACATCTACATTTATTATAGATGCACCATTTAGGTTAGAAATCTCTTTTACAAGAGCTCCTTTAGCATCCATAATTTTAATACTTGTGAAAGAACCAACGTTTTCAAGAACAAATGTTCCTGTAGAAGGATTAGGATATAAATCCACAACTATTTCTTCTGACACATCCATACTTGGAGCATCTTCAGAACCAGCTTGTAAACCTTCGTTAAGGTCTCTTTTATTAAGACCTTCACTACAATCAGATGCACATTGAGATGCACATGACCAGTTTACGTTACCATAAGAGTATAACTCTTTAGCTATAAATAAACCATTCATGTTAGTAGTTGTACCATAACCTGCGTTATAAGTACTAACCCTTCCCTTAGCATAAATCGAAGCGTTTACAATTGCAGTTTCATATTTGTTTCCTGCTGGAAATGGATTTCCACCCATAATTGTTACAGTACTAATCCCAGGAGTTCCCCAAGAATCGTTTGTACCAACATAAACAACTACGGATTTAGCATCCTCATTGAATAATAATCCAGCATATGAATACCATTGGTTTGCGATATGAACCTCTGTAGCACAATTAGTAAACTTAACTTCAGCCCCACCATAGTGAGTTGTTAAGCTTTGTAAATTGATATCAGAATTTGAAATCACCAATATACCACCAGCATATACAGTTACATTCCCGTAGTTAGACTGTGTTAATGCAACTGTTTGTCCAGCATAAACATTCACGTTTGCTCCTGGAGCATTTGTGTTTGCTTCGAAAGCTGGTAAGTTTACATTTGAAGTTCCTGTAACCAAATCATCAATAGCATACCATGTAGTATTAAATGGTGCCATGTTAATTAATGGATTAGTATACCATGGAGAAACAGTAAACGGACTGATAAATAAATCAGATGGCCCACCATTTAAGAAACTCTGTCCAGACTGACTTAACATTCCGATTCCTCCACAAGAGATATCATCGTTAGTCATTTGAATTCTATCATAAGTCATGATAACATGAGCTGAAAGAATATCAAATTGATCGTAATCAACATAAGTTGTATCTCCTTGCGTACATCCGTTCGCATCGGTAACAGTTACAGAATAATCACCAGTAGAATAAACATTGTTAGTCATACCAGTTGAAGCATCATCCCATAAATATGAAACAGCCGTTGCTGAGTTCGCAGTTAATACCACTGCTCCACCTTGACAGAAACCATCCATTTCTCCTTGAGAAATAACAACCTCTGGAAGCGGATTAACCAATACATCAAAATCACATGATGTTTGATTTCCTGAAGCATCGATTACTAAATAAGTAACAGTAGTAGAACCAACAGGGAATATAGTTCCTGATGGATAGTTGCTTTCTACAGATACAACCGAACAATTATCGTCCGTGTAAGGCTCATCCCATTCTGCAGCAATCAAGTCACAAACCACAATGTTTGCAGGACAAACAATTAACGGTGCAGTAACATCCGTTACATTAACGTTAACAGTTGCAGTAGACTCATTACCATTTACATCAGTAACAGTTAATACAACTACATTATCTCCAGTATTTGAACAATCAAAATCATTTGGTGATATTGCTAAAGAAGCAACTCCACAAGCATCATTTGATCCGTCATCCACACCTTCAGCAGTAATAGAAGCCAATCCGTTTTCGTCCAAAGTGATTGCTAAATCTTGAGCAATTGCAATTGGTGCAACATTATCATTTACAACAACATTTGAAGTTGTAGTTGATACATTTCCGTTAACATCAGTTACTGTTAAAGTAACTTCGTTATCACCAACATTAGCACAAGTAAATTCACTTGGTGATATTGCTAAAGAAGCTACTCCACAATTATCGCTTGATCCATTATTAACTTGAGCAGCAGTAACTGAAGCATTTCCAGCAGCATCTAAATCAATAGATAAATCCTGAGCAATTGCATTTGGAGCAATTACATCTCTAATAACTACAGTTGCTTCACACGTATTTTGGTTTCCGTTACCATCTCCTACTTTCATAGTTACAGTATTTTCACCAATGTGAGAACAATCGAAGATATCTTGAGATACCCATAATGGATTAGTCCATCCACAATTATCAAATGATCCACCATCAACATCTCTCGCTACAATTGAAGCAGAACCATTAACATCTAAATCAACAGTTATCGTTTTACAAACAGCAGTTGGTAAAATTTTATCATCTACCTCTACATTTGATACACAAGTAGAAACATTTCCATTCACATCTGTTACTGTTAAAGTAACTGGAACGAAAGCACCTTCTTGTGGACAACTAAATGTACTTGGAGAAACGCTCATAGAAGCAATTCCACAATTATCAGAAGAACCGTTATCTACATCAGCTGCAGTAATTGAAACACTACCGTTTACATCTAATTGAACAGTGATGTCTTTACAAACTACAGTTGGAGCTTCATTATCGTTAACAACAACGTTAGAAGTTGTTGTTGATACATTTCCGTTAACATCAGTTACTGTTAAAGTAACTTCGTTATCACCAACATTAGCACAAGTAAATGCACTTGGAGATACAGAAATTGATTGAACTCCACAATTATCATTTGATCCATTATTAACCTGATCAGCAGTAACTGAAGCGTTACCTGAAGCATCTAAATCAACAGTTAAGTCTTGAGCAATTGCATTTGGTGCAATTACATCAACTACAGTAATATTTGCAGAACAAGTAGACTCGTTTCCATTTACATCAATAACATTTAAAACAACTGCGTTGTTACCAACGTTTTCACAAGTATAAGCTTGAGAATATGCAGGAACAGTTCCCGAAACAGCTATGTTATCGATTGCAATATCTGTATCTGTACCATTTATTTCTCCTCTAAAACCAATTGTTTGAGTTGTAGAAGCAGCTACAAAAGTAACAGAAAATGAAGTCCATACTCTACCTGGGTTTGCTAAAGCAGCAACTTCGCTACCGTCTATATCAACACCAAATGCTATTTGACCAACACTTGCACCACAACAACCATAAAAGTTTTTGTAGTCTCCAGAAATAGTATAAGTTTCACCTACAATCAATCCTGATACAGCTCTAGTAATCATAGGATCACTCCCTGCTTTACCATTATCGTTTAAGATGAACAAACCTCCAGAGTTCCCTCCGTTAGATCTCCAACCACCGTTACCGTCAATAAGCGTTAACGCCCAGTTAGAATTTCCAGCTGAGAAATCTTCAGACAATAAAGTAACATTTTCAGTTCCTAAAGTAATATCTGCGATACCACAGTTATCAGATGAACCGTTGTTAACATCAGCTACAACAACTGAAGCAGCACCGTTGTCATCTAATTCAATAGTAACACTCTGACAAATTGCATTTGGAGAAACATTATCCTCAACAATTACATTTGCAGTACATGAAGAAGCATTTCCACTTGGATCCGTAGCAGTTAAAACAACTTGATTAACTCCAACTTCAGCACAAGTAAACGTAGCTTTATCAATACTTAATGTTAAACCACAAGAATCCGAAGATCCTCCGTCTACATCAGCAGCTTCGATAGAAACATTTCCTGTTGCATCCAACTGAACTGTAATATCCTTACAAGCTACAACTGGTGCAGTTTCATCAAGAATAGTTAATACTACGTTACAACTAGTTTGATTATCATTTACATCTCTTTGGTAGATAATGATATTATGATCTCCAACTTGTGGACAGTAGTAATGCTTAGGTCCTGTAAATCCAACATGACCTAAAGTTTGACAGTTATCAGTTCTTGAAATCACTGCTCCGTCTACTAAAGGATTAAATTGTAAATGTCCATCCGCATCTAAAACACGTGTAACATTTTGACAAACTAAAACTGGTTCAGTATCATCAATTACAGTTACAATAGCAGTTGCAGTTGAAACTATACCGTTTACATCAGTAACAGTTAATGTCACTGTGTTTTCCCCTACGTTATCACAAGTAAATGATGTAGAAGAAATCGTCATTGATTGTAAACCACAATCAGCCGTACTTCCACTATCGATTTGAGTTGCGCTAACAACTGCAATTCCATTTGCATCTAAGCTAACTGTTAAGTTACCTGCAATTGCATTTGGACCTTCACAACATGGGTTTGCATCATCTAAAACAGTAACTGTCGATTCACAAGTAGAAGAATTTCCACTTGCATCAGTAACAGTTAAAGTAACTGTATTTGAACCAGCATTATCACAATTAAATGTTGCAGGACTTAACTGGTAAGAAGCAACACCACAATTATCATTGGATCCATTGTTTATATTAATGGGAACAAGACTCGCTTCGTGATTAGCATCTAACTGAATAGTTGTATTTCTACAAACCGCACTTGGAGCTTCAGTATCAATTAAAACAACAGTTTGAACTGCAGATAAACATCCAGCTCCATCTTTCGCTATCACATCGTACGATCCAAAAGACATTCCTGTAAATACTCCAGAAGATTGAAAAGTACTTCCTCCATCAATAGAGAAAGAATATGGCGCTACATAACCAGAAACTCCACAATAAATCCTGTTCTCTGAACCGCTAAAACAAGCCTCCGCGTTAACAGTTAAACTAACCGCTCCACAAGTCCATGATTTATTTGCTGTGTTACTCGTTAAACTACCAGTCTTAGCAACAATCACATCATCACCAGTAGCACTACTTCTGTAGCAATATTCTGCCACTCCAGATGCGTTTGTAAATCCAAATCCAGTTAAAGTATTTGCACCAGTAACGTTAAAATCAACCCTCACTCCTTCTACCGGAGCATTTAATTGATCTAAAACTGTTGATTCAACACAATGCTCAATACCAATTTGAGAAGCACCTCCATTTACTGGAGATAAACTAATTGAATTAATAAATCCAATTGGAGATAATGACTGTCCACCTGGATAACCATATGAATCATAACTTCCAAAACCGTAACTATGCACACCTACAGGATAATTCCCTGTAATTGTATGCGAACCAGCAGCTACTGTTAATTGCGCAGCATAAAATCCGCTTGAACCAACTGCAGTAAAACTTCCAGAAGGAACTACTGTACCGTTCAATTTAACATTACCAATAGCAATTTGAGGAACTACTAAATTGATAAAGTTTCTTGAAAATCCAGTTGCAGGTGTTGCTACTGTATAGTTTGCTAAATACTGCTCATAAGGAGGTATTACCATCATGAATGGATCTGAAACAACCCCATCACAACTTTGTCCTCTTGAGTATTGAACAACCATAATTGGCTTACTTCCAATAATCTCAGCATTACCATTAATTACTCTTTCATGAAACTGACCTCTATTAATAGTAGCTACAACAGATCCGTTCACAGTAATAGCAGTTCCGTCTTCAGAAGCTATAAATCTAAAAACATCACCACCTTTTCTACTAGCCAATGGCGCAGTCACAAAACTTTTACCCCATGAAGAAACCGGAGCCATTTGTTCTACAACATGATCACAAGCTGAACAATTCGATGGGATGTTAGTACATTTAACAGATCCATAAACTGCAATCGGTTTATCCGAAGTAATTACAGACCCTGTTAAATCTCTTGCTCCACTCGTAGCAGCAATTGCATAGGTTTCACCTTGATTTAAGGTAATATTAAAAGGAACTCCTGCTGCATTTGACCCAACTGTATTCGAAGGATTAATAGTAACAGTTGTACCGTTTTGAGTACCAACAATT
>CAWVWF010000142.1:0-9542 GCA_963933885.1 uncultured Flavobacteriales bacterium | reverse complement strand
ATCATCAGTTATAAATTCTTTCTTTGGAACGAATCAGCTTTCTCAATTTATGGATCAAACTAACCCTTTATCTGAGATTACGCATAAGCGTAGATTATCAGCTCTAGGGCCAGGTGGTTTATCAAGAGAAAGAGCAGGGTTTGAAGTTCGAGATGTTCACTACACTCACTACGGAAGACTTTGTACTATTGAAACTCCTGAAGGACCAAACATTGGTTTGATCTCTTCACTTTGTGTATATGCTAAGATTAATAAACTTGGATTTATTGAAACTCCTTACAGAAAAGTTGAAGGAGGTAAAGTAGATCTTAACAAGTTTGAATATTTTTCAGCTGAAGAAGAAGAAGGTAAATTAATTGCTCAAGCAAATGCTATATTAAATGATGATGGTTCTTTTGGAACTGACGTTGTTAAAGCAAGACTTGAAGCTGATTATCCAATTGTAGAGCCTGAAGCTTTGCATTTAATGGATGTTGCACCTAACCAGATTGCTTCTATTGCAGCTTCATTGATTCCATTTTTGGAACATGATGATGCCAACAGAGCACTAATGGGATCTAACATGATGCGTCAGGCAGTTCCTTTGTTAAGTCCACAAGCTCCTATTGTAGGAACTGGACTTGAAAAGCAAGTTGCTACTGATTCTAGAGTATTAATTAATGCTCAGGGAGAAGGTATTGTTGAATATGTTGATGCTAGAGAAATTCACATCAGGTATAATAGAACTGATGCTGAAAAATTAGTAAGTTTCGAAGATGATTTAATCATTTACACGCTTACTAAGTTTAAGAAAACTAACCAGGGTACTTGTATGAACTTAAAACCTATCGTTGAGAAAGGTGAACAAGTTCAAAAAGGTCAAGTACTTTGTGAAGGTTATGCAACAGAAAAAGGTGAATTAGCAATAGGACGTAATTTAAAAGTTGCTTTCATGCCTTGGAAAGGGTATAACTTTGAAGATGCAATCGTAATCTCAGAGAAAATTGTAAAAGAGGATGTTTATACATCAGTACATATCGAAGAATTTGTAATGCAGGTTAGAGATACTAAACGTGGTTTAGAGGAACTTACTGCAGATATTCCTAACGTAAGTGAGGAAGCTACAAAAGATCTTGATGAAAATGGAATGATCCGTGTTGGTGCTGACGTTAAGGAAGGTGATATCTTAATTGGAAAAATTACTCCAAAGGGTGAAACTGACCCAACACCTGAAGAAAAATTACTAAGAGCTATTTTTGGTGATAAAGCTGGTGATGTTAAAGATGCTTCTTTAAAAGTATCTCCATCTGTTACTGGAGTTGTTATTGATAAAATGTTATTCTCTAGAGCTATTAAGGACAGAAAGTCTAGAGCTGATGAGAAAAACATGGTTGCTAAATTAGACGAGAAATATAAACTTGAGCTTGGAGAAGTTAAAGGTGTATTACTTGATAAAATTTGGAAAATAGTTGAAGGTAAAACTTCAAACGGTGTATTTAACTTGTTTAAAGAAGAGTTAATAGGTAAGGGATCTAAATTTACTAAGAAGGCTTTAGCTGATGTAGATTATGATAATGTTAATCCTATGAACTGGACTAAAGATGAAGCGATAAATGATATGATCAAGCGTCTTATCCATAACTTTAACATTAAAGCAAGTGATTTATTAGGACTTCATAAACGTAAGAAATTTGCTATCACTGTAGGTGATGAACTTCCTACTGGTATAGTTAAGCTTGCAAAAGTTTATTTAGCTAAAAAAAGAAAGTTAAAAGTTGGTGATAAGATGGCTGGACGTCATGGTAACAAAGGAATTGTTGCTAGAATCGTTCGTCAGGAAGACATGCCGTTCCTTGAAGACGGAACTCCTGTTGACATCGTACTTAACCCATTAGGGGTACCTTCACGTATGAACTTAGGTCAGATTTATGAAACTATCTTAGCTTGGGCTGGAGAAAAGTTAGATCTGAAATTTGCTTCACCAATATTTGATGGTGCAACTTTAGATCAGATTCAGTCTTATACTGATAAAGCAGGAATACCGAAAAACGGTCAAACTTATCTTCATGATGGAGGTACAGGTGAACGTTTTGATCAACCTGCTACAGTTGGTATTATTTACATGCTGAAATTAGGTCACTTAGTAGATGACAAAATGCATGCTCGTTCAATCGGACCATACTCATTAATTACTCAACAACCACTTGGAGGTAAAGCTCAGTTTGGAGGTCAGAGATTTGGAGAGATGGAAGTTTGGGCACTTGAAGCATTTGGAGCTTCTAATATCTTACAAGAAATCCTTACAGTTAAGTCGGATGATGTTATAGGTAGAGCTAAAGCTTACGAGGCAATCGTAAAAGGTGAACCAATGCCAACTCCAGGAATTCCAGAATCATTCAATGTTTTATTACATGAATTGAAGGGATTAGGACTTAATATTACTTTAGGGTAATATAGAATTAACTGTAATATTGTTGAACTAATTATCGTTATACGATGGCATATAGAAAAAACGTAAAAACTCCACCAAGATTTGATAAAATAACAATCAGTCTTTCTTCTCCTGAACTAATTTTAGAACGTTCAAGTGGAGAGGTTTTAAAGCCTGAAACTATCAATTACCGTACATACAAACCAGAAAGAGATGGTTTGTTTTGTGAACGTATTTTTGGTCCTGTAAAGGATTGGGAATGTCACTGTGGAAAATATAAAAGAATCCGTTACAAAGGAATTGTTTGTGATAGATGTGGAGTTGAAGTTACTGAGAAAAAAGTTCGTCGTGAAAGAATGGGACACATCCAATTGGTTGTACCTGTTTGTCACATCTGGTATTTCAGATCTCTTCCTAACAAAATGGGGTACTTATTAGGTTTACCTACTAAGAAACTTGATATGATTATTTACTACGAAAGATATGTAGTAATTAATTCTGGAGAAGCTGTAAATAAAGATGGAGAACCTTTAAATTACCTTGAGTTTTTAACTGAAGAAGAATATTTAGATATATTAGATGCTCTTCCTAAAGAAAACCAGTATCTAGATGATACGGATCCTAATAAATTTTTAGCAGCTATGGGTGCGGAAGCACTTGAGAAATTGTTAATGAGATTGGATCTTGATTCTTTGTCTTATGAATTAAGGCATAAGGCAAATACTGAAACTTCACAGCAAAGAAAATCTGAAGCTCTTAAAAGACTTCAAGTTGTTGAAGCATTTAGATCAGCAAACAAGCATATTGAGAACCGTCCAGAATGGATGATCATTAAAGTTGTACCTGTAATTCCACCAGAATTACGTCCTTTAGTACCTCTTGATGGTGGAAGGTTTGCTACTTCAGATTTAAATGATTTATACAGAAGAGTTATTATTAGAAATAACCGTTTAAAGCGTTTAATTGAAATAAAAGCTCCAGAAGTAATCTTAAGAAACGAGAAGCGTATGCTTCAAGAGGCTGTAGATTCTTTGTTTGATAACTCAAGAAAAGCTAATGCTGTTAAAACAGAGGCAAATAGAGCACTTAAGTCTTTATCTGATTCTTTAAAGGGGAAGTCTGGACGTTTCCGTCAAAACTTACTTGGAAAAAGGGTTGATTATTCTGCTCGTTCTGTTATTATCGTTGGACCTACGCTTAAAATGCATGAGTGTGGTATTCCAAAAGGTATGGCTGCTGAATTATACAAACCGTTTGTAATTCGTAAGATGATCGAAAGAGGTATTGTTAAGACAGTAAAATCGGCTAAGAAAATGGTTGATAAAAAGGACCCTGTAGTTTGGGATATTCTTGAAAATGTTTTGAAAGGTCATCCTGTATTACTTAACCGTGCGCCTACATTACACAGATTAGGTATACAAGCTTTCCAACCTAAATTAATTGAGGGTAAAGCAATTCAATTACATCCGTTAGTATGTTCAGCGTTCAACGCCGATTTTGATGGTGATCAAATGGCAGTTCATTTACCTTTAGGTAATGCTGCGGTTTTGGAAGCTCAAATGTTAATGTTAGCGTCTCATAATATTCTTAACCCTGCTGATGGTAAACCTATTGCTGTACCTTCTCAGGATATGGTATTGGGATTATATTATATTTCTAAGTCAAAAAGATCAACTAAAACTGAAAAAGTTGCAGGTGAAGGAATGACTTTTTATTCTGCAGAAGAAGTAATCATTGCTTTGAATGAAAAAGCGATTGAACTTCATGCTAATATTAAGGTCAAAACTACAGTTAGAGAGAACGAGGTATTAGTTGATAAAATAATTGATACTACTGCTGGTCGAGTTTTATTTAACCAAGATGTACCTAAAGCTGTTGGATTTATAGACAAGGTTTTAACTAAGAAAGAATTAAAGATTGTTATTTCTGATGTAATCAAAATAACAGGAATGGCTGAAACGGCTGCTTTCTTGGATAGAATTAAGGAAAGAGGATTTCATCATGCATTCAAAGGAGGTTTATCTTTCTCGTTAAATGATGTATTGATTCCAACTGAAAAGGAAGAATTAGTTAAAGTGGCTAACGAAAAGGTTGAAGAAATAAAGAACAACTATAACATGGGGTTCATTACTAACAACGAACGTTATAACCAAGTAATTGACTGTTGGAGTAAAACAAATGTTGAGTTAACTGATATCTTGATGAAGCAATTGGAGGAAGACCGTCAAGGGTTTAATCCAGTTTATATGATGTATCATTCTGGTGCAAGGGGATCTAAAGAACAGATTCGTCAATTATCTGGAATGAGAGGGTTGATGGCTAAGCCACAAAAATCTGGAGCTACATCTCAAGCAATTATTGAGAATCCAATTCTTTCTAACTTTAAAGAAGGTCTTTCGATTCTTGAATATTTTATATCTACTCACGGTGCTCGTAAGGGACTTGCCGATACGGCACTTAAAACTGCCGATGCAGGGTATTTAACAAGAAGGTTAGTTGATGTTGCTCAAGATGTTGTTGTAACTAAACTTGATTGTGGTACTTTAAGAGGTCTTGATACTTCTGCTTTAAAGAAAGATGATGATATCGTTGAAACTTTAGAGAATAGAATAGTTGGTAGAACTGCAGTTCATGATGTTTTCCATCCTCAAACTGGTGAGATTTTAGCAGTTGCTGGAGAAGAAATTTATGAAAATGCTGCTAGAGCAATCGAAGAATCTCCACTTGAATCTGTAGAAATTAGATCTGCATTAACTTGTGAATCTATCAAAGGGATATGTGCTAAGTGTTACGGAAGAAACCTTGCTAACGGTAAGAAAGTTAAAGAAGGTGAAGCTGTAGGAGTTATTGCTGCACAATCTATTGGAGAACCAGGGACGCAGTTAACATTAAGAACTTTCCATGTTGGGGGTACTGCATCTACAACTTCTACTGATAGTATGAACATCGTTAAATATGACGGTTTACTTGAAATCGACGAGTTGAAGACTGTGAAATCTGAAAACGACGAAGGAAAGAAAATCGAGATCGTAATTGGACGTTCTGCTGAGATGAGAGTTGTTGACGAGAAAACAGGTATACAATTAACTAGTGCAACTGTTCCTTATGGAGCTACTTTATATATCAAACCTGGTAAAAAGGTTAAGAAAGGTGATGTAGTTTGTGAATGGGATCCATATAATGCCTCTATTATTTCAGAAGAAGCTGGTAAGGTTGAATTTGAAAATATTGAAGAAGGGATTACTTTCAGAATTGAATCTGATGAGCAAACTGGATTTGAAGAAAAAGTAATTGTTGAAAATAGAGATAAGAAGAAAAACCCGACAATTAAGGTTGTTAAAGGTAATGACGTACTTAGATCATATTCTTTACCAGTTGGAGCTCACATTAATGTTGACGAAAACGGTATAATTAAGCCAGGTCAAATCTTAGCTAAAATTCCTAGATCTGCTGCAAAAGGTGGGGATATTACAGGGGGACTTCCTAGAGTAACTGAGTTATTCGAAGCTCGTAACCCTTCTAATCCTGCTGTTGTTGCTGAAGTTGACGGAATCGTTAGTTATGGTAAGATCAAGCGTGGTAACAGAGAGATTATCGTTGAAACTAAGACTGGTCAAATTAAGAAGTACTTAGTACCTCTTTCTAAGCACATCTTAGTACAAGAAAATGATTATATCAAAGCTGGTTTACCTTTATCTGAAGGAGCAATTACTCCAAGTGATATATTAAAGATTCAAGGTCCTACAAAAGTACAAGAGTATTTAGTAAACGAAATTCAAGAAGTTTATCGTTTACAAGGGGTAGGAATTAATGATAAGCACTTTGAGGTTATCGTTCGTCAGATGATGAGAAAAGTTGTTATTGATGACGCTGGAGATACTAAATTCTTAGAGAAAGAAATCGCTAATAAGATTGACTTCAATATTGAGAATGATAATATCTTTGGTAAAATGGTAGTTACTGAAGTTGGTGGTTCTACGGAACTTAATGTAGGGCAAATTATTACTGCTCGTAAATTAAGAGAAGAGAATTCTGACATGAGAAGACAAGATAAGGCATTAGCTGAAGGTAGAGATGCTATTCCAGCAACGTCTACTGCGATTCTTCAAGGAATTACTAGAGCATCGTTACAAACAACTTCTTTTATATCTGCTGCATCTTTCCAAGAAACAACTAAGGTTCTTAACGAAGCTGCTGTTAATGGGAAAATTGATTATTTAGAAGGGTTGAAAGAAAATGTTATCGTTGGTCATAAAATTCCTGCTGGTACAGGAATGAGACAATTCAACAATTTAGTTGTAGGGTCTATGGAAGAATACGAATCATTAGTTCAAGCTGAAAAATCTTCTAAAGAAGCTTAATATGAGTGAATTTAAAGACGATAATCAGTCTAATCAAAATCAGTTAAGTATTGAACTTACTGAAGAGATTGCTGACGGGGAATATGCAAATCTTGCTATTATCACGCATTCAAATTCAGAGTTTATAATGGACTTTGTTAAAATTATGCCGGGTGTCCCAAAAGCTAAAGTAAAGAGTAGAGTTATAATGACTCCGCAACATGCTAAAAGACTGATGCTAGCTTTAAATGATAATATAAAAAAGTTCGAGCAAATCAATGGTCCCATAAAGGCCACTGATCCGGGTAACGGAGGTTTTCCAATGAATTTTGGAGGACCTACTGCAGAAGCATAAAAATTAAAGCCCCACTTTTTAGTGGGGCTTTTTTTATACCTAATTAATATAAGATTACTATTTTGGAAATTATAGCAAAAACAATGGCTGGAATGGAGGACCTTCTTGCTGAGGAAATTCGAAGTATTGGTGGTAAAAACATTCAAAAACTAAAACGTGGTGTTAAGTTTGATGGATCCGAAGAGGTATTGTATAAAGGATTGCTCTCTCTTAGAACTGTATTACGTCTTTTAGTACCTATGTATCGGTTTAAGGCGCACACAGAAAAGGATTTATATATTAAGGTTAAAAAACAACCTTGGGAAGATTATTTGGAACTGAATCAAACTTTTGCGATAAATTGTGTTTCTAATTCAAGTGTTTTTACACACAGTAAGTTTGCTGGTCTTAGAGTTAAGGATGCTATTTGTGATAGATTTAGAGATCGTAATGATGATACTAGGCCTAACATTGATCCAAAAAATCCTGATGTACTATTTAATGTTCATATTTCGGAATTAGATGTTACTATTTTATTAGATGTAGCAGGATTTTCACTAAATAGAAGAGGGTATCGTACACCTGATCATGAGGCTCCTCTTAATGAAGCTTTAGCTGCAGGAATGATAATGTTATCAAGTTGGGATGGGAAGAAAGATTTCGTAGATCCAATGTGTGGTTCAGGAACTTTGTTGATTGAAGCTGCTATGATAGCCCAAAACATTCCTCCTAGAATTAATGTTTCCAAATTTTCTATTCAAGATTGGGATACTTTTGATGCAGAGTTATGGAATTCAGTGAAAAGAGAATTAAAAGAAAATATTGAACCTACATCTACAAGGTTTATTGGGAGTGATATTTCAGATGACTCTATTGAAATGGCATCCAATGCTGCTAAGTTTATGGGGTTAAATAATATCGAACTTAAACAATGTGATATTATTGATTTAAAGAACGAACTTTCTTCAGGAGTATTAATTTCTAATCCACCATATGGAGAACGTTTGCAGAAGGATAATATAGTTGAATTCTATAAAGAAATTGGTGATCTTTTAAAATCTGAATTTGCTGGCTTCGAAGCTTGGATAATGTCAAGTAATTTTGAAGCACTTAAGTTTATTGGATTAAGGCCTTCTCGAAAGATTCCTCTAAGGAATGGAGCTTTGGATTGTAAACTTCAGAAGTATGAATTATATAGTGGTTCTAAGAAAGCAAAAAAGCAAGTAGTTGTTTAGTATCTTACCTTGATTTTGTAATATAAAGAATCTATACCTTTACTATGGTATATTGTAAACATGGTATCCCTATAGTTTATTTCCTGAAAAGAAGCTCCAATATGGTCGTTTTCAGAAGCTAATTCAGGATTTCCTCCTATGATTGGATTACCTTTAGATTCTATAAATGTATTCCCTCCATCTAAAGAGTAAAATTTCCCTATTGCTATGTCCAGTACATTCCCTTTGTTTTGATCACCATCTTCATTTTTTATTGTTTTGGTACCTGTAGACCAAATAAAAAGTGTGTCATTAATATATTTAACTTGGGCGGTCAATTGATTTTTCTTGTTTTGATTCCATCCTTTGTTTTTTGGTATAATATCTTCTTTAATTGTAATCCAAGAAAAAAGATCTTTTGATGATGCCATACATATTACTTCATCTTTGTCTTTGTTTTTTGCAGTATAAAACATCAACCACTCTTTATTATGTTTAATTACTTTCGGGAAATAAACATCATGATTTGATATACTACTTTTTTTGTTTGGTGATAGAATAGGTTTTTTAGATATCTTGTAATTCCCATTTAAAGAATCACAAGTTAGTAATCCGATAAATGTATTTAAATTTGAATTGTCACCATATACATATATATAGTATTTATTATTGTGGTATATAATTTCGGAAACTAGAGGAGTTACCTCCATTATTCCATACTCATTAGCTGCATTCCAATTCAGTTTGTTAAAGTGTTCTGGAGTTAATATTGGATTTGAATCTTTAACCCAGTATTTTAAATCATTTGAATATGCTAAATATAGTTTAACCTGGTTCGTATCACATTCGAAAATATGAGTTACATATTTTTTTTTGTTTTTCAAATAGATGACTTTTCCAAATCCCCAGCTTTTTTTTGAATTTGGAAATGCAGATTTCACTTTTTTAATTGAATTCCAAAATACGATTGGTTTTGATATTGAAAAGGTTGATGCGTTTTCAATTGTAATATAGCATTCCATTGTATTAATATTCTTGATCTTGAATATCATTTCTTTACCAGTATCATAATATAATTTACCGGTCCCTTGGCCAACTAACCAATTTGTATTTATCTGTTTAATTATATCGAATGATTTTTTTAAAAGAAATAATGTGTCTTCCGATTGTTTTTCCGCGAAAATATGGTCGTAGCTATCAGTATTATTACATTGGTAATTAGATATAAAGTAGTTCTGTTTTTG
>CAWVWF010000141.1:0-9610 GCA_963933885.1 uncultured Flavobacteriales bacterium | reverse complement strand
TGATTTGAGTGAAACGGTAATCTAGAAGGTAAACTAGCCGATTTATAATCGGTATTTAAACAATTACTATTTTGAATAGCTGAAATATGAATACCGATTATAAATCGGACAGTTTACCTTTCAGATTATAAATCAGAAAGTACAGGGGAAGTACAGATTCTTATATATCCAAAGAAAAAATTATAACCCACATCAACATAATTGATGACTTTTAATTTTTAATACCCGAAATTGAATTTACCTTCGTGAAAATTAATTGAATGAAGAATATTCCAGAAGGTTGGGAACACATTGATAATTCCTTGCAAAAGAAATTTGTATTTAAAAATTTCAATGCAGCTTTAGAAGTAATCATGAAAATTGGTTTCGAAGCGGAATACCTCAACCATCATCCCGAATGGACTAATGTTTATAACAAGTTAAGCATTAAACTAACAACACACGATGCGGGTAATACAGTTACTCAAAAAGACATCGAATTAGCAACAAGAATTAACGAAATCACAAATAAATAAAACGACACATGGCAACAATTACATTAAAAGGAAACCAGATTACTACAATAGGAACACTTCCAGCAGTAGGAAGTACAATTCCAGCATTTAACTTAATAAAAAGCGACTTAAGTCCTTATTCTAGTACTGAATTAGCAGGAAAGAAAGTTGTACTTAACATCTTCCCTAGTATTGATACAGGAACTTGTGCTGCTTCTACAAGATATTTTAACCAAGCGGTTTCAGATTTAGAAAACACAATTGTTGTTTGTGTATCTAGAGATTTACCATTTGCTCAAAAAAGATTTTGTGGTGCTGAAGGAATTGAAAATGTTGTAATGGCTTCTGATTTTGTTTCAGGACAGTTCGGAAAAGACTTCGGTGTTTTATTCACAAGTGGACCTTTAAGTAACTTATTATCTAGATCAGTAGTTGTTGCTGATGAGAACGGAAAGGTTCTTTACACGGAACAAGTAGCTGAGACTACTGAAGAGCCTAATTATGATGCAGCAATCGCAGCAATCAAATAAGGAATTAAAAATAAAATCTCACACCTCATTCTTTCATTAGAATGGGGTGTTTTTTTTGTTGGATATTTAATGAAACACTGTTGTTATTATAAAAGAAGTATCAATTTCTGCCTCTACCTCATCGTTTAACTCTTCAAACAAATCTTGGTGAATTAAACGCTCTATTTCATCTATTGAAACTAAGTAGCTAAATACGTTTTTATCTAACTCTTTATTCGGACAAATAAATCCAAATGCTATTGAATCGTTAATGCAAATAGCCTTGAAGAATTGTTTAGGAATTGTTATATCTGAGTTTGGTAGTTTCTTATTCCCAAATCGTTTTAAAACAGGACCTGAATAAACTGTAATGCTATCGTAATTATTTAAAATCGCTCTTGTTTTAGTTTCTATGTACTTCCACCCTTTTCTATTGAATTCAGGAACTTGAGGAGATATATTTGTAAACAGGAATGAAGCTTTCATATCTGCCTTAGATCCTTTTGAAGCACCAGCTGGCTTTAAATGTCCACGATCATATCCAGATCTTTTATAAGAATCAAAACTTACTGTTGAATCAACTAGGACATCAACTTTAAAATTGTTTTTTCTTTTAGTTTTTCCGAATACATCTGATTTCTTAATGGTGTATTTAACGAACTGGGATTGATGGTGTTTGTGAGAGTATAATCCTTCGTATCTATCTTTTTTAAATGATACTAGTTTACTTGTACAAGAGAATAGTATTGTTATTAATAAAAGTAGACTAATAGGTTTCATCAATGCAAGCTATCATTTTTTAATATGACAAACTAAGATTTTGATGAAATCATTTTTCAATTATTCAATTGATCTATTATTCAATTGAATAACAAAACCCGAAATTGATTAATTGAAGAATAGATCAATTGAAAAATCAAATGAAATTGTAGTAACTTCATCACCTCATCAGAATTATCAGTTCGAAAAATGAATACTTCATCCAATAAATCATTAGCAGTTTTACCATTTCTGAACTTAAGTTCAAATAATGAATTGGAGTATTTCTCAGATGGAATTACAGAAGAGATTATCAATGCGCTCTCCAAAATACGAGAGTTAAAAGTAACTTCAAGAACCTCCTCTTTTTCATTTAAAGGAACTGATAAAACAATTACTGAAATTGGAAAGCAACTCGGTGTTTCTATTATACTAGAAGGAAGTGTTAGATTTTCAGGAAATTCAGCCAGAATTACTGCTCAGTTAATTGAAGCTGATAACGACTTTCATTTCTGGTCGGAAACATTTGATAGAGATCTAAATAACATATTTGCAGTTCAAGATGAAATCAGTTTAATCATAGCCGATAAACTTAGGGAACATCTTGGGCATTTTGAAATGAACGAACAACTGGTAGATTTTTATAATGTACCACTTGAAACTTATAAGAAGTATTTGAAAGCTAGGTTTTACTTAATGCGATTGGATTACGACAGTACAATTAAAGCAATTTCAATATTTGAAGAAGTTATTCACGAATCTCCAGACTTTCCTCTTCCTTATTTAGATATCAACCAAGGATATGCATATATGGGAACAATGGGAATAATTCCAGCGATGGATGCTTTTATGAAAGCACAACCATTTTTACAGAAAGCCATAGAACTTAAAGAAGATCTCCCTGAGACTCAATTAAATTTAGCATGGATTTCCTGTTGGCAAAAATGGGATTTAAAACAAACATACATTCATCTAAACAATGCTTTAAGTATTAAAGAAACAGATGTTCTATATCTCACTATGGCAAATACGCTTACTATAGAAGGTAAGCTTGATGCTGCAATGAAATATTGTAATAAAGCGCTTGAACTAGCTCCATTTTCCTCAGTAAACATTAATTACAAAGGATTTCTATTATATATGATGGGACAATACGATAATGCCCTTCCTTATTTTAGAAGAAGTTTAAAACTACAACCTGAACTACCTTTCCCTGTTGTATATATTGGAGCATCCTATTTATTATCCAATCGACACCAAGAAGGGTTAAGTTATTTTGAAAGCTTGCCTAACGATGATACTGGATACTTAGCTAAACTGGGTGGTACTACACTATCTCATGTAATGATGGGAAACACAAAAAAGGCAGAAGAAGGAATTTCTCAATTGGAAAGTTATTTAGCTTCTCCTTCAGCAGGAAACGCAATGAATTTCTTGATCCTTTGTAATGTCCAGTTAAACAATTTAGACAAAGCATTAGAGTGGATTAATAAAGCAGTTGCCAATCATGTACCAATGGTTTTATTACTTCCTACTGAACCAGTAGCTAAAGCATTACATAATCTCCCTGCTTTTAAACAAATCATTCATAAAATGATTGGGGAAATAGTAATTGAGAAAGTAGAACGAAAATATAAAAAGTCGCTATTCAATAAGGAAGAGCTTAAGCAATATAAAGATAGATTGATTGCTTTAATGGAACAGGAAGAGTTATTCCTAGAGGCAGAATTATCTATGCGTTTATTATCTGAGCACATGAACCTTCCTCCTAACCACATGTCGCAATTGTTAAACGAAGGATTTGATCAGAACTTTGCAGACTATGTAAATTCATACAGGTTAGAGAATTTCAAATCTAAACTGCAGCAAACCGATTCACATCAACTCACTCTACT
This sequence comes from uncultured Flavobacteriales bacterium, assembly GCA_963933885.1. Lineage (GTDB taxonomy): Bacteria > Bacteroidota > Bacteroidia > Flavobacteriales_C > CAWVWF01. The sequence goes on along the minus strand of CAWVWF010000141.1, from coordinate 5,953 downwards.
CGCACTAGCGTATGATAGTGGTTTTAATTCGAAAACGGTTTTCAATACTTTTTTCAAAAAGAAAATGGGAATGACTCCCAAAGCTTACTGGAACCAAAACAATTAATAAGTTCCGATTCTCAACTTTGTTCCGATTTATAAACCGGAACGACTGAGACCTTCTATATCCGCATCTTTGATTCATAATTAAAAACAATTATTATGAGATCAGTTATAGCAGGAAGTTACGGAGGACCAGAAGTATTAAAAGTTAAGAACATCGAAAAACCTACTCCAAAGGATAATGAAATTCTAATTCAGATTAAAGCAACTTCCGTTACTGCGGCAAGTACTTTTTTACGTGAAGGAAAACCTTACATAGGTAGATTATTTATTGGTTTAACTAAACCAAAAACGGCGAACCCAGGAACAGATTTATCTGGTGTTATTGAATCTATTGGAAAAGATGTTACCAAATTTAAAATTGGTGATTGCGTAATAGCAGCAACAGATATCAACTGTGGCGCATATGCAGAATACATTTGTTTACCTGAGGATGAACTTATTGTACACCAACCAGACAATATAAGTCCTGAAGAAGCAACTGGAATTGTTGATGGAGCCGTTACAGCAATTGCATTTTTCACAGACATTACAAAGATTACTCCTGGACAAAAAATACTAATCAACGGAGCTTCCGGTAGTATAGGTACAGCTGCGATTCAACTAGCAAAAATTTATGGTGCTGAAGTCACAGCCGTTTGTAGTAATAAGAACAAAGCATTGGTTAAAGATTTAGGTGCTGATTCATATTTAGATTACAACACGAATGACCTAATCAATACAAAAGAGAAATTCGATATCATATTTGATACGGTTGGAAAAATGCCTTTCAAAGCAGGAAAGAAATTACTTAAAGAAAACGGTACTTTCCTTACGCCTGTTATGACTTTCTCTGCATTTATGAATATGATGTTTATCTCACCATTTACAAGTAAGAAACTAAAGTTCGCTGCAACAGGAATTAGAAATATTGAATTAAGAATGCGGGATTTAAAGATTGTAAGAGATATGTTGGCGTCGGGTAAATTAACTACTGTAATTGATAGAGTTTTTAAATTGGAACAGATTGAGGAAGCGCACAATTATGTAGATAATGGACATAAAAGAGGAAATGTAATAATCAGTCTTTAATCACACATCATGAAAGAAAATAACAAAAAAGACCGTCTAGCTTGGTCTCGAAATAAAAGGTTTTCATTAACCTGGATCACCTTTACATTAGTTGCAGTAATAATTGGAGCGCCATGGCATGTTAAGTTATTTGCGGAACAGTATAAAAGTTTCAACTTCATTACAGCTACGGAAGTAATTGTTCCGCTAGCATTATCATCTATGCTATTGTTAGGTTTTATATCCACCTACTTCTTCTCTTACCTCCACAAGAATACCAAGGATAATTTAAGTGGGATTAAAACTGGATTGATAGTACTATTGATACCAAGATTAGCAGTCACATTTGCTTTCGCTGCTGAACAGAATGTGAATGGAAAAGCGCTTGAATTAATACTTCTAGAATTTGGACTTTACTCGATAATGGCAATTGTTTGGGGCTTTATAGCTGGGAGGATTTATAAATAAAATAACACTATGAAAATTATACTCGACCCAAATAACATTATAGAATTATTAATTCTATTGTTAAATGAAATATAGCTTGTTAAAAGCATCAAATTTGTAATCCAATTAGACTACTTTTGCATCTTTAAATAGAGTTTAAACAAGTAAAACACAGACAATCTGCCACTTACATGCTTAAACTCATTTACTTTAACTAAGCCTAATGCCAGTAAACTCTTAAAAAAAGAGTTGCATTAATAAATTTAAGTCTATGAAAAAATTACTATTAATTTGTTTGATTTTCCTTTTTGGAAACCAAGTGTTAAAAGCCCAACTTGCTGTAGGGGACATTGCATTTATTGGAATGAATGAAGATAATTATGGAGGTTCCCAAGATCACAGTTTTAGCTGGATATCACTTACTGATATTTCCCCTAATGAAATAATATATTTTACAGAACAAGGAATTGATATAAACTTAAATTCATGGTTTGGGAATACCGAAGGACATTATGCTTGGACCGCCCCTTCAGGCGGATTAACATGTGGTACTGTGGTATATATTTACCAAACACCAGGTACAGATGATTTAGTCGCTACATCAGGAACTTGTAGTTTAAGTGCTGGATCTGGATGGAATTTATCAGGTGGAGATCAAGTTATCGCTTATCAAGCTTCCTTTGCTAAACCATCAATTTCATCAGCTACTTTTTTGGCTGGAATACATAAGGAAGGTGATCATAATTATGGAAAATCTAATGGTTGGACTAGTACAACTTATGCTGGAACTGGAACAGCGAATAGTAACTTACCTCCTGGTTTAACAAATGGAGTAAACTGTATTGCAGTATTTGATCACAACACCGAATATGATAATGTAAAATACACAGGAACACTTACTGGTAATACATCAGTATTACGTGGATACATAAATGATAAAAACAACTGGACTTTTGATCTAACTAATAGCACTGCATTGAATATTAATTCATCTGCGTATTCACCAAACGTTGTTTGCACAACCCCTTGTACAGATCCTGATGTACCAACAGTTCAGGCAAGTGCTTCATCTATTTGTCCGAATGGAAATTCAACTTTAAGTTGGACTGGTAGCTTAAACGATGCAACTGCATGGCATATATACACAACAGGATGTGGATCAACTCAGTTAACAACTACAACAAGTAATTCACTCGTTGTTTCACCAAGTTCTAACACAACTTATTATGTTAGAGCTGAAGGTGGATGTGTTACTCCAAGTACTTGTGGAACAGCAGCTATATCAACGGATGACAATACTGATCCAGTTATACATGCATGTGCAGCTGCTATATCAGCAATCAGTTCAGACTGGTCTTGTGAAGCTACTGCCCCTGATTTAACAGGGACTTTAATCGTAACTGACAATTGTACTTCAACTCCAACAATAACACAATTACCACTTTCAGGTTCAACTTTAAATTTAGGAGTTACAGCATTTACTTTTACAGCTACTGATGCTGCAGGTAATGATGAAACATGCTCAATTAATGTTACTGTTCTTGATGATATTTCACCAATCTTATCTTGCCCTGGAAATCAAACTTTATATGCAAACGCATCTTGTGAAGCTATTGCACCCGATTTTACAAGTGATGCATTTACAAGCGATAATTGTTCTGGAGTAGTTAGTGTATCTCAAACACCAATTGCAGGAACTGTTTTAAGTTTAGGAAATACAACTTTCACTTTTACAGCTACTGATGCTGCTGGTAACTCTACTAGTGATGTAGAAAACTGTACAATGGCTGTAACTGTAGTTGATACGACTAGACCAACTCTTTCTTGTCCAGGAAATCAAGTACAAACACCAACTTCAAACTGTCAGACTGCTTTAGCAGATTATACTGGATTAGCTTTATCAAGCGATAACTGTTCTGGAAGCCCTACTATAACACAAGTACCTGCAGCGGGAACATCTATTGGTTTAGGAACTACAACTGTAATGTTAACTTCAGAAGATGCTGCAGGAAATAAAGACTCATGTAGTTTTTCAGTGGTTGTTAATTCATCTGAAACAGAAACTTTAGATTCTACGATATGTAATGGTGCTTCATTCTTATACAATGGAACTTTATATAACGGATCAAACTTATCTGGTGTTGAGACATTAACTGGTGAAGCATCTAATGGATGTGATCTTGAAGTAACTGTTACCGTTACAGAATTACAAGCAATTGATATTTCTGTAAATAATTCAGCTCCTGTACTTACTGCTAATCAAACAGGATCTACTTACCAATGGCTAGATTGTGATAATCAAGATGCTCCAATTTCATTGGCAACTAATCAAATTTACACAGCTATTAGTGATGGTAATTATGCTGTACAGATTACAGAAGGTACTTGTATTGATACATCTGCTTGTGAGAACGTTAATACTACTGGAACTAAAGAAGTATTAACAAATATGATTTCTGTATACCCTAACCCTACTAACGGTATCTTATTCATTAAATTAAAAGAGAATGCTAAGGAGTTTAATTACTCGATTTTAACGGTTGAAGGAAGGATTGTAACTGAAGGAACAACTTTTGAGAATAATGTTAAAGTTGATTTAACTGATGAAAGTAAAGGTATTTACTTCTTGTTCATACAGGATGAAAGTATTACCAAGACTTATAAAGTTATTAAGAAATAGAAACGTTTTTCGTTTTGATAATGAAGCCTCACAGTAATGTGGGGCTTTTTTTTATAATATCACCTTTACATATGTATTAATTGACATTACTTTACAACGTGAATTTAGTATCTTAAATAATCATCATGAAAATCTATCTCACACTTCTTATCGTAATCACCCTTTTCAGTTGTAACTCTGAAATAATAGAATCAACTAAAAAAGCTTTAGAACCTATCGTAATTGAAGAAAAGACAACCCTTTCAGGAATTAAATATTTTGATTTCGATCAAGTAGATCATTACAAAACAACCTTATCGAAATATGAGAGTGAGATGTTTAAAATTGATGATACTACTCTTTCTAAATCGGACTCACTAGAGCAAGCTTTATTATTAGGGAAAACGCCTATCAATTTTAAGGATGCTGCTTTTATTAAAATATTTTCCGAGCTAGACTATTCGAAGAAGGAAATTCCGAATTTCAAGCTAAAGGAATTTGGTTATGTTTTTAGTGAAAAGGAATTTAAAGAAAATGATTGTGCATAACCTATGCATATTTGTATATAGAGATATCTTTATTTTCAGGAAGAATAATAGGATAACTGGTATTGCTAAGATTTATTTTGGTTGTGGTGATGCTCGGATTTCTGGGACTGAACAGAATACTTATGGTTTTGGTTGTAATAATGAGTTCTCCGTGCTTAGGGAATTGATTCGTTAGTGTTTATGAAATAACAAAATCTATTTGTTATTTCCTGAGGTAGGAATTTAGATGTTTTGTTGTAATTACTGGCTCAAGTCGCTTATCGAGGCGTGTAGATCCCAGCCTTCGCGGGGATGACAAATCACGTGTTGTTGTTGTTGTTGTTCTTGTTCTTGTTCTTGTTCTTGTTCTTGTTCTTGTTAATTGAAAAATCACGAAAACTTGTTTTCGCCCCCCCCTACCTAACAACAAATTTAATTGTGCTTCCGTCCACATTTAAGAAGTAAAAGCCAGAAGATAAGTTAGAAGCATCAATTGATCTATTATTGAATGTTCCAGCTAAAACAGACTGTCCTTTAGCATCTGAAATATTAAATGCTTCACCCATTGGTAAGTTCTTTATAGAAAGTAGTCCTTCCACAGGGTTAGGATATACTTGTATAGCTTCTTTTACTTTTTCCTTAGTAACGTTTGTAACTACACTTGTTCTATTTAACACCAAGTGATAAGCAGTTAGTGGTTCCATCTCTCCTGTTATAGTTTTATTTGTAAATGTAACCGTATCAGAATTCAATGCGGTAATGTTCTTACTTCCATCAGTAAAAGTATAGAGTTCTTTAAAAGCTAATGTAGCAGTTGGATCGTTTGAATTAATTGTAAAACTCAACTTCTCATCTACATCTTTGTTCAGGATAATTAAATGAAGTTCATCTTCTGTATTGTTTAATGACGCCCATACAGAGCCATCACTTCTATTGTTAAAAGTTGAATTCACTGCAGTAGATCCAAAGCTCGCGTCTGAGCCATCGTAATCTCTAAAGAGCTGATAAGCTGTGTTTGTATAAGTTGATCCGTTATTAGGCTCTAAATCCCATCGTGTTGCGATTGCAAGATTGTTCTGCCCGGCCATTCCTAGAAAATCAGCTATTGCCATTCCGTGAGAGATATCTTCATCATTCCCAAAGTCGAATTCCCCTATCATGATTTCTG
>CAWVWF010000140.1:0-9613 GCA_963933885.1 uncultured Flavobacteriales bacterium | reverse complement strand
AATTAGTATATCCAGCACCTGCATCTAACAAGAAACTATCTTGAGCACAATAGAACGTATCAGGACCTAAGTCAACAACAGGTAAACTAAATGTATCTATTACAGCAGTATCGTATCCAATACAACCATTCTGACTTGTTACTATTACTGAAACGATTGAAGAATCAGTAACATTTAAAGTTGAGTTTGTAGAAGCATCGCTCCATACATATGTTTCGTTAGCACCACCAGTAGAAGCATCTAATACTTGGTTTCCTTGAGAGAAACAGAATGTATAAGGACCTCCCAAATTAATTACAGGTAAGTTTACTAAAGTAAGTGTATAGTCAGCCGAATCAACACATCCACTAGCATCCGTTTCGATAATAGTATATGTTCCACCAGCAGTAACAGGTAATGGATTCACGAAAGGTGTGATACCACTCCAAGCTAAAGATCCTCCAGAACCAGCAACACCTGTAATAAGTGTTGTACTGTCCGTACAAACAATTGTGTTTCCTGTAATTGTTGGAATAGGTAAAGCGTTTTGTGTAATTACAACAGTATCAAACCCTATACATCCATTAGCATTTGTAGCTATTATTGTGTATGTCCCACCAGAAGTTGCATATATACTTTGACCACTTCCTAAATTAGGTGTCCATACATAAGATGACATATCTGGTCCGGCATCAATAAGGATGCTATCTGTAGCACAATAAAATGTATCAGGACCTAAATCAATAATAGGTAGAGGCCAAGTATCTATTTCGATAGTATCTGTCCCTGGACAACCATTTGCGTCCGTTACATTTACAATATAAGTTCCAGAATCAGCAACTATAGTTGAACCAGTTTGTCCAGCCATAACAACTCCATTTTCTTTCCATTCATATGTTGTTAATCCAGTTCCTGCATCTAAAGTAACCGTTACATCATCACAAATCTTAACATCGGCTCCTAAACTAGGATCTACATTAGGACAACAAGCAACTACAACAATTTGTACACTATCAGGACCTACACATGCACCTTGAAAAGTAATCCAATGTGTCCCTGCTCCAGCTGCTGCAGGATCAAAAATTCCAAGATTAGTAATATAAGGACCACCTCCCCAAGAACCACTAGCATAATTAGCGGTGAATTGAAAAGGAGCTACTGTATCACAAATTTGAGTAACACTATCAATTAAACAAGTGTCTTGAGGAATACAAACAAAATTATCAGGTAACCCTAAAGTTATCCAACCTCCACTAAAACCTCCTTGCTGATCTTGAACATAATTCGCCGCTCCTGCTAAAGCATCAGGATTATTTACAACTGACAAAGCTGTTCTTGCAGGGTTACCTGGTGCAGCGTATAATTTACCATCTGGTGCTAATCTAATACTCCCTAAAGATCCTCCAGCATAAGTATGTGTTGTTCCTGAAGCAATATCATATTGTGATAAACCAGGAGCACCTATATAATTTGTATAATAAATTTTAGAATCATCAGGTGACCATTCCGTACCGTAATACCATGATAAACCTGTGTGAACTGTACTGGCATTTGAAACAAAACCAGTTGCTGCATCAAAATCAAAAGAATAAACTCCTAATCCTCCACAAGCCATTGCTAATTTTTTCCCATCATGACTAAAAGACATTGTCCCTCTGTTATTACCGGTTGTGTTTAATGTAGGACCAACTGCTGAAACAACAGGTACTATATCAATTCCAGTTGCTGTTATTTTGTTTGCTAAGAATTCGTTAGTACCTACTTTATGAGAAAGTACCCATGTAGTACCTGCAATACAAACTGCATTTAAAAACTCAGAAGCTTGATTTGCGGATCCTGATCCGTTTAGGATTATTAAATCCTTTTGGCCTGGCACAACATCTCCGTTACCACCATCCAGAGTCATATCTACAATAGTATACCTATATCCATCCGCAAAGTTGTTATGGATACAATCTGCGTATAAAACATAATATCTATCAGCATTACCTGGATCTTGAACAATGATTACACCTTGAGAACTTGAACCAGTTGTTTGACCAGGTTCATTAGGTCCAGATAAACCGCCTCCATCAGGCATTAAATCGTGATTTTTATTATAAATATTTAGTCCATCTGTATAAAAGAATAAGTTTCCAAATCCATCAGATACACTGGCATTACATTCATAAAAACCTGAAGGTCCTTTTCCTAGTGGTACTCCAATTACACTTGGGGCACCCCCTCCTGTAAAATTTAGTCCATCTTTCGATGCTCCAAAATACCAAATCTCATCTTGTGAAAATGATGTTATGCTAATAGCCATTAGCATTGCTGACAATAAATTTTTACCTTTCATAAGTGCTTAATATTAGGGTTCGGTAAACCTATAATGACAAAGTCACTACAAGATACACCCTGCACTATAATCCCTTTAAAATAATGCAGTAATCCTTTAAAATATCCCGATTCTAAAGTGCAAAGGTACTACATCTTCGATTATTCTCCAAGCATAGTACTTTGCATTTCAGTGGATTAGATTAAATAATGGTTTTTTGTCAAATCACATTACGACTGTTTAGTAACAGTGTTGATATTGAATGCCTTACAGTGAGTACGTTTTAGCAAACTTCGATTAAATTGGCTTATCGTATTTGAAATTTGTTAATCAATTTATCAATTCATTAAATTAATATGTTAAAAACAATCTATAAGTTGTCTTATTCTAAGGCAAAGAATGATTATTTTAGTGGAAATTATTTTATTTAATGGGGATCAAAGCAAAAGTAGCCAAGATATTAGCCAAGCGTACCTTCAAAAGGGTAACGAGTTGGTCAAATCGTGCTGTTGAAGTTCAGAATAAGACAATGCTTAAATTGGTAAGCCAAGCAGCTAAGACTGCTTTTGGTAAAGACCATGATTTTAGCTCAATAAAAACATACGAAGCTTTTAAGAAAAACGTACCGCTTCGAGATTATGAAGAATTAAAAGGATATGTTGAGCGTGTTGTTGAAGGAGAACATGATGTGTTGTGGCCAGGTTTGCCATTGTATTTCTGTAAAACTTCAGGAACCACTTCTGGAGTAAAATATATTCCGATCTCAAAAGAATCTATGCAACACCATATAGATGCTGCTAAGAATGCACTTTTGATGTACGTTCATGAAACACAACGACCTGAATTTGTAGATGGGAAAATGATTTTTTTACAAGGTTCACCAGTCTTGGATAAAAAAGGAAAAGTACCATTTGGAAGATTAAGTGGTATTGTTGCGCATTATGTTCCTAGTTACTTACAGAAAAACAGACTTCCTTCTTGGGAAACTAACTGTATAGAAGATTGGGAAGAGAAATTAGATAAAATCATTGATGAAACAATCAATGAGGACATGAGATTAATAAGTGGAATTCCGCCATGGGTTCAAATGTATTTCGAACGTATTGAAGAAAGAACAGGAAAAGAGATAAAGGATGTATTTCCTAATTTCAACTTATTCGTTCAAGGTGGGGTTAACTACAAACCTTATCAGCCGATATTTGATAAATTGGTTGGAAGACGAACACCTACTATTGAAGTTTACCCAGCATCGGAAGGGTTTATTGCTTTTCAAGATTCACAATCAAGAGAAGGTTTATTGTTAAACGTTGATGCAGGAATCTTCTTTGAATTTATTCCATTGAATAATTTTCATGATGAAAATCCACCTCGTTTAGGTTTAAAGGACGTGGAGTTAGATGTGAATTATGTAATCATATTAAATACCAATGCAGGATTGTGGGGGTATAATATTGGTGACACTGTTAAGTTTGTTTCATTAGAGCCATACAGAATTGTTGTTTCAGGAAGAATAAAACATTTCATCTCGGCTTTCGGTGAACACGTAATCGGTGAAGAGGTTGAAAAAGCAATGATTAAAGCTTGTTCAAAAACTGGAGCTAAGGTTATAGAATTTACAGTTGCACCACAAATTGATGGAGGCGAAGGAAATTTACCTTACCATGAATGGTTTGTTGAATTTGCCCAAGAACCAGAAGATAAAGCAGCATTCTCAAAAATTATTGATGATGAAATGCAAGCACTCAACGTGTATTATAAAGATTTAATTACAGGAAGTATTTTACGTCCGATTGTATTATCGGATTTAAAAAAGAATGCTTTTGTTGATTATATGAAATCTATTGGAAAGCTTGGAGGACAAAACAAAGTGCCTCGTTTAAGTAATGATAGAAAAATTGCTGATCTCTTATCTGAGTATAAATTAAGTAAGTAATGGGGAAGAGAAAAGTAGCGATACTAGGTTCAACAGGATCAATAGGAACACAAGCTTTAGAAGTAATAGATGAGCAGTCTGATTTATTTGAAGTAGAAATACTAACAGTAAATAAGAATGCTGATTTATTAATAGAGCAAGCTAAAAAATACAAGCCAAACTCAGTTGTTATTGTTGATGATACACAATACAAAAAAGTTAAGGACGCACTTTGGGATGATGGAATCTCCGTTTATTCAGGAGCAGAAGCATTAGAACAAGTTGTTGAATTTAAAGAAGTTGATATTGTTTTAACAGCATTAGTTGGATACGCAGGATTAAAACCTACGATCGCTGCAATTAACGCCGGGAAAACAATCGCTTTAGCAAATAAAGAAACTTTAGTTGTTGCAGGTGACTTGATCACAAAATTGGCAAAAGAAAAAGGGGTTCAAATCTATCCAGTAGATAGTGAGCATTCTGCAATCTTCCAATGTTTGGCAGGTGAACACATGAATCCTATTGAGAAGATTGTGTTAACAGCAAGTGGAGGTCCATTTAGAGGTAAGTCAATTGATGATTTAGCTAAAGTTACTAAGGCTCAAGCATTAAAACATCCTAACTGGGAAATGGGTGCTAAAATCACAATTGATTCTGCATCTTTAATGAATAAAGGATTAGAAGTAATTGAGGCAAAATGGTTGTTCGATTTAAGAGCTGACCAAATTGATGTTATTGTTCACCCTCAAAGTATAATTCATTCTCTTGTTCAGTTTGAGGATGGAAGTATGAAGGCTCAAATGGGATTACCAGATATGAAATTACCTATCCAATATGCGATGGGTTATCCACATAGATTAAAAAACAAATTCACAAGATTTAACTTTTTAGATTATCCTCAATTAACATTTGAAGCGCCGGATACAAAAACTTTTCGTAATCTTGCACTTGCTTTTGAGGCGATGAATACTGGAGGAAATGCTCCTTGTATTTTAAATGCGTCGAATGAAGTAGTAGTTGATGCCTTTTTAAATGATAAAATAGGCTTTTTACAAATGAGTGATGTGATTGAAGAGTGTATGCAATCGGTAAGCATAATTGCAGCCCCTAAGTTGGCGGATTATATAAGTACTGATGAGGAAGCGAGGTTAATTACAAATCAAATTATTGACAAATTATAATGGAGTTTTTTACAAAAGCAGTAAGTTTAATATTCAGTCTTTCTATACTAGTAGTTCTTCATGAGTTAGGACATTTTATCCCAGCAAAACTTTTTAAAACAAGGGTTGAGAAATTTTATCTTTTCTTCGATCCATGGTTTTCTTTAGTGAAGAAAAAAATTGGAGGAACTACATACGGAATTGGATGGTTACCACTTGGAGGTTATGTTAAAATCGCCGGAATGGTTGATGAAAGCATGGACAAAGAGCAGATGGCAAAACCACCTGAACCATGGGAATTTAGATCTAAGCCAACTTGGCAACGTTTAATCATTATGATTGGTGGTGTTGTAGTAAATATCATTTTAGCGGTAGTAATTTATTCAATGATCTTATTTACTTGGGGAAAAGATATACTACCTAACTCAAGTGTAGAAAATGGAATCAAAGTAGATCAAACTACTCATAAGCACGGTTTCAGAGATGGAGATGTACTTAAAGAAGTTGATGGAGAAACAGCGTTTTTATTCTCTGATTTCAAAAAGCAGATTTTATTAGATGGAGCAAAAACAGTTCTAGTTAGTAGAAAAGGAGTTGATACAACGATCAATATTTCAGAAGAATTTATCGGTGATGTATTAGGAAACAAAAGTGGTATGTGGAGCCCTTTAGTTGAGTTCACAATTAAAAGTTTTACGGAAACTTCATTAAATAAAAATGGTGATTTAAAAGTTGGCGATAAGGTAGTAGGTGTTAACGGGAAAGAAGTTAAATACTTTCAATTATTCGCAACTGAGGTTAGAAATCATAAATGTGAAGAGATTGATATCACAGTTATAAGAGGAGGTTCTGAACTTATAGTAAAAGCAAGTGTTGATCATTTAGGGCATATTGGAGCGCATAACATTGATGTAGAGCAGTTATTAAAATTAGACAAGAGGAGTTACACGCTTTTAGAGAGTATTCCTGGAGGAGTTAATGAAATGGTTGGTACGCTTACAGGGTATGTAAAACAATTTAAGTTGGTGTTTACACCAGAAGGTGCTCAAGGATTAGGAGGATTTGGAGCTCTTGGAGGATTATTCCCAAGCTCTTTTGGAGATGACGATTACTGGGAAAGTTTTTGGGGAATCACTGCATTGCTTTCTGTAATCCTAGCTTTCATGAATATTCTACCAATTCCAGCATTGGATGGTGGTCATGTAATGTTCTTATTATATGAAATGATCGCAAGAAGAAAACCAGGAGAAAAATTCATGGAATATGCTCAAATGGGTGGAATGATCTTACTATTTGGATTAATGATTTTCGCCAATGGAAATGATGTATTCAAATTGATAACTGGAGGAGATGATGCACCGAAAGATTGTGTTGAATACGTTTCAACTAAAGAGACTAAATAAGAATATTACAACAACTAAACATTTATAAAATGTATACAGGATTAAAACATTTACACTTACTTCTTATTTCCCTTTTTGTAATATCTGTTCTTATCAAAACGATTTTACTTTTTGTAAATGAAGAGAAGTTCGACAACTATAGAAAGAAAACTAAAGTTGTAGAGATGATAATTACAATGCTGTTCTTAGTATCAGGTATTATCATGTTTACAATGCGTAGTGGAGGTTTACATTTCACTTTCCACATCAAACTTACTATGATTCTTATTGCTATTCCATTAGCGATTGTTGGGTTTAAGAAAAAGAACAAAGCTTTAGCTTTTTTAGCAACGTCTCTTTTTATTATGACTTTCGGAGTTGCTGAAATGTCAGGTAAAAAAATGAAAGAAGTTCATGTTGAATTACCAGCTACAGATGTAAACTATGGTAAAGCATTGTATGAAGGAAACTGTACAACATGTCACGGAGATAAAGGAGCTAGTCAATTAGGCGGAGCAACTGATTTATCTTCAGCTGATCTTTCTACATTCGCTATTTCAGAAACAATTAAAAACGGAAGTGTATCTAAAAAGATGGCTGCATTTAAATCTTTAGATTCTTTAGAAGTAAATGCAATTGCAACTTACGTTTTAACTTTGAAAGCTCAGTAAAAAATGGCAAAAGGAAAGATTCACGACCTGAATGATAACGAACCAGAAAAAGTTATTTTGGTTGGTGTAATCAGTCAATTACAAACAGTAGAACAAGTTACTGAATACCTTGAAGAGCTAGCATTTCTTGCAGATACTGCAGGAGCTGAAGTTGTTAAAGTATTTACTCAAAAACTTGAATATCCTCACCCTAAAACATTTGTTGGAAAAGGGAAAATGGAAGAAATTGCAGAATACGTTAACGCAAACTGTGTTGATGCTGTAATTTTCGATGATGAATTATCACCATCTCAAGTGAGAAATATAGAAGAACTTTTAGATAGAAAGGTTGTTGATAGAAACAACTTGATTCTTGATATTTTCGCTAGTCGTGCACAAACGGCACATGCTAAAACGCAGGTTGAATTAGCACAATACCAATATTTACTTCCAAGATTAACAAATCTATGGACACACCTTTCCCGTCAGAAAGGAGGGGTTGGAATGAGAGGTCCAGGTGAAACGGAAATCGAAACAGATAGAAGGATTGCTCGTGATAGAATTGCACTTTTAAAAGAACGATTGGTAAAGATTGATAAGCAGAAATCAACACAAAGAGGAAACCGCGAACAACTGATTAGAGTTGCCATTGTTGGATATACCAACGTTGGGAAGTCAACAATCATGAACGCGATTAGTAAAAGTGATATATTGGCGGAAAATAAACTTTTCGCAACATTAGATACCACAGTAAGAAAAGTAGTTATTGGAAACTTACCATTCTTATTATCAGATACGGTTGGATTTATTAGAAAACTACCACACAGTTTAGTGGAGTCTTTCAAATCAACATTGGATGAAGTCCGCGAAGCAGATTTATTAATTCATGTTGTAGATATTTCTCATCCAAACTTCGAAGATCATATCAAAGTTGTAAATACTACAATTGCTGAAATCGATAAATCTGAGAAACCAACATTATTGGTTTTCAATAAAATTGATGCTTATAAATACATTCAAAAGGACGAAGATGATCTTACACCTAAGTTACGTGAGAACTATTCGTTAGAGGAGTTGAAAAACACTTGGATGGCTAAAGAGAATGAGACTTGTTTGTTTATTTCAGCAGTGAATAAAACAAACTGGGAAGAATTTAAAATAGAAGTATATAAAGCAGCAAGAACTTTACATATCAAACGATATCCTTACAACGATTTCTTGTATCCAGATATACCTTATTAATTGAATCAATTAGGGGTACATATCGAATCATATTTGGGTTTACCTAAAAATGAGGCGGAGCTGTTTGCTTCCTATTTTAAGCCAGTTACTTTACAAAAAGGGGATTACTTCCTTAAAGCAAATCAATATTGTAAACAGTTGGCGTTTGTCCAGTCTGGAAGCCTTAGAGAATTCTTATATGTAAATGACAAGGAAGTCACAAAATGGATTTCTAACAAGGGCTATTTCGCAGTTGATCTTTCTAGCTTTCTTTTCAATCAGCCATCATCAGTAAATTGGCAAGCGATTGATACCACAGAATTGTTTGTGATCAGTAAAACTGATTTCGATAAAATTGAAACAATAGTACCGAATTGGCAAGAAGTAAAAACGATCCTAATCGCTAAGTGTTTTGCTATTTTGGAAAACAGAGTAATCTCTCATTTAGCTATGAGTGCAGAAGAAAGATACAATCAGTTTTTTGAGTTGAATCCTAAGTTGTTTAATGAAGTGCCTTTGCAGTACATCGCTTCGATATTGGGTATGACGCCTGAGACTTTGAGTAGGATTAGGAAACGAATTTAAGCAACGATACAGTTCGTTCACATAGACTAACGTACTTTTTGATTTTCAATCTAAAAGGTAAACTGGCCGATTTATCAATCGGTATTCAATTGATTTTAATACTTACTCCGATTAGAAATCGGCCAGTTTATCTTCTAGATTACCGTTTCACTCAAATCAAGAAGTACGATGGGTCTTTTTTTATACCATTAATCGCGCGCATGTTCCGGAGGACATGCGTGTGTATTTAGTTCAGCGTCTTCAGACGCAACTTTTCAACACAATGAATTTCTTCCGACCATGACTGGTACAAGGCCTGCCCCTACAACTGATTGTACGTTAAAACCCAAATGTCTTCTTTTCTGGAAACGGCTAATGAACATCTGAACCAATTTATTTTAGGAGTATTTGGGCGATTTTAGAGAGAG
>CAWVWF010000139.1:0-9633 GCA_963933885.1 uncultured Flavobacteriales bacterium | reverse complement strand
AAGATATTATCATCAATACAAAGTAAAGGCAAGTTTTAGCGAAGCGTAACTTGTGATTCTTCCTTGGCAAGGCTGTGCCTTAAGGTGCGAAAGCCTAACCAACGCTATTTTTTAAACACATTAATTATAGCTGCTACCAAAAGCCATCCACCAAAGTCAAATACCAATCATAAACCCACACCACTAACACTTCCCATCCTTTTTCAAATACCTTCAAACAATGTCAGTTAAATACAAAATCAGAGATCCAGAAGCACTATGTTTTTTAACATTTTCTGTAGTAGGATGGATTGATGTGTTTACAAGAGATCGTTATCGACAAATAATAGTAGAAAGTCTAAATTTCTGCGTGAAAGAAAAGGGATTAGTTATATTTAGTTGGGTACTTATGAGTAACCATATTCATCTAATAGCTAAAGCAGATCATAACAATTTATCTAATGTTATAAGAGACTTTAAAAGACATACTTCTAAAACCATTCTAAAAAGTATTCAAGAAGATATTGAGAGTAGACAAGAATGGTTACTTTATTTGTTCGGTAGGGCAGGAGCAAAGAATAGTAATAATAAACACTTTCAATTTTGGCAGCAAGATAATCATCCGATAGAATTGTATAGTAATATAGTTATTGATCAAAAACTGGATTATATTCATAACAATCCAGTTGTAAATGGATTAGTAAAAGCAGCTGAAGATTATGTTTATAGTAGTGCTGGGGATTATTATGGTATTAAAGGTTTGGTAGATGTTGAGCTAATGGATGCCGGTTGATACCGCTAGCGCAAGTTTATTCATATATACTTTTTTTCAATGGAATTCAAGATTCGCCTTCGGCTCGGAGAGCGGAGCGTAACTTGTGTTTTTTTCCTTAGCAAGGCTGCGCCTTACGTGGGGAAGAGAGCCAAAGTGATCCATTGTGGTTACTGTGTGGGACACAAGGCGCAGCCTTGCGCCAGCGTACGAGTAAGTAAGTAAGTAAGTAAGTAAGTAAGTAAGTAAGTAAGTAAGTAAGTAAGTCTGAATACACCGCTAGCGCAAGTTTAGCGGAGCGTAACTTGTGTTTTTTCCTTAGCAAGGCTGTGCCTTACGTGTGTAGGATGGTCAAAGTGATCTGTTGTGGTTACTGTGTGGGACACAAGGTACAGCCTTGCGCCAGCGTAAGTATAACAAAATAAAAAATTACTTCACCAATATCAACTTTGTGTGATACGGCAATTGGTTAGGAACTACTACTTTTACCAGATAAGCTTCTTGAGATAATAAACTAACATCAATGGTGTTTGAACCGTTGGAAAGTTCTTGTCTCATTACTTCCTGACCAAGGATGTTTCTTATAATAGCCACAGCAGGTTTATCCAATAAATTAGCCTGAAGATCAATTGTTACTTGATCTTTAGCAGGGTTAGGAAAGAGTTTAATCGCATAAGGACTTTCTAAGTTTAAGTTTCTAACGTTGGAATTAGTTTCAGTACCATCAAAATCGGTTTGAACTAAACGATAATAAACTGTAGTGTTATGGAAACAACTGAAATCATAGTAACTATAGTTTATTACTTCTTCGCTATTTCCTGCACCATAAACCTTATCTAAATCTGTCCAAGTATTTCCATCGTAGGAATATTGTATTTGGAAGAAATCGTTGTTTAGCTCCGAACCTGTTGTCCAAGTAAGATGAGCAAAACACCCTTCTGCTTCAACATTAAACGCTAATAATTCAACAGGTAAAGCAGAAGCTGAGTTCATTAATGTGAAGTATTTCCCATCAGTAAAGTCTACGCTGTTAAAGGTAACTTTATCGGACGTTAAATCATCGGCAATAGCATAGGATTGCGTTCCTCCTGTAAAATCACCATCATCATCGATAACTAAACCAAAGTTGGCAGCCACTTCGTTAGTAAAAGCTAATCCTGTAATATCCATTTCAACTAGTACACCTCCAACAGTACCTATTTCTCCAACCTTCCATTCACGTGTAAATCTTTCGGCAAAAGTGGCGTGTAATTCCGAAGTACTTACATCGGCTGCACCATCGTTGTGGGCTGCGAATAGGATGGAATTGTTTACAGCTATTTGTGTTCCGTTAGCGGCATTGGTGGCTGCGATGGTTGTTGTTGATAAAGTTAAAACGGCATCGGTTTCAATTGATTTGGATTGGCGTTGATCCCATTCGGAAATATCATCTCTTCCAATTGCTACAAATCCATCATCGTAAGTAGCGTCATCTGCATAAACTGTGGTTCCATCGGCATCAAATAGGGTTGTGGTTCCAGCCATGGTAATACCATATTTCATGGCTAAGTACGATTCTATTTGATCTTCTTCTTGGGTGGTGGGAATATGATCCAAAATAATTAACTCCGCGAGTTTTCCATCGAAGTAATTACCTGTGTTGTTATATCGAGTACCAATATAAAAAGGATAGTTTGTGGTTTCTGTTACAGTACCATTTTGTGTACTTGTCCCTAGAGAAGTACCATCCCTTCTCATTTCCATATCAGCTCCATCACTCATTAAGGAAAACAAATGGGGTTGACCCAAAGTAACTCCAGATGAGTTTGTTATTCTTCCTGTAGTATTTGAATAGTGGTCATAGTATGCACTACCATCACTCCAGCGAGGAATAAAAGCATAATGCTGGTTGACACTAGATACATTACTTTGCTGATAGAAAAGACCTTGAGTTTGATCTAAATCGGTAGCACAAACTGTATAAGCGTACAAAGCTGTTTTAGTACCACCTTCCAAAATTCCAGCTGGAATGTCTAATGGTTCTCCAGATGCGCCTCCCGTAAAATCAAGCGCTGGGTTGTAGTTTATACCATCGGCATCCCAATCCGGACCTGTACCGCCACTATCATCGGCATCAAAATCATGCGTAGATTGATCTTCCCAGTTGTCTACCGTTTGCCCATCGGTAGCTAATGTTGTACCTGTATTGTGCGCCTGATCATCGGCTTTCATCCAGAGTAATAAACCATTGGAAACTCCACCTGGACCTGGTTGAATTGTTGCAAGGGTAAAGTATTGCCCATCTGTAAAATCAATATCATTGAATGTAACTTTGTTGGATGAAAAAGTGGTGGCTACAGTTGCACTGGCTCCTGAAGTAAAATCGCCATCGGCATCCGTTAGTAAGTAAAAATCTGCTGCAGCATCTCCTCCTAATTTTTCACTAGAGATATCAATTTCCACATGCACATCGGCAACGGTCCCAGTCATTTCAACAACCCATTCTTTGTATAGTCTACCGGTATAGCCAGCAGGTAAATCATCGTGAGCAGATGTTGTGGCGTTATTATTCCCCCAAAGTAGATAGGCTTGATCAGTTACCGCGGTAGTTATTCCTGCATTAGTTGTTCCAATTGCTTCAGTACACATGGTTACTATTGCATCTGATTCTACTGATTTCCCTATTTTTTGGTGAAGACCAGATACATTATCACGACCCAATCCAGCTATATCATAATGATAAGCGGAATAAGTAGCGTTATCCCAAATAACAGTTCCGGCAGAAGCTGTATAATCTTCACCAGCAAGGGTAATTCCATACTTAACAGCCAAGTAGGTTTGAACTTTATCTTCATCTGTTTCGGAAATCGCATCGCTAAACCAAATAGCTTCACAAATTGTCCCATCCCAGTATTCCGCGTTGTTTCCTGATCCTAAGTACATTGTGCTTCCATTTCCTGTAATTGAATTATTGACGGTAGGATTTTGAGTATCTAAAGAGGTATTGTTACTTAAAATTTGTTTTTTTGAGCCACTAGGAGTATTTGCAGCAGTTTCATCAGATGTTAGTCCAAATAAATAATAGTTTCCATAGTCAGAAAAACTACCTCGACTTCTTCCTTGTCCGTCAGTACTATTTCCAACGTCAAAAATCACATCATCGGTACCTCCCCATGCTACATATGCGTCGTATTCATTGCTTGCACAATCTTCACGGAAGAATCTCTGATTTGCATCAACATCATGTCTGGAAACACAGTAAAAAAATCTATCATAAGTTGCTGATGTTCCCATTAATCCACCGGATAATTCTAAGTTCTCTGAACTCGCACTTACAAAATCAACCCCTGGATTAAAGTTTAAAGCATCTTCATCCCAATCTGGTCCAACACCTGCATTGTCCGTAAAATCATACGTCCCTCCAGATTGATCATGCCATTCTTGAACTTCAGTGGCGTTGGTGTTAAGGGTTGATCCCGCATCACTATACGCTTCAGCATCGGCCTTTAACCAAACCTGTAAATGAGATGAAACTCCTCCTGGACCTCCTTGTTGAGTAGCTAAGGTGAAAAAATGTCCATCGGTAAAATTGATATCGTTAAAAGTAACTTTGTTGGCTGCAAAAGAACTTGCCGCAGTAGCTGTTGCCCCAGAAGTAAAATCTCCATCGGCATCTGTAAGTATGAAGAAATCACCGGCTGCATCTCCAGCCAAGTGTAAAATATCACTCGAAATATCAAACTCCACATGAACATTAGAAACTGTTCCTGTCATTTCTACTACCCATTCTTTATCTAACCTTCCATAATAACCTGATGGTAAATCGTCACCAGCAGGTGTAGTGGCGTTGTTATTTCCCCAAAGTAAATAAGCATCGTTGGTTAAAGTTGTTGAGATTCCTGCATTGGTTGATCCTATTGCTTCGGTACACATGGTTACAATAGCATCTGTACTATTGGATTTTGAAATCTTTTGGTGAAGTCCAGAAACATTATCGCGCCCTAGTCCAGCGATGTCGAAGTGGTGAGCTGTATTGGCTGAGTAATCCCAAATAACCGTTCCGTCAGAAGCGGTATAATCCTCTGCTGCTAATGTAATTCCATACTTAACGGCCAAGTAACTTTGAACTTTATCTTCCTCCGTTTCGGTTAAGGCATCATCGTACCAAATGATTTCAGCTAACGTACCATCAAAATAGTTGGTATTCACCTGTGATCCTAAATAAAACGTTTCATTTTCTCCAGTAGCACTGTGATTGGCACTTGGATTCCCTACCTCCAGGGAGGTATTATCAAGCATTATTTGTCGCTTATTTCCACTTGGAGTAGTTGTAGTTTCATCAGCAGTGAAGGCCCCTATATGGTAGGTTCCATAGGTGCCTCCCCAATCAACTCTGCTCAACCCTTGACCATCGGTAATATTTCCTACATAAAGATAAAAATCTTCATCATTCCACACATGTAAAACATAAAAGTCGGAACTTACACAATCCTCCCAAAAGAGCGATTGTTGTTGATCAATATCTGTTTTAAAAACAGCATAACAATTCATGTCAAATATATCTGTAGTTGGCATTAAACCACCAGATAGTTCCAAGTTTTCGGAACTTCCACTTACAAAGTCCACTCCGGGGTTAAAGTTAATAGCATCTTCATCCCAATCTGGCCCTGTTCCGGCATTATCAGTAAAGTCTCTGCTATATCCTGATTCATCATGCCATTCTTGCACTTCAGTGGCGTTGGTATTAAGGGTAGATCCTGCATCACTATATGCTTCACCATCTGATTTTAACCAGGCTCTTATGTTAGATGAAACTCCTCCAGGAGCCGCTTGAGTGGTTGCTAATGTAAAAATCTGTCCATCTGTAAAGTTAAAATCATCAAAAGTTACTTTATTTCCAGAAAAACTTGTTGCTACTGTTGCAGTTGCACTGGCAGTAAAATCTCCATCGGCATCTGTTAACAAATAAAAATCTCCCGCTGCGTCACCCGCTAAACCTAAATCGGCAATATCAAACTCAACATGTACATTGGAAACCGTCCCCGTCATTTTAACTATCCATTCTTTTTGTAACCTACCGGTATAACCAGTTGGTAAATCGTCCCCAGCAGAAGATGTTGCGTTGTTGTTTCCCCAAAGTAAGTAGGCATCATCAGTAAGGGCAGTTCCAATACCAGAGTTTAAAGTTCCAATGGCTTCTGTACACATGGTTACAATGGCATCGGAGTTACGAGATTTAGATATTCTTTGATCTAATCCTGAAGTTGCATCGGCACCAATTCCGGCTACATCGAAGTGAAACAATTTATCGTTATCGTAATCCCAAATTTCGGTTGTACCATCGGCAGCAAGGTAATCTCCTTCGTGTAAAGTTCCTGTAACAACATCTCCGAATGAGGCATCGTTATCGGCATCGTCGTTTAAAGTAATTCCGTATTTAAGGGCAAGGTAGGATTGAACTTGAATTTCTTCGGTTGCCGAAAGTATTTTGTCATAAACAATTAACTCGGCTATCGTACCATTAAATTCAGATGTACTAGTTTCCCATTTACCTATATAAAAGTGATCGCTATTACCTACAGCCGAAGCGTCGTAACCATCTTGTGTGTCTACAATATGTCCATCTAGCCTAATATATTGTTCTTCTCCTGCCGAGGTAGCGTTACTGGAGTTATTTCCCATACTCCATATATATTGGGTTTCATCAGATGAAGCTTCCCAAGTCGCATCAGTAGCTCGACCACTACCAACAGTAGCGTTTCCTACTTGCCAAAAAATATCATCTGTAGACCAGGGTGCAAGAAAAAAGATATCTTCAGTATTTAACAATGGTTCATTAAAAACTGCACCGTGTGTAGCCGTACTATGACTGGTCACTACATATGCTGATACACCGGTTAATGTATTCCCATCAAATATTCCATTCTCAATTTGTAGATATTCGCTACTTGATTGAGTAAAAACTAGGCCTGGATTAAAGTTAAAAGCATCCTCATCATAATGAGGATAAGAACCTGTTGCATAAATTGCATCATGACTGTTTCCTGATTGATCGTGCCATTGAAGAACATCATCTGTATCCTCCGTTGCATCGGTACCTGGAGAAGCGTCTTCATAAGTTTCGGTATCGGCTTTCATCCAAAGCAAATTATTCCCGGAAACTCCACCAGGAGATTGCGCGGAAACGGAAAATGTAAAAAGTAAAAGCAACAAAACCAGAAGTGGCTGTTGCGTAAATTTATTTGAGGTTTTATTCGGTCGGATCATATTGGTATTTGTCGTATTTAAAAATCGGTTTTCTTTAATGAATTGGATATACAATTTCTAGTAATTGATATACAATTCATTTAATGGTGCGATTTAAAAAAAAAACATTGGTTTTAGCTGGTTTTTAAGCTAGCTGAAGCCTTGGGCGAATATAAGTTAAAATTGGAAACGGTGGAAGTAATTGTTTTCATTTATCATATTTTTTCGATTAGTAATCGATGGTTTCTGATAGTTTGTCCTATTTCCTAGTGTGCATGTTCCGAAGGACATGCGTGTGTAGTTAGAATCGTGTCTTCAGACACGTTTTAAATTGATGGTTTGTTTTGCTAGTTGATTGATTGAATTGGTGTTGATGTGATATTGTAACACGTTTTAATATTGTAATTTAGTGTTGTTGATGTGTCGCGTCTGAAGACGCTGAGTTCGATACACACGCATGTCCTTCGGAACATGCGCGCGAGGTAGTTTTTTTTTGGCAAGGCTGTGCCTTATGTGGGGAGGTTCCACCAAGTTGATCCGTTGTGGTTACTGTGTGGGGCACAAGGCACAGCCTTGCGCCAGCGTAAGGTAATTTGGTGTTGTTGATGTGTCGCGTCTGAAGACGCTGAGTTCGATACACACGTATGTCCTTCGGAACATGCGCGCGAGAATACTATTAATCTTTGTTCAACTCATATTCCGTTAAAGCTACTTTCCATTCATAGCTTTCTATAATTGAAATGATTCTATCGTTTATGAATTTCTTTGTTTTGAGGGGTAATTTTTCTGAGAACCCGAAAGCTAACATTTGTGTGTTGTATTTTATTGGAAGAAGCTCTAATGTATAATTGTTTTCATGTAAAGCAATTCTTTGTAGTGTAGGTTCATCATATGCAATAGCATCGATATCACCGTTTTCTAGCGCTATTATAGCATCGCTTATTTGATCATATCGAACAACTTGTCTGAAAAAGTTTTTGGTTAACCAGTTAGATGTTGCTGATTGGTTAACTGTTCCTAGTTTTTTGTGCTTTAACTCGGAAATATGACTTTGGTCCCAACTGGTTTGGTTAACGGTTAAGGAAGATGCAATACTGGCCGTGAAACCAGAGATGATGATGATTGCTGTAAACATCCAGATTAGGGCTACAATTCTTCCCCCAATACTTGTAGGGGATTTATCACCATAACCAACGGTTGTCATTGTTACTGCAGACCACCATACGCCGTTCCAGATTCCCTTCCGGTTGTTAGTGAATTGATCAGTATCTTCTTTTCGTTCGAAAAGCCAAACCAAAAACCCAAAGAATAAAATAACAGCGAATAAGGCACCAACTACTTTTATAAGTCTAACCGAGAAAAAAGAAAGAATAAACTGAAGACTGTTTTCTAGAAAAGATTGTTGAAGGACTAAAATACTAGAGTTGGATATATAGTAAGGCGTAGAGAAATCTATTCGTTCATTTCGTTCACTAGTAATTGTTAAGGGCGTAAGACTAATGTCTAAATTGTTTTTAGCGAGTTCTTCAATTAACGTGTCAAGAGGAGCTTTAATAAATTCAGAAGTAAAGGAATTGTCTTCATTAATTTTATTCCATAACCAATAACTAACACCATCTAAACCTTTATCAGATTTCATTACAAATGGTGGTGTTTCAAAAAAGCCTAATCTCAAGGTGTCTTTTGCTTCCGTAATTTGCGTACTAAATATAAAAATAAAGAGGATACTAATTAAGCGGAATACAACTTTTTTCATGGCTTAAAGATAGTATTGTTCACTTAACTTCTTAAAAATAAGTGTATTTAAATTCGGGAATAATTTGCAGTTTCTAATTTATGTCTGTTTGTTACTTTGGAGATGAAAGTGATTGTTTTCATTTCTCAAATTGTTTTAAACCTGTTACTTAGTTTGGATTATAAATTAGTAGTCGTTACCATAATATGGAAACAAGTATTTCTATAGAAATCATGGCTTAAGACTAACCGAATGACATTTTTTAAAATTAAAAACTGTCTTAATTAATTTGTAGATTTACCAGGAATATAAATTACACCATGCTGTTTGATAACCATGGAACAAGTGTAATCCCTCAATATAAAACTTGGAACAACTAATCAAAAAAATAAAAGACACCATCAATCTTAGTATTGAAGCAGAGCAATACCTGTATTCAATTTCGAAAGCGAAAATAATTCCAAAAGGAACTGTACTTATTCGTCAAGGTCAAACGGTAAAGAAGGTCTATTTTGTTACAGATGGTTGCTTAAGATCTTATTGTGCCGATAAAAGTGGAAAAGAACACACCTTACAATTTGCAGTTAAAAATTGGTGGATTAGTGATTATATAGCTATTCATAATAATGAACCAGCTACACTTACAGTAGAATGTCTCAAAGAATCTAAAGTAATTGAGTTTAATGCGAAAGAACTTAATGATATACTTGATCAATTCCCTGAATACGAACCCTTTCAAAGATATATTTTAGAACGACATGTAGTTAGTTTACATAAGCGAATTTTAAATCAGCTCCAGCTAACGGCACCAGAAAGGTATAATTTGTTTATTGAGCAATATCCAGATATAGAACAGTATACAAGAAATTATCATATTGCCTCTTATCTCGGTATAACACAAGAAAGTTTAAGTCGCATTCGA
>CAWVWF010000138.1:0-9646 GCA_963933885.1 uncultured Flavobacteriales bacterium | reverse complement strand
CAAAGAAAAAGGTTTGATGGCTTTATTAGGTTGTGGCTTTGACCCTGGAGTTACAGGCGTCTTCACAGCTTATGCCAACAAACATTACTTTGATGAAATGCATTATTTGGATATTGTAGACTGTAATGGGGGTGATCATGGGAAAGCTTTTGCTACCAATTTTAACCCTGAAATAAATATCAGAGAAATTACACAACCTGGAAAATTTTGGGAAAATGGGGCATGGGTTGATACAGAAGCACTTTCAATAAATAAATCGGTAGACTATCCAAACATAGGTTTTAGAGATTCCTATTTAATGCATCATGAAGAGCTTGAAAGTTTAGTGAAGAATTTCCCAAGTATAAAGAGAGCAAGGTTTTGGATGACTTTTGGTCAAGAATACTTAACACATCTTAGAGTTCTTGAAAACGTTGGAATGACGAGCATTGAGCCAATCAATTATAATGGAATGAAAATTCAACCATTACAATTCTTAAAAGCAGTATTGCCAGAGCCATCTTCATTAGGAGAGAACTATACAGGAGAAACATCAATAGGATGCCAAATAAAAGGGATTAAAGACGGAAAGGAAGCAACATATTACGTGTATAACAACTGTAAACATCAATCAGCTTATGATGATGTTAAAGGGCAGGGTGTAGCTTTTACTACTGGAGTTCCTGCTATGATAGGAGCGAAGATGATGTTAACCAATGAATGGATGAAGCCAGGGGTTTATAATGTTGAAGAATTTAATCCAGATCCGTTTATGGCAGACTTGAATGAATTTGGTTTGCAATGGCATGAACAAATAAATAAAGAATTACCAATAAATAGCGCTCTTTAGAGATAATCTACTACTTTAGTAGGC
Source organism: uncultured Flavobacteriales bacterium (assembly GCA_963933885.1). Lineage (GTDB taxonomy): Bacteria > Bacteroidota > Bacteroidia > Flavobacteriales_C > CAWVWF01. Next base: position 8,793 of record CAWVWF010000138.1, on the reverse strand, counting down.
AATGATTGAATTTCAGAAATACGAATTGGATAATGGTTTAAAACTAATTGTTCATCAAGATAAATCAACACCCATAGTAGCAGTTAATTTAGCTTTCGATATCGGAGCAAGGGATGAAGATCCTGAGATGACTGGTCTTGCACATTACTTTGAACACCTTATGTTTTCAGGAAGTAAAAATGCTCCTGATTATGATAAGCGTTTACAAATGGCAGGAGGGCAAAACAATGCCTTTACTTCTAATGATTATACAAACTATTATGTAACACTTCCTAAAGAAAACCTTGAAACTGCATTGTGGTTAGAAAGTGATAGGATGTTTCAGTTGAATTTAGATTCGAAGAGTTTAGAGACTCAGAGGAAGGTTGTTATTGAGGAGTTTAAGCAGCGATACTTAAATCAACCATACGGAGATGCTTGGATGGAGTTAAGAGCTTTGTCTTATGAAAACCATCCATATAGATGGGCAACAATTGGGAAAGAAATATCTCATGTTGAGAAAGTGACACTTGAAGATGCGAACGTTTTTTACAATCGTTTTTACAGCCCTAACAATTGTATTTTATCAATTGCCGGAGATGTGGATAGTGAAGAAATTCATCAGCTTGTAAAGAAGTGGTTTGAAGATATTCCAAGTTCTGAAATTGTAAGAAGAGAAAGAAAAGCAGAAGTTCCTCAAACTAAAGCAAGAGAAAAGCATATTGAAAGTAAAGTGCCTTTAGATGCATTTTATTTCTCATTTAAGATGGATAAGAGAAGCTCTAAGGAGTTTTATGTTGGAGATCTAGTAAGTGATGTCCTTGGAAGAGGAGAGAGCTCTTGGTTGTTTACTGAACTAGTTGTGAATACTGATTTACTTACAGAAGTAGGATCATACGTTACTGGAGATCGTGATGAAGGATTATTCGTAATTAGCGGTAAGCTTAACGAAGGGACAAAAATGGAGGAAGTTGAAGAGATTATTTGGAAGAATATTTCTAAGCTTCACGGAGAATTAGTGCCGGATAAAGATTTACAAAAAGCAAAGAATAAGTTTGAAACAGCCCATGTTTATGGTGAATTGAATGTTTTGAACAAGGCAATGAACCTTTGTTATATGGAGCTTTTAGGTGACGTAAATATGATTAACAGTGAGTTAGATAATTACGTTCGCATAACTGCAGAGAATTTGAAAGGATGGTCTGAAACTCATTTGACGAAAGAAAAGGTTTGTAAAATTTACTATAAAGCAATACAAAATGGATAGGAGTATAGCACCAGGGATATCGGATAATATTAGCTTATCTACCCTTCCAATAGAGCATGTTGCTTTAGATAATGGGATCAAAATAGATTTCGTTAACGGAGGTTCACAAGAGATTTTGAAGGTCGAATTAATTTTCGATGCTGGAAGTAAATATCAATCTAAAGCATTGGAAGCAAGTCTTGCTTTCGATCTTATTTTAGAAGGTACTAAGAGGTTGTCTGGTAACGAATTTACAGAGGCTGTAGACCTTTTAGGAGGTTTCTTAAGTGCTGAAACAACTAAGGATTTCGGAACAGTTACTTTGTTTGTCCTTAATAAATATTTGAAAGAATCAATCGATCTTGTTACTGAGATGCTTACTTCTCCAAGGATTGATGAAGATGACTTTAATAGATTATTGAAGAATAGCAAGAATAATTTCTTAATCAATCAAGAGAAAACAAGTTTTCTATCTAAACAGAAATTAAACGAACGCTTGTTCGCTGAGAGTGCTTATGCAGGAGTTGCTGATCTTTCTTCTTTTAATAATTTGAAGTATTCAGACATAACTGAGTTTGTGAAAAATCACATTGTTGGTAGTGGGTTTAGTACTTTAGTTAGTGGTAAGATAAGAAAAGAAGATGTTGAAACTGTCAGTTTAGGTTTCGGTTCTTTAAGTGTTGAAAATGAGTTCACTAGAATCGTGTCTTCTTTGCCTGTTTCTTTGGCTGGACATCATCATATTGAAAAGGATAACGAACAATGCAGTATGAGTATTGGTAAGATTATGCCAAGTAAAGATCATCCTGATACACACAAGATTTCGTTTGTAAATACGATTTTAGGTGGGTACTTTGGATCAAGATTAATGCAGAATATTCGTGAAGATAAAGGGTGGACTTATGGAATTTCATCTTCAGTGTTTTCCTTTGAAGATGTTGCTAGTTTAATGATTGGGGCAGATGTATTAAAAGATAAAGGAGCTGATACGATCGCAGAAATTAAGAAAGAGATATCATTGTTACAGACTGAACTTGTTACTGAAAAGGAGTTAAACTTATTAAGAAACTACTTAAAAGGTAAACTTCTAAAGGGGTTTGACGGTGCATTTGATCAAGCAGATAGATTCTTTACGATCAATACTTTCGGATTGACTTGGTCTTTTTATGATGATTATATTGAAACGATTGAAACGATAACTGCAGAAGAGGTTAAAGCAATAGCTATTAAGTATTTCTCTTTTGATGAATTGGTTATTGTTACTGCTGGATAAGTGAGTCGTTATTGTAAGTGACTTGTTTTCTTACTTTACCGTCTTCGTACCATTCAAAGGCGTCACCGTGCTTTTCACCATTTAAATAGGAGGTAAGTGAACGAATTTTTCCGTTTTTGAAAAACTTTTTGTGTACTCCTGTTTTGTTATGATTTACTTCAAAGTAGATACTTTTTAGGTTTCCTTCATCAAAAAAGAGTTTCCTGCTTATGCTATCGTTTTCAGTTAGCTTATGTTCTAGTTTAATAATTGTTCCAATCTTATTGTAGGAGATGTTTTCAATACCTTTTGAAGCATCACAATCTATGTTTTTTTGAATTGTTTGAACTTCTCCAGTTTTAAAGAAAGTCGTTTTGAATTCACAATTGTCGCCACAACCTATTAGAAATAAAGGGAATAAGTAAATTAACTTTCTCATTTGTTCTTCAGTTTTTCTTGTAAAGCATGCATCTCATCTCTAAAAGTAGCCGCTGATATAAAGTCTAACTCTTTCGCAGCTCGTTCCATTCTGTTCTTAACCTGTGCAATCGTTTTTTCCAATTGCGGTTTGTTCATGTATTCAATTACTGGATCAGCCGCAATACTCTCAGGAGCAGAACCTGCTTTGTAAGTAGGTTTGTTACCTCTAATCGTATCAACAACAGATGTTTGCTCAATAATTTGTTCTCTAGTTTTAGCAAGAGAAACAGGAGATAAACCATGTTTCTCGTTATATGCCATTTGAATAGCTCTTCTTCTATTAGTTTCATCTATCGTTTTACCCATAGAGTCTGTGATCTTATCTCCATACATGATTACCAATCCGTCGATATTCCTTGCAGCTCTACCTGCAGTCTGAGTTAATGATTTTTCAGAACGAAGGAATCCTTCTTTATCAGCATCTAATATTGCAACTAGAGATACTTCAGGTAAATCAAGTCCTTCCCTTAATAAGTTAACTCCAACCAATACATCAATGTCACCTAAACGCAATTGACGTAGGATTTCAACACGTTCCATTGTGTCTATGTCTGAATGTATATATCTACTCTTTATGTTTAAATTAACGATGAACTTAGAAAGCTCTTCTGCCATTCTTTTTGTTAGGGTTGTACAAAGGATTCTATCTCCTTTCTTTACCCGTTCTGATATCTCATGAAGTAAATCATCAATTTGATTTTGGGTAGGACGAACTTCTATGATTGGATCCAATAGCCCAGTAGGTCTAATGATTTGTTCTACTATAACTCCTTCACACTTTTCTAATTCGTAATCTGCTGGAGTAGCACTAACATATAGTACTTGCTTAGTTATTGATTCATACTCTTCGAACTGTAGCGGTCTGTTATCTAAGGCCGCTGGAAGTCTAAATCCATAATCAACTAAATTCATCTTTCTTGATCTATCACCTCCATACATCGCTTTAATTTGCGGTGTAGTGACATGGCTTTCATCAATAAACATCATGAAGTCATCTGGGAAGTAATCCATTAAGCAAAAAGGACGAGCTCCAGCAGTTCTTCCATCAAGGTATCTTGAGTAGTTTTCTATACCACTACAATAACCCAATTCACGCATCATTTCTAAATCATATTCCGTTCTTTCTAGTAGTCTTTTTGCTTCGAGCGCTTTACCTTCAGAATTGAAGAAGTCAACTTGCTTTACAAGATCATCTTGAATTTCTAGGATAGCTCTTTGTAAACTGTCTGGACTTGTAACGAAAAGATTAGCAGGGTATATGGTGATGTTATCTGCAGTTTTAATTCGTTGACCTGTTGTTGGGTCAATCTCTTCTATGCTTTCAATATCATCTCCCCAAAAAGAGATTCTATATGCGAAATCAAGGTGTCCTGCGAATACATCAACAGTGTCACCTTTTACTCTGAAAGTTCCTCTATCAAACTCAATATCGTTTCTAGAATATAAAGCTGCAACAAGTAGTTTTAAAAATTTGTTTCTTGGAATGGAATCTCCAACTTTAACAGGGATAGCATTGTTTGTGAAATCAACTGGATTTCCCATACCATAAATACAGGAAACAGAAGAAACTATAATTACATCTCTTCTTCCAGAAAGTAGGGCTGTAGTTGCTCTAAGTCTTAGTTTCTCTATTTCTGAATTGATGGATAAATCCTTTTCTATATATGTTCCAGTTACTGGTAAGAATGCTTCGGGCTGATAATAATCGTAATAGGAAACGAAATACTCGACAGCATTATTTGGGAAGAAGTTTTTAAATTCTCCGTATAGTTGGGCTGCTAGTGTTTTGTTGTGACAAAGGATTAGGGTAGGCTGATTCATTTTTTTAATAACATTCGCCATCGTAAATGTCTTTCCAGACCCCGTAACTCCTTGAAGTGTTTGCTCTTCAATGCCATTATTAAATCCTTCTACAATTTGCTTTATAGCCTCAGGTTGATCACCAGTTGGCTGATATTCGGATACTAAGTCAAAATCCATATAGCTAAGTTAACAATTATCAATTGGTATTAACTTCAACTTGTACTATCTTTATTTCGTGCGCTATTATCTTTTAAATATTATTTTGATTCTTGTCTTATTCAGCTGTTCAGTTGATGAATTACCAGGTTGTGAAGGTAATGGAAGTACTGGTGAGATATGTAAAGAATACCAATATGTAAATGAAGATTATAATGGTTTGAACTCCTATTTTTATGATGAGTCAGGGAGTGTTTTAATAAGTAAGATAACACAATCTGGATCAGGTTCTAAAGAAGGAAGTGTTTTTTATAGTTATAACTCAAAGAGTGAGTTATCTCATGTTGAGTATGTTAATACTTTAAATGATGTTGTGAAAGCAGTAGCTTATCAATACAACAATGATGGTGCATTAATTGAGGAGATTAATAGTGTTGATTTTAATCAAACAAAAAACTACAATTATGCTAACGGACTACTTCGTACAGTTGCCTATTCTGAGAATGGTAATTTGACTGCTAAAGATTCATTAGAGTACTTTTCTACTACAGTAGATTTATATCGAACTATAAAATATATTGGAGGTAGTATTTCTAGCGTGGTTTATAATGAATGGTTTGGAAGTGATGTTTTGAAAGAATCAACTTTTGATGCCGTTGGAACGAAAACAGGAAGTCTGATTTTAAGGTATAACGCTTCTGGGGTTCTTATTGAAAAGATAGCGTATACTGGAGGGAATAGTGTGAAAGTTAAGGAAGTCTATGTTTACTCTGATGATAAATTATCGGAGATTATTAAGGAAGATGGACAAGGGAAAGTGTTTGAGAAATTAGTATATCAAAGGTTTTAGATGAGTGGTGTAAGTGTTAAAGTTTTAGGTTCGGGAAATGCATTTAATCAAGGTAATCGATTGAACGCCTCTTATTTAGTTGAGTCTGAAGGTCAGAAGATATTGATTGATTGCGGTTTTACAACTCCTCTTGCGCTGCAACAAAACAATATACCTTCAAATGAAATTGATGCTGTTTTGATTACCCATTATCATGGGGATCATTTCGCAGGATTAGCAGCTTTTCTTCTTGCTTTGAGATATACAAGTCCTCAGAAAAAGCAATTATTAATTATTGGAGCAGAGGACGTTAAGCGTAAAGTTTATGAATTGATAAAAGTACTTTACCCTGGTTCTGAGAAGATTTTTAAATTATTAGATATTAAATTTCAAACTATAACTGAGTCATTTTATATAGGTGAAACTCTAGTGAATGCTATCCCAATGCTACATTCTGTTGAGTCGTTACCATTTGGGTTTATTCTTAATTGTAATTCTGTTAAAATCGGTTTTTCAGGAGATACTTGTTGGCACAAAGGTGTTGAGGAGTTAATCACCAAAGCGGATTCTGTGTTTTTAGAATGTAATTTGGCTGTAAAAGTGGGAAAGGGGCATATTAGTGTTGAGGAACTTGAAGAGAGTGAGCTTATTCAATCTAGAAAGGATCATATTTATCTAACACATTTATCAGATGTGTCTTATGCTTTGGCTTCAGGCAAGGGTTATAAGTGTCTCGCTGATGGAGATGATTATTCATTTTGATTTCAGCTGAAAATACTGTAAATTTGTTGTAACAATATTTGCAAATGGGAATTAAGGAAGATATTAAGCAGTCTAAGTTTGAGAGCAATAAAGTAATGGCAATGGTTAATGTCTACTACACAGCAAACTGGCTAAGAGATAAAGGATTACCAATTTATAAAAAGTACGGAATCTTAAGTCAGCATTACAATGTTCTAAGAATTTTAAGAGGTAAATACCCTGAAACTGCTTGTCCCGGTGATATCAAAGATGTAATGTTAGATAGAGGTAGAGATCTTACTAGATTAGTAGATAAGCTAGTTAAGCTAGGATACGTTACTAGACAGCTTTGTGAACACAACAGACGTAAGATGGAAATTGTGATCAATCAAGCAGGATTAGATATCATAGATAAGATATCAGCAGAAAGCGCAGTGACTTTTGAGGAGTTTAATCTAAATGAAGACGAAGCAGAACAGCTTAGTAAGCTATTAGATAAATTAAGAAATAGTTAGTGAAGCACCTTATAAAAACACAGGTTTACTTTTTTACTGAGAAACAAGGTGGTCGTAATACGCCATTCGGAGCAGGGTTTAATCCTAAGATTAAATTTGACGGAAGTTTCGATGAACTCTTTACAGAGTTAATATTAGAAGAGGAGGATGTTTTATTCCCCGGAGACAATGTAAAGCTAGAGTTAACAGTAAAAGGAGCACCCGATTATCATTTATACAAAGGCGCTAGTTTTGATTTTTTTGAAGGTGATCGTAAAATAGCGGAAGGATCTGTATCCTTTGTAGAAGTATTAGAATAAAGTATCAAACTCATTATGACAAAGACCAAGAAACACGGAATGTTACTTGTGCTGATTTGTATCAGCATGGTATTCTGGGGGATGAGTTGGTCGTCGGCCAAGGTTCTTGGGCGATATGGTGAAGCATTAACAGTAGCATTTGTTAGGTTTTGGGTTGTTGTAGCAATGCTACTTCCAGCTGTTAAACTTTTTAAGTTAAGTTATAAGATTGAACGACCAGGTTGGAAGTATTTATTAGGAGCTTCTTTGTTCTTAGGATTATACACAACGGCATTTTTTAGAGGCTTACAATTAGGAGATGCAGGAGCGGCTGGCGTTTTAGTTACCTCATTAAATCCATTATTTGCATTTATTATTGGAGTAGTTGTTAGTAAGGTTGTTCCGAAAAAGCAAGCCTTGTTGGGGTTATTTGTAGGTTTACTCGGAGGTGCATTCTTATTGAAACTATGGGTTAATTTCGATGATGTATTTCAAACAGGAAATATACTGTTTATTGCAGCCGCTTTTTTATGGGCTGTTATGAGTAAGTTGACTTCAATGTCTAAGTCCTACACACATCCTATTACATTTAGTTTCTGGTTACATTTGATAGTTCCAATTGGAATGTTGCCCTTTATTAATTTTGATGATGTCGCGCATTTGTTTGAAACTGCTGATTCATTATTTTATTGGAATTTAGCTTATTTCGGAATCATAAACTCATCATTTGCAACGGTGACATACTTGGTTGCTACAACTGTTATTGGGGCAGAGAGAGCCAGTACTTTTATATTTCTAGTTCCAGTGAGTGCGATATTAACATCTTGGTTTACACTAGGAGAAACAATAGAGATTCATACGGTAGTCGGGATGGTGCTTGGGGTTACAGCTGTAATGATTATTAACAAGTCCAAATAGTGTTGTTAACTTGTTGAAAGATTAAGTTAAATAAAGTTTGGAAGTGATGCTTATTCACTATTTTTACAGTCTCAATTAGTAATTATGCGCGCTGTCATAAAATTATTGTTTTCTACTTCATTTGCTTCGGTACTACTTCTCGTTTTTGCTTATTTAATAGCTATTGCTACGTTTATCGAAAATGAATACGGTACACCAACTGCAAACATCGAAATTTTCAGGTCTAAATGGTTAGAAGCAATCATGGTTCTATTGGCTATCAATTTCTTAGGTAACGTTAAGAAATACAATATGATAAGTCAGAAAAAGTGGACAACTCTACTTTTTCATTTAGCGTTTGTAGTAATTATTGTCGGAGCAGGGATTACGAGATATGTAAGTTTCGAAGGAAGTATGCCAATTAGAGAAGGTGTTACTTCTGATGTTATGTATACTGGTGAGCCTCATCTTCAATTTAAAGTTTTAGATCCATCAAAAGATTCAGAAGATAAAAGATCTTCATTAGGATATTCTCAACCAAATTTAATGGCGGAGACAACGAATAACGATTTTGATATCAATTTCGATTTAGGAGACAAGAAGGTAATCTTCTCATA
>CAWVWF010000137.1:0-9735 GCA_963933885.1 uncultured Flavobacteriales bacterium | reverse complement strand
AAAACAAAGGCTAAAACTACAAATCTAAAAGTTGCATTTACTAATTGAATTTAAGTAATGATTAATTCTTAGCCAATTATTTTGGTGTTATAAGTAATTAGAAAAATGATAAGTCTTTCTCCTTTAATAACAATATACGATCTTGAAACACCAATTGAATTTATAGGAGAAATCACAACGCTATTCAGTTTAAACCTAAAAGGAGTATCAAATTCAAGACAGCGTTTAAACATACATGTCTTAAAAGAAGGAGAAATAGAAAGGCAATCTATTGACAGTAGTATCAAATCTGTTTGGATAAACTTTAATGAAAAATCTTTTTTAAAACTCACAGAAATAAAAAAAAGGAAAGCAATTGTCAATCTAATTACTAATTCGTTTCTTAAAATATCAAAAGAATTAAACTGGGATAACCAAGCAATTATAAATGCACAGGAATCATGTGAAAAACACAATTTTAAATTTTCATATTCCACTAAGGACAAACACAAAAAAGGTCAAAAGGCTTCAATTAACTATTTAATAAACAAGGACAAAGTATCAATCTACTTTACTATAAGTGAAAAAGGAGAAAAAGCTATTACAACGTTAGCTCTAGACACATTCTATCTGCAAATATTTATCTTTAATTACTTCAAAAAATTTAAGTGGTTAAATGACAATGAATTTGGTTTTGTTTTTCCAAATGGAATCACTTATTCTTATTCAACTTTAACTTCGGCGTTTAATTGGCATTTTGAGGATAATGAAAAGAACAAATGGTTTATGCGTTCAATAATCTACAAAGAGTTTACTTCAAATGAAGAAAGAGTCAAATGGATGTACCAATAAAAGTTTATAACTCTTTTATTTAAAAATTATCGAGTATTGATACTTGTCCAATTTATGTATTCCCTTGATATTAATTATTGAAGGCAAATTAAAATAATTAGTTGCAAGTAAATCCTCATCTCCTAGATACTTTTCTATACAAGTGTAATCTCTCTGACTGAAGCATTTATTAAGTTGAAAATGATAAGTTCTTACAATAGGATCAATTGCGAGACTTGTTTTATCAGAATCAATTTCTATTAAGTAGAACACTAGTTTCTTGTCCTGAAGATTTATATGAGGCCAATAAAAAGTTTTTGTTTTAATACTATCATTGAAGTTAAATCTATTTAGAAATAAAGGCTTGTCCAAAGTCTTATTTGTATCTGTCACTTGATATACAAGAAGAAGTAGTTCGTCATCTTTAGTTAGAGAAAACCTCATGTCTTCCGAAAGGTTTGATGAACTAATGATTACACAAGTTGTGTCCGTATTCTGAGAATAACTTTGAAGGATTCCAAAGTTCAAAATTATGGCTATGAAGTAACTTTTCATTTAATCTTTTCTAACAAAACGCTAATAACTCTCTAATTACAAACACCAACAGCTAAAGGCGTACAGTTATCAGAATATTGATAAAGTGTTGCCGTAGGATTTACTAAATCGAAAGTAGTGATTACAAGCGGCTCAATAACAAGTGCTGATGTTGTTACATCACTCATTGAAACTCCTGAAGCACCTTGATCATCGTTGGTATTAAAAAGTAATGGACCACAAATTTTAGTTCCTCCTCCTCTATTTAAGTATTTACTTCCTTTTAAGTCTGCCATCGAATACCAGTCTGTAGTTACATTATTCGTAATCGCTTCAATATTACCAACGATTACCAATTCACTCGCTTCAATTTCTGATTTAGTTAAAAACAACGTTGTTCCACCGCCAATTGTAAATTTCCCAGAAGCTCTAATTGCTCCGAAAGTAACACAAGTGTTTCCAATTTGTGTAAATGTTTCCGTAACAACAGTTCCTCTTACAACTAAGTTAGCGCCTCCACCAACAGTAAGTACATCGTTAACTATTAAAGTAGCTCCTAGTGGAACGTTTACTTTCCCACTCATTCCAAGTGCATCTACAATTACAACACCTTCAATATTTACAGTTGTTCCAGCTACATTAGTTATAGCACCTTGTCCAGTGTAATTTCCAGCAGCTAGCGTACCAGTTCCTCCATAAGGGATTCTGTGAATTTCATTTGCTTGATATACATCACTTGTATCATCAGAACATGCTGAGAAAAGTAATACAAAAAGTAGGGAGCTTAATAGATATTTCATAGTTGGTTTTTTATCGTGTAAGTACAATGTAATCGTTTAATACTGTTTTTAAAAATGCAGTTCTTTTCTTAGGGACGTCTTTAATATCCAATTGATCACAAATCTTTCTTGCCAATTCAGCAAGCAGTTTTCTGTAATTATCGTTGGGATTTATTTTAGCACGTTCAAGTGTGTTTTTCAACAATAACATATCGTCTTCAGTAAAATTAACCACGCCCTCATAAGTAGGAACATGACTCATTTTCTTCTTGATCGCAAGGATGTCTTTTATAAAAATCTTATTGTTTGGGTTTAATTTGATCACTGAAGTATCTCCAACCATATCACCTATTCGTTGATTTCTCCAGCTACTCATGATGGCCACAACTCCAATAAGTCCGAATGAAAGTAGGATATCGATAATCCTAAACATCCAACGCATCGAGTAATCACTCATATCCATTTGCTGACCATCGTTCTTCACTACCTTAATTCTAAGCGCCATTTTCCCAATGGATTGTCCACTAAACATTGTTTCACATATGAAATGATATCCTAACCAAACTGGCAGCATAACAATTAAGTATAAAAGTAAACCAATGTCATTACCCAGAAACTTATCAGGATCACCCCAAGCAAATAAAAAAAATACAAGTATTATATAAGCATAGAGTATAATCGTATCTATTAAAAAAGCCAATATACGCTCCCAAATACCAGCCAATTCGTATTCGATTGTTACGTTTTGAGATGTTTCTAAACTTATTGTATCCATTGATCAGCTAATTTAACAAGAAATTTCCCGAATTGTTTTGTAATGAAGTAGATAAATAGGAGTTTTGATACAAATAAATTCGGATTGCGGGAAACGACCTTTATAGAGCAGAAAAAAAATAACTGGGAGAAATTTGAAAAAATGCATCGCCTAAAGGAATCTGACCCTGACGAAATGACCCGCCTTTTTGTTGAAATCACTGATGATCTAAGTTATTCTCGTACATTTTATCAGAAACGATCTGTAAGAGTTTATTTGAATTTTTTGGCGCAGATGGTTTTTTTAAAAATCAACAAAAACAAAAAGTTCAAATTCAGTAAATTCATTAATTTCTGGACTTATAGTTTACCAATGGAATTTGCACGAAGCTGGAAAGCTATGCTACTTTCATTTGTGATTTTTTCTGCATCAATGATCATAGGAATTCTATCCACTTACCAAGATGTTGGTTTCGCTAGGGAAATCATGGGAGATAATTATGTAGATATGACAGATAGGAATATCGCCAATGGTGATCCAATGGCTGTATATCATGAACATGGATCCAGTTTATCTTCAACCTATCATATCACTTTAAACAATACCATGGTTGCCGCAAGAACTTATGCTTCCGGTATATTCACAGGGCTACCTACTGCTGCCATTCTAATAACCAATGGGATATCTATAGGTGCATTTCACCAATACTTAAATCATAAAGGTGTTTTAGGAGAAGCCCTATTTGTTGTTTGGATTCATGGTGTACTAGAAATTTCAGCCATTATAATTGCTGGTGGTGCAGGATTTGTTTTTGCAATGGGCTTATTATTCCCAGGATCATTTACACGCATGCAAGCTTTTAGGATTTCAGCTAAAAGGAGTTTTAAAATAGCATTAAGCACAATTTTTATTTTAATATTTTCAGGGTTTATTGAGGGTAGTGTTACACGTTACACTCAAATGCCATTTGTAATTAAAGCGCTCATAATAGCCGCTTCCCTCCTCTTTATCATTGGATATTTCGTGCTTTATCCAATGTATTTACATCGTAAGTATATTAAAAAACAAGGGCTCAAATTCGAAGATCGAGTTCCACATATTGAAGAAAAAAAGGTAGAGGTATACAAAGTGCGTGAAATTGGAGAAATGTATAGCGATACGTTAGCTTTATTGAGACATTGCTTTGGGGATTTCTTACGAGGATTGTTCTTAACTGGTATTCCTATAATAATGGGATTGGCAGTATATTACTTCGCTTATATTTCTGAAGAAAAAGATGAGCTGTTTTGGTATTATAACTTAAGAGCTATGCTGCTCAACGAAACCAAAAACTGGGTGAGCTTGGCAACAACAATTACTTTACTGAGTTCTACAACATTATCAGGATTTTATGCGCTGAAGCAGTACCGTGAAAATAAACGTTTTAGTGGTAGCGAATTTTATAAATTTGTGTTCTCAAACTTCTTGAAATTGTGGCCATTACAGATAGTTACTGTTGGTGTATTCTTCTGGCAGTCTGCTTTTATTTACCCAATATTACTTGTGATATCACCTCTATTCTACCACATTACTTATAGTGGGTTCTTTAATAACGAAACGTATAAAGTCCAGTTAAAATCTACTTGGAGAATCATTAGAAAAATGTGGTTTGGTACAATTGGCTTTTGGTTATTATTAGCAGTGATACCAATCCTGTTTTTTGTCATCCCTGTACTTATCAATAAGGTTTTCTCATTTTTATTCAGCAATAACGACATTGCCGTTTTTAGTATTGTAATGGATTATCTACAGGACAACATCTCACCTTTGGTTAAGAATCCAGCACCTTATTTTAACAGCATCAACTTTTTTATATATGCCCTCTTTGCGAGTGTGGTTTACTTCCTTCTATTACTTGGAATGGCTATACAATTTCACTCTGTACAAGAGCGTATCGAGGCACATAACTTATACGTGAGATTACAAGAATTCGGAACTAGAAACAAATTATTTGAGAAAGCTGGTGAAGGAGAATATTAAGATATTATACTTTTTGTGCCTGTTGCTAACGGCTCAGTTCACTTTCGCTCAAGAAGAGGAGGCGACGGGAGAATATGTAGTGACTGTAGATGATGCAATTGAAGAAGAGGTTGTTGAAGAGGAAGAAGATTACACGGAAAAAAAACAATTTAACGACAGCACTTATGATGAACTCAAAAAGGAAGTTGAGTTAGAAGAAGAAATTGCCAAAAGAAAATTAAAATCCGACACTTCTGAATTTGGTAGAGGATACGGTGTTGAGTACGGAAAAGACTATTATGTATGGAAGTACGATTCTGTTACTGGAGGAGTAGAAGTTTCTGAAGAAAGCAGACGATCAGGTGAGAACTTTAAGGATGATGGTATTAGAAGAGATGCTCGTAATCCAAATAGGTACAAAAGGACAGATACAAAAAGAGGACAAAATCAAGGAAGAAGAGGTAAAGTAGGAAAGCCGGCTGAAAGACAGAAAGACAGAGATCCTCCATCTAAATCAAGTTCTGGAAGGGATGGAAATGCTGGTTCATTTTTCTTAATTCTATTCTTAGCTGTTGTTGTTGGTGCAATTGTTTATTTAATTTTCATCAGCCCGCCTATACAAGGTGGTTCTAGGAAAATCTCTTACGAGAAAGACTTTGATCCAACCAAAATTCAACTTTCAGAATTAGAAATTAAAATACAAGAAGCTGAGGACGCTAAAGAATTTAGAGCGGCTACGAGGTATTATTTCATATGGGTAATGAAAGAATTATCTGATCGTGATTTTATCGTCTGGAAGAAGAAAAAAACCAATTACCATTATATTTCAGAGGTGTCTAAAAGGGCATTTTCTAAAGATTTTTCTAGAACGGTAAATGTTTTCGAATACGTTTGGTATGGGAAATATGAGATTAAACAAAGTGAATATAACTCTGTTAAAAAAGAGTTTACTTCGCTAATTGATCAACTAACATCATCAGATAATAAATGAGTCAAACGATGAAATATGGAATTGTTTTCTTACTCCTTATCGGGGTGGGTACAATACTGTATCTGTCTGGAGGCTCGAATGATCCTTATGCAAAAAAGAATGCTGAAGTTGATGAGATAAGATGGGAAAAAGATTACGATTCTCAATCCAATCATCCATACGGAACATACTTTTTACATGAGTTAATCAATAGAGGGTTTAAAGGATATGACCTGCACAACTTAAATCACTCAGTACAGGATTATTTCGATTATGACTCTTTGAAAGTTCAGTCTGAAGTAGCGAATTACTTTTTCATTGGAAAAAACCTCAACTTATATAATGGTGAGATAGATAGTTTACTTGCTTTTGCAAAGCGCGGAAATAACATTTTCATCGCTGCTGAATTTTTCCCGAAAAAATTATTGAGGTCTTTAATATCACATGATTATCAAGAGTTTATCAGAGAGGAAAGTGATACTGTAATTACCTTAAAGTTTTTCGATCGACAGTTTGCTGATCAAGAATATGAATTAACCAATGTTATTAACGACGTTAATATTGAGAGAAGATGGCGATTATGGTCCTCTGGAGCTTACTCCGATTTCTACAAGAAGAACATTGGAAAAGCCAATTACTCTCCTTGTTATACTCGTATCAGTTACGGTGAAGGAGTTATACTATTACACACAATCCCTCAAGCTTTTACAAATCAATTTTTAAAATCAGATCAGGGTCGTGAATACGTTGAAACTGCTTTGTCTTATTTACCAGAAGGTACAGTAATTTGGGATGACTATACACAGTATGTGGTTGATGATGGTAATCTAGAAATGGACAATGGAAACAGCAACATTAATCAAGATAACACTGGTCAGAAAATCAATACTAAAAGTATTATTTCCTTCTTAATGAAGAGTCCTCCACTTAGATGGGCGTATCTAATCATACTATTTGGAATGTTATTGTTTATCATCTTCATGGGTAAAAGGCGACAAAAAGTTATTCCAACTACACGCACAAATATTAATACCTCTTTAGAATTCACAGAAACTATTAGTAGAATCTATCTATCAAAAGGACAACACCATAAATTAATAAAACACATGGAAACCATCTTTAAAAACAAGATGAAAACCAGGTACTTTATTAAGTATTTAGACGATAAGAGTTACGCCGATAGAATTGCGAAAAAATCAGGCGTTTCGGAAAAGGAAATCAATCATTTATTAGAATTATTTAAAGCGGGAACTCATGTAACAGAAGTATCGGATTTTTTCCTGATCGATCTTTACAAGAAGCTTCAAGTATTTTATGATAAAGCAAGGTAATCACCATAAAAAAGAGCATTATGGATACGAATGAAAATAATTTAGAAGATCAAAACCAGCCCCTTATTAATCCTGAGGTGACTGAAATGAGTGAACCAATTAACGAAGTTAAGGAAGAAGCATTTGTTCCTGAATCTCGTATTAAGTTGGAACGTTTGCAAACTAAAATTGCAGACGTAAAAACTGAGATTCAAAAACTAATTATCGGTCAGCATGAAATGATCGATCAGATTCTATTAGGAGTTTTATCTCGTGGTCATGTTTTAATTGAAGGTGTACCAGGAATTGCGAAAACATTAACTGCGAAAATTATCGCAAAAACGTTAAATGTTAACTTTTCTCGTATTCAATTCACACCCGATTTGATGCCTTCCGATGTTATAGGAACATCTGTTTTTAATGTAAAAACTTCCGAGTTCACATTTAAAAAAGGACCTATATTCTCTAACACGATTTTAATCGATGAGATCAACAGAGCACCTGCAAAAACGCAAGCAGCTTTGTTTGAAGCCATGGAAGAGCGACAAATTACTGTTGATGGAACAACGTACAAAATGGATCCTCCATTTTTTATTATTGCAACTCAAAATCCTATCGAGCAAGAAGGGACTTACAGATTACCTGAGGCGCAATTGGATAGATTTTTATTCAAAATAAAATTACATTATCCAGAAATCAACGATGAAATTGCAATCCTTCAGCGATTTAAAAACAACATCAGAGATCTTACTTTAGATGATATTAATCCAATTATTTCGGCTGCAGATCTTGACGAATTTCATGGCGTTATCGAAGAGGTTAAAATTGAAGATCAATTAATTGAATACATCGCTAAGATTGTAAACGAAACAAGGAGTCATGCTCGCTTATTTTTAGGTGCATCTCCAAGAGCATCACTTTCAATATTAAAGGCCTCAAAAACGATGGCAGCTATTAGAGGAAGAGATTTCGTTACGCCAGATGACATTCAATATGTTTGTGATCCTGTATTAAACCATAGAATCATTCTTACTCCTGAAGCAGAAATGGAAGGAATGAGTCCTGAAGATGTGGTTGCTGAAATTGTACAAAAACTTGAAGTGCCTAGATAATTTTGAAGAAAGATAATTTCATATCGAGTTTATTCATAACTAACCTGTTTTTCCTATTGCTTGCAATAGGAGCGGCTCTGTTTATAGTTAGTTTTTTATACGAGCAGCTATTCTTTGTTGCCCAAATGTATTTGGTGTTCTTTTTCAGTTATACTGTAATTGACATGCTAATTCTGTTTAGTCCGAAGGGTAGAATGGAAGCTAGTAGAGAATTAAAAGAACAACTTAATTTAGGAGATGCAAATCCAGTAAAAATTACGGTTAAAAACAATCTTACGGTTCCAGTTAAAATAACTGTTATCGATGAATTACCATACCAGTTTCAAATAAGAGATTTTGAAAGAACTGCTCGTTTAGATGGTGGTGAAGAGCAGGTTATAAATTATGATGTTCGCCCTGTTAAGCGTGGTGAATACAAGTTTGGTTCTCTAAACATTTACGTTCGCTCCTTCTTAGGAATGGTTGAAAGAAGGTACCGAGAGTCACAAGATTTCGAAGCCAAAGTATATCCTTCGGTTATGCAAATGCGACAATTAGAATTGAAGGTTTTCACTTCTTCTAACTTGTATCAAGGGGTTAAAAAAATTAGAAGATTAGGAAATAATCAAGAGTTTGAACAGATTAAGAATTATGTTCAAGGAGATGATTTCAGAAAGATAAACTGGAAAGCTACAAGTAGAAGGGGTGAGTTAATGGTTAACCAATACCAAGACGAAAAATCCCAATCTGTTTATTCTATCGTTGATAAAAGTAGGGTAATGAAAATGCCTTTTAATGATATGAGTTTATTGGATTATGCAATAAACGCTTCATTGGTAATTTCTAATATCGCTTTAAGAAAAGATGATAAAGTTGGTTTAATGACTTTCTCTGATAAGCTAGGTGTTCATGTTAAAGCTGAAAAGCAAGGTGGACAATTGGCTAAGATCATGGAACATTTATACCGCCAGAAAACGAGGTACAATGAATCCAATTTTGAAATGCTCTACTATGGTGTTCGTCAGAATATACAAGCGCGTAGTTTAGTCTTTTTATACACAAACTTCGAAAGTGTTTATGCAATGGAACGTGCGTTGCCAATGCTTAGAAAGATTTCTAAATTACATTTACTCGTTGTTATCTTTTTTGAAAATACGGAGCTGGTAAAGGCTTCAGAAAAGAAGGCGGAAACGGTTGAAGAAATATACTTTCAAACTTTCGCTGAAAAGAACATCATTGAAAAAAGAACTATTGCAGCTGAGCTTCAGCAGTATGGGATTAATTCAATTCTTACTACTCCTGAGAAGTTATCGGTTGATACGATTAATAAGTATCTAGAGCTTAAAGCAAGAGGCGCAATTTAAGATTTGTTGTAGGGGTGCCTCTTGTGGGTACCCGAAACACAGTACTTCACACTAACACTACTAGATGTCTGATACCCACAAGCAGGCTGTGTCATAATAGAAGTTTTATATATTTGTTCTTATGG
>CAWVWF010000136.1:0-9744 GCA_963933885.1 uncultured Flavobacteriales bacterium | reverse complement strand
AGAAAAATAATTTGAAAAAAATATTAATAATACTATTAGCGGGAATTCTTTTAAGCTGTAAAAGCAGCGAAAAAGGGTTCTCGCTTTTTTCTGTTTCTGAGGAAGAGAAAGAACTTATTGCTGACTCTGAATTTATAGAAGGAATCAAGCATAAAAACGATGGCGACTACGAGAAGGCAATACCATTATTTGAAGAAGTTATAAAATCTTCTAAATCTCATGATGCAGCACATTATGAATTGGCCAACATTTACCAATCTACTAAAAATTTCGAAGCTGCTCTAAATCACATAAATCAAGCTGTAACCATTAATGCTAAAAACAAATGGTATTTACAGTTTCAAATTGATCTAACAAAGAGCTTAGGTTTGTATAATCAAACTGCAAAAGCTTATTCGATTAGAATGAAAAACTTCCCCGACAATCCAATATTCGATATTGAGTTTTCTGACTTTTATATTCAGAGCAAACAATATAACAAAGCACTTGATCTTTATGAAACGATTGAAAAAAAGATTGGTGTTTCAGAAGAAATAAACAGAAATAAATACATCATATTTCACCAGCTAAAACAAAACGATAAAGCCGAATTAGAGCTTGAGAAGCTTATCTATACTTATCCAAATAAAATGAGGTACTACATTTTATTGGGTGATATAAAAATTGAAAACAAAGATATTGAGTCTGCCTTTAAAGTGTATGAAAGAGCTCTTAAAGTTAAACCGGAAGATCCATATATTTTAGCTGAAATTGCACATCAGAAATATGCAAAAGGCGAAGTTCAAAAATCATTCGATATTTACGAACGCGTTATTGGAAACAAAGCTTTTGGAACTAAAGACAGATTGAACTTATTGAGAAGGTTCGTAAGACTTGGTCAACTAGATCAAAAAATATACAAGCAAACTGAGAAGTACATGACACTAGCCGGAGAAGCTGATCCGTATAGTCAATCGATCAACACAGTTGTTGGAGAATATTTCTTTAAAAGTCAAAAATATGAAATAGCAAAGAAGCATTACAAAGCTGTTTTAGATGCTAAAAAGAATTCATTTCTTATATGGCGCCAACTAATAACCTGTAATTACAACCTTGGAGAGTATACGGAGATGAGAGATAATTCGGCAAATGCATTAGAGTTGTTTCCTACTAATCCCGAATTATATCTATACAACGGTTTATCAAAAATTCAACTCAAACAATTTCAAGAAGCAATAAACCAATTAGAGGAGGGAATAGAATTGATTATTAGTAATAAAAACTTAACCAATCAATTCCAAAGTAATTTAGCAGATGCATATCATGCATTGGGGAATCATAAAGAATCAGACAGGTATTTTGAATTAACTATTCAAGGCGATCCAAACAATTACTTTGTACTTAATAATTACGCATATTATCTTTCAGAAAGAAAAGAAAAATTAGAATTAGCAAAAAACATGAGCGCAAAGGCTAATCAACTAAACCCTAATGAAGCCTCTTTTCAAGATACTTATGGTTGGATATTATTTCAAATCAAAGATTATGACAATGCTTTAATTTGGGTTGAAAAATCCTACGATAATGGAGGATCTACAAGTGGTATTATCAATGAACATTTAGGTGATGTATATTTCTTCTTAAATCAAAAAGAAAAAGCGCTAAGCTACTGGAACAAGGCAAAAAAGCTAGATGACACTTCCGAATTTTTATTAAAGAAAATTCAACTCAAAAAATACATTGACAAATGATTCGAGTTTGTATTATTCTATTCTCTTTCTTCGCTTTAATAGGCTGTAAATCTAGACAGAAGCTCCAAACAAACTCAGGTTTATCCGATAATTGTAAAGTTGCTTTAAACTCAAAAGCAGATATAATAGCACATTACGACACTAGTGGATTACAATTCAAATGGATAAAAGTAAAAGCTAAGATTAATACAACTAAGGATGAAAAAGGACTTTCATTCACCGCCTCTTTTAGAATTGAAAAAGACAGCTTAATATACGCCAGTATAACAAAAGCAGGAATTCCATTTGCAAAATTACTTTTAACTAAGGATTCAGTAAAGGTTGTAGACTTATTTCATAAGAAACAAAAAACTGGAAGTTTTAGTGAGTTGGAATCATTAATTGGTTTTAAATTATCGTTCAATATCATGCAAAAATTACTACTTGGTAAACCTGCATTTTTATATGAAAAATCAGGAAGTATTAAATCAGATAGCTTAGTACATTATTCTAACGACAGCACTCTAGATGGATACGTACAGCGTGTTTCATTTCCATGTGACACCATAGATTTAAAGTCTACAGTAATAGAATATTCAGGTAAGAACATACAAATAGAGTACTCCAACCCAAAGGATATCAACGGTTACCTATTGAATAAAAACATAACACTAACCGTTAAAGAAGCCGAAAAAGTGGTTATTTTGGCTGTGATTGAAATTACAAGGGTAAAAAAGTTTAACAACTTAAAAATACCTTTTAGCATTCCAGCAGATTATGAGAGGATGGATTAAGAATAGCTTATTAATTTTATTACTACTCGCAATGGGTATGAGTGCGCAAGCACAGAATAAAAATCAATTAAAGAAGAAGCGACAATTAATCCAAAATAAACTCAAAAAACTAAATGGTTTATTAGGAGAAACTAAAGCCAATAAGCGTAAATCTGAAATTCAATTATTAATACTTCGAAAAAAAATTGGAGCTCGTCAGGAACTCATTTCTGCCATTAGCTATGAAGTAAAGTACATCGATAAATCTATTCATAACCAAGAAGACTATATAGACACTTTAAACTATCAATTAGAAGCACTTCGAACTCAGTATTCAAAAATGGTTCGATTCGCTTACAAAAACAGAAATGCTACAAACAAGTTAATTTTTATATTTTCCGCTGAAGACTTCAATCAAGCGTATAAGCGCTTAAACTATATTCATGAGATTTCAGAATACAGAGTTTATCAGGCTAAGGAAATCGAGAAAAAACAAATAGAGGTAGAAGAAAAGATACTTCAGCTCGAATCGAAAAAGAAAAACAAAGTCTTATTGGTAAACAACAAGAGGACTGAACATACAGCGCTTGAACAAGAAAAACTTGAGAAGAAATCATTATACCAAGCTTTACGAAGTGATGAAAAGAATCTTAAGAAAGATATAACACGTAAAAAAAGGGAAGCCAATAAACTTCAAAATGCAATCAAAAAAATTATCGAAAGAGAATTAAAAGAGGCGCTTAAGAAAAGTAAAAAGAACACTAAATTTGGAGTAACGCCTAAAGCAAAAAAACTATCCATCTCTTTTACTAATAACAAAGGGAAATTACCATGGCCAGTTGGAAGAGGTACAATTTCAGGGAAATTTGGTAATCAAAAGCATCAAGTTTTCGATCATTTAAAAACAATTAATAACGGAGTTGATATCATTACAAATAGAGGAACTAAAGCAAGAGTAGTTTTTAAAGGAAAAGTAGTTGCGGTAATTGTATTACCTGGAGATAAAAATGCTGTACTAATCCAACATGGATCTTACTTCACAATGTACTCTAATCTGTCCTCTGTATATGTTAAGAAGGGGGATGAACTAGATATTCAAGAAGAAATTGGTAAAATTAAAACAGACGAGAACGGAAAAACGGAATTGCATTTCGAAATTTGGAAAGGAAATGCAAAACAAAATCCGAGTTTGTGGATTTCTAAAAAGTAAATTGTTATTCACAGCTTAAAACCGCACCTTTGTAGTTGAAAATTATGGTTAAAAAAGCACTTCTACTTTGTATCGCGGTAATAACATTTTGCTCATTCGCGAAAGCAATCAATTATGATTTAGTAAAATGTGATCAATACACAATTGAAGATGGCTTACCTCAGAGCTATATAGAAGCAGTTTACCAAGACGAAGGTGGTTATTTATGGATCGCAACACAAGATGGTATATCTAAATTTAATGGGTATGAATTTAAAAATTATTTCTTCGATCCATACAATAAAAATTCGTTAGGAAGTAACTATGCATTAGAGATTAAACCTTGGAATAAAGACACCATTTGTTTTACAACAGCACTTGGTTTTTCACTATTAGATTTGAAAACCAATGAATTTAAAAACTACAGTTTCTCTAAGCTAATTCCAGAAATCGGTATAGTTAATTCTTGCGAAATTTTAAATAGTAACAATGTATTAATTGGAGCACAAGGTGGTTTATACGTTGCTCACATTGACGATAGCTTAACAACTGATGACATAACCCTAATAGATAATAACATTATTACTAAATATCTACATAAATTCAATGAAACAATTCTTTTTATTCATAAAAAAACACTTTATAAATTTAAAGAAGAAAAGATTGAAATCGTTAAAACTTTTGACAATGAAATATTAAACTTTTTCGTGGACAAGAGTGGTTTCTGTCTAGTGTTTTCAAATCAACTTCTTAGATTTACCGATATTAACTTAGCTCCATCCATCTTTGAAATCCCATCAAAAGTAACTAGCTGTTTACAATTCAAAGAAGAGCTTTGGTTAGGAACAATTGATGAAGGGGTTATTATTTATAGATCAGAAAAAGGCAAACCTATCCAATGGTTGAAAAATCATAAAAATAAGAACAGTTTATTAAGTAATAAAATCAAATGCATTTATCAAGACGGTTTTGGTGTAATATGGATAGGTACTGATAAAGGGTTAAATAAAATTGATCCTTCAAAGCAACAGTTCTTACACCTAAAAGCATCAAGTTATTCAAGCTTGTCGGACAATAATTGTTGGTCTTTTTATGAAACAGATTCACTTTTCATTTCTGGATATAGCAATGGGATTCAAATTCAAAATAAATCATCACACAACTACGAATGGATCTCCTTCAACGGGCACATACTAGACTTTCAAGAATACAGTGACCAACTTTTAGTTGCTACAAGTAAAGGTGTATACAATTTAACAAAAGGAGATTCTGTATATCAAATGATCCTTACAGATATAAAGTTAGACTCTACAAGCGATGAAAAAGAGATTATTTTTGATTTTGAACTATCCAATGGTAATTTGATTATTGGTGCAATAAATGGAATTGGAATTCTTAATAAAGAGCTAGAGTTATTAAAACATATTCCTTTGAATAATGTTAAAAGCTTTATAAAGAAAGATGATGAAATTTATTTCGTTGCTTTCCCTACAGGCGCTTATTATTTAACAAATTTAGAAACTCCTCAAAATATTTCATACCAATTCAACTCAATAAAACCTGTAAGCGAGCTTCAAAGTTTGTGTTTAGAGAAAGTAGATAATAACCTTTGGATAGGTTTATATGGTGGTGGATTAGTAAAATATGACATTAAAACAAAAAAAACAAAGCACTACTCTACTCAAGATGGACTACCAAACAACTCTATTTACAGTATAATATCTGATGCCAACGGTTATTTATGGTTAAGTACAAATGGAGGACTTTCCAAATTAAATTTAAAAACTGAAAAGTTCTATAACTACAATACAAACGATGGAATTCAAAGCTTAGAGTTCAACTCAGGAGCGGACTATAAAGCCTCTAATCAAAAGATCTATTTTGGAGGTATTAACGGCTATAATATCGTTAATACTACACGAACAATTAGTAATAGTGTAGCTCCAAAAGTACACATATCCTCGGTATTATATAATGGAATTAACCTTTTAAATCCAGAAGAATCAAATGTTAAATTAGATGAGAATAACATCATAACAGTTACTATTCCTTATAACAAAAACTCTTTTATCATTCATGTTGATGGAATCCATTTCTCTTCTCCTGAGGAAAATGTATTTAGCTACCAATTGGAAGGTTATCAAACTGAAGCAATCGAAGTAAAGAACAAAAGGAACTTCTCATTCCACAATTTAAAAGTTGGTGATTACTATTTCAACGTAAAAACAGCAAATTCTGATTCAAAATGGAGTGAAATCAAAAAAATTCACATCATCATTAAACCACCATTTTACCTTTCATGGTGGTTTATAACAGGTGTAATTCTAGTAAGTTCTTTAATCTTATTCTTAATTATATATAGTAGAGTTACAATGGCACGTCGTCAAAGAAATGTACTTGAGAGAAAAGTAAGAGAAAGAACAAGAGAGGTTGAAAAACAAAAATCTATTCTAGAAGAACAGAAGAATGTAATTGAAGCAGAAAAAAACAAAGAAGAGGAACTTTTACTAAACGTACTCCCAAGAGAAACAGCTAGAGAACTAATGTCTACTGGTCGTTCAACTCCTAAACATTATGAGGTTGCGACAGTAATGTTTGCCGATTTCAAAAACTTCACAAAAATCACAGAGAATCTAGGTCCAAAAGAACTGGTTGCTGAATTAGATGATTCCTTCGCAAAGTTTGATGATATCGTTGGTCGATTTAATGTTGAGAAAATTAAAACTTCCGGAGATGCATATATGTGTGTTGGTGGTGTTCCAATCAGGAACAGAACCAATGCTGTAGACTGTGTCTTAACGGCCTTTTACTTCCAAAAATACATGGAGGAAAAACGTAATATCAGAGAAGGTACAGGTAAACCTCAATGGCATTTAAGAATTGGTTTACACACAGGTGAATTGGTAGCTGGTGTTGTTGGAAAGAAGAAATTCCTTTATGATGTTTGGGGCGATACCGTTAACACTGCGTCCCGTATGGAAACAAGTTCAGACCCAGATAGAGTTAACGTTTCCGGAACTACTCATGAATATATTAAAGATTATTTCGAATGTGAGTACAGAGGTAATTTACCTGTGAAAAATAAAGGTACAATCGACATGTATTATGTTAATCGTATCAAAAAGGAGTTAAGTGATGATGAAGCTGGATTAATGCCAAATAAAAAGTTCTTTGAACTTTTAAATTTCAAAGTTTACAGTCAGCGTAACTACGAAAAAGTAAAAGATGTTATCATAAATAAATTAAAGCAAGAGTTACCAAACGACTTATATTACCATGGTCCTCACCACACTTTAGATGTTATAGATTCTGCAGAACGAATCGGGAAATCAGAAGGTTTAAATGAAGAGGAAATAATGTTAATTAAGCTTGCTGCATTATTCCATGATAGTGGATTCCTTAATAAGTATCAAAATAACGAAGTTGAAGGTGCTAAGTTTGCAAAAGAATTCCTACCTAAATACGGATTCACCGATCAACAGGTTGATCTTGTTGAAGGAATGATTTTAGCGACTGTAATTCCACAAAAGCCTACCAATCATTTAGAAGAAATTATTTGTGATGCCGATTTAGATTACCTCGGTAGATCAAAAGAAGAATTTGATAAAATAAGCGACTCTCTTGCTAAAGAATTGGTGAAATATAAGTTCTTAAAAACAACAAGTGACTGGGATCCAATTCAAGTAAAGTTCTTGGAATCACACAGGTACTTCACAGACACTTGTAAAAAGGATCGAAGATCAGGAAAAATTGAACGACTCAGAGAAATTCACGATAGGATCGCAGGTCCAACTGGATAATATCATCCTTGAAAACTTAATTTTCAATTAAATAACGTTAGAAAATATCCCTTTAAAATTAGACCTTACAGAAACAAACCACACTGTCTAATTCAATAATTAAACCCTATTGGATAATAAATTTATAGCTCATAAAAAACATACACAATCACATATTAATCAATACCTTAAGGATGGGATTAAAAGGATTTAGATTGTATAATAGAGGGGGCTCTTGTTTTAAGTACATTTCTAACCTTTCAAAAAGGTACTTAAATGAGGGTAAGTTTAAAGAAGCTATGGGGGCTTCTATATCTAGTGGTGTGTTCAAATATCTTATTGGCACAAATTGTAATCGACAATAATGTAACGGGGGACGCACTCGCAGGAAGCATAATGGCTCCGGCCAATATAGTTGTTCCAGGATCAGTTATTCTAAACTGTCCAACAGGTGCTTTTGGAGCTTTTTCAAATGGAATTTCAGACGGACTAGGTATTGATAATGGGATAATGCTTACAACAGGGCAAACATCTATCTTCGAACAAGACAACACAGCAGGCGGAAGTGGTATAAATAATAACGTAACAGGATTTGTAGATACAGATCTTCAAGCCATAGAACCATTAGCAACATTTGATGGTTGTGTAATTGAATTTGACATTGAACCAATATGTGAAGAACTAATATTAGATTACATATGGGGATCAGATGAGTATCCAGAATATGTAAATGGAGGATATAATGATGCTTTTGGCTTCTTTGTTAGCGGGCCAGGTATCACAGGAACAGTAAATATAGCAACAGTACCAGGAACAACAACACTTGTTTCAATCGACAACGTTAATTCTGGTTCAAATGCAGCATATTATGTAGATAATACTGGTGGAAATAAAATTGAGTATGATGGATACACTAAAGATCTATCCGCTAGAATTCAAGTAG
The DNA here is from genome assembly GCA_963933885.1 of uncultured Flavobacteriales bacterium. Lineage (GTDB taxonomy): Bacteria > Bacteroidota > Bacteroidia > Flavobacteriales_C > CAWVWF01. The sequence goes on along the minus strand of CAWVWF010000136.1, from coordinate 1,351 downwards.
TCCCATGTGAAACATATCATTTAAAAATTGTTTGTGCAGATGCTGGAGATGGTATTTACGATTCAGGAGTTTTAGTAGCTGTAAATAATCCACCATGCCCAATTAATCAAATCACTTGGACTGGAATAGATACTATTGGAATAGAGAACTGTAAAGATTTAAATTTCGGATTAAATAGAACAGGTGAAATTGGTGATCCGCTTGACGTTACTTTTGAGGTATTAGGAACAGCAACAGATGGTGTTGATTATACTTTTGGACTCACGGATCATACCTTCCTTGCAAATGATTCTATCGATGCATTTAATATTCCTATTCTTACTGATGCTATATTAGAAGGGCAAGAAACAATACAAATTATTGCTACAATCTATAACTGTTCTGCAGAAGTTAAAGATACAATCACATTAATTATAAAAGACAATATGACTTCCGATATGGCTTCTATACCTGAAACCTGTATTGGTATGTGTGACGGATCAGCTTCAGTAACACCAGATGGAATTGCTCCATATACCTATTCATGGAATAATAGCGGAGCTGTTGCTTCTGTTATTAACCTGTGTGCAGGTGATCATATTGTAACTATTACTGATGCAGAAGGGTGTGTTATAAAGGATACGGTAACTGTTTCTTCGGGAAATGCAAGCAGTTCTATCATAATTAGCGCAGTTCAAGACACATTCTGTCTTAACGATTCAGGGATTCAATTAACATCAAATACAACTGGCGGGATTTGGATTGGTAATGGAATTGATGGAACAGGAAATTTCTCTCCATCATCAGCTGGAACAGGGGATCATTTTTTAGAGTACCAAATTGCAGGTGCATGTGGAGATACTGCTACCTATACTTTAATAGTTAACCCACTTCAAGATGCTACGATAACAACAGGGTTTAAAGCTCTATTTTGTATTGAAGATATAGCTTACACATTCACCTCTGTTAATTCAGAAGGAATTTGGAGTGGTAATGGTATTAATCCGAATACAGGTGATTTCGATCCGAAAACTGCAGGAGTTGGAATACATAACATTGTATATCATATAGCTAATCCTTGTGAGGATTTTGATACTATTGAAGTTGAAGTTGTGCCGCTTATTGTTCCTATAATTTCAAGCGCTCAAGATACTTTTTGCTTAAACAACCCAGCAATTACATTGGCTACTACTGAAACTGGTGGTACTTGGATAGGTAGCGGAATGGATCCACTTACTGGTGAATTTGATCCACTTATTGCTACTGCTGGAAATCATGAAATTATATACGAATTAACTTCTTTCTGTAGTGTAAACGATTTTAGTACATGACAAAAAACACAATCTGTTGATATTCAATATATTAGCGCCTA
>CAWVWF010000135.1:0-9751 GCA_963933885.1 uncultured Flavobacteriales bacterium | reverse complement strand
GCATTGGGTTAACGATTAACTCCATTGAATCACTTCCTAAACAACCAATATTATCGCTAACAACAACACCATATACTGCGGCTGTTGTAATATTAATAGCTTGAGAATTATCCCCTGTGTTCCATAAATATGTTAGACCATTGTTTTTAGCTGAGATTGAAATGATATCACCTTTACAAATTGTTGTGTCATTACCTAAATCAACAACAGGTAAACTTTTAATTGTTAGGTTTACTGTTGCATCATCCTTACAACCATTTGCATTTGTTACTTCTAAAGTGAAATCGCCATCTTGATCGACAGTAATTGATGATTGAGTTGAACCTGTACTCCAAGCATAACCTCCAGTTAAATTTGTTTTGAAAGTAGCTTCAGTACCAGCGCAAATTATAGTGTCATTTCCTAAATTAACCTTTGGTTTATCTTGAACAATAACTAATATGGAATCACCACCAGAAGCAGTTTGATTAACCGGAGCAAAAGATATATCATCAATAGCAAAGTCGTTCCCTGACCCTACTGTATTTTGATTGATTAAGCATATTTCTGCAGAAACTGTAGTTCCTGAATTCCATGTTGCTGCATATTGATCCCATTGACAAGCACCAACATTTGCTGTTAATGTTCCGATTGAACCTCCATTTACTTGGAACTGAAAACTTGGAGGGTTGCTTGAAACAACACTTGCTACCCATGCCGAAAACTCATAATCCTTATTTGCTTCCGTTGTAACCGTTTGACACCAAACTTTTTGTCCAGCAACAGGCGCTCCGTTAGCAATGTACATTTTACCGGTTCCAGAAGTATGATCGCCACAAGCAGCAAAACCACCATGAACATTTTTCGGGTTATTATTAATACAAAATTTCCCAGGTCCCTGAGTAGGCGTGCATTTCTCTTGATATTCTGTTGTGAATCCTGAATTCCCACTTTCGAAATCTCCATTCACAATAAGATTTTGACCAATTGTTGTTCTTCCTGCAGTTCCAACAAAGTAGTAAGCATCATCACTTGGAGAAACTTTAATTGTATTGTCGTTAACTTGCGTAAATCCGTCTTCCCCTCCCCAAACTTGAGTTGTAATATCTTTTGCTTCAACTAAAATTGAATCTCCTTCACAAACATATAATGTGTCCTTATCAAAATGATTTACTATGCATGGATTCACCGTTACGTTTATTGATGTATTGCTTTTACATCCTTGAGCATTGGTTACTTCAACAGAATAAACTCCTGTTGTTATAACATCAATGGTTTGAGCGGTTGCTGTTGTACTCCATAAATAACTTTGAGCAATTCCTGCATCTAGTGTAAGTGATTCTCCATTACAAAATGTAGTATCATTTCCAATGTTTAGTTGATCCCCATCGTAAACAATAACCACTACACTATCTTTTTCTTCTTCAACTGTATTAAATGCGATTCCATCCATAAGATTTCCAGAGCCTCCAGGATCTGTTGATGAAAAATAAAATCGAGTAACATTTTGTCCAGCTGGAATTTCGTATACTCCTTCGTAATAACCCCATGTGGCACTTAAATCCTTTGCTGTTTCGATTATTTGATAAGGTCCTCCTGGAGGTCCAACTTCAAATTCTACAGTTTCAACACCGCCACCTCTTGCTTTATGTGCAAAGGCCCAAGCTAATTTTTCACCAGGAGTTGTTGCGATATCTTGATACAATGCTGATTTCTCATTTGCATTTAATTCAACCAAGAAATTCCCAGAATAGCTTGCATGCCCTATAAAGCCATTTGCCCAAATCTCTACTTTATTATCTGAAGCGGTTGTATTCCAGCCTGGAAGTCCAGATGCGTCTCTAATACCTGTTCCACTGTTATTCTCGAAACTACCATTTATTAAAATGTCTTGTTTCTTTGTGAAAGTACTAATGTAGTAAGTGGTTGATTTTGTGGGTGATGCTGTGATCGTTGATTCGTTAACTGCTGTGAAAATTTCTGATCCAGACCATTCTGTAATTCCAGAAACAGTTTTAGTAATATTTACAGATTCACCTTTACAAACATAAAAAGTATCAACTACAACGGGTAGTATACAGTTTGCATCTAGCGTATTAACGTCCGCACTTGATCCAACACTTTGGCCTCCATAAGCGGAAATAGGAACTCCGTTAGCGTCAATTGCTCCTTTTAGTATTAATCCATTTAAGTCGTTTGTTTCAAATCCAGCTCCTCCTTCAATTGCATCCAGACAACCGTCACCATCGCTATCCGTATCTAAGTAATCTGGTGTGCCATCATTATCTGTGTCACAAAAAGTTGCGAAATCTGCTCCGAAAGTAAAGTTCACATAGTTTTCATCTGCTAAATAATCGAAAGAAATCTCGGAGAATGTCCCATTCATTCTTAAAACAACGTACGCTTCTTTTCCTGTTAATTGAGTAGGAGAATTTATTGTTACTGGGCCAGATTGAAACAGCACATCAACTGGGTTAGAAAATTGAACAGGTACCGAATTACCTCCTCCAATGGAAGAGAACATCAACGTAGGGTTCAAAACAGGTTGAGCAAAAGTAATTTTGTTGTTTGAAATAAATCGATTCTTTATTACTGTTGTATTTGGTATATTATAACTTGAAGGAAACTTACCGTAAGCAAAAATACCTGGAGTAGTTTCAATATTAATAGATGATGTGTAAGTATAGTTAATCCCATTAATTGTTCCTGTTGCTATATTACCGTTTACTTGAGGAGGTGAGGACCATTGGAAATTACTGGTCATACATTCGTTTACATCTAAAATTCCGTCGTTGTCTTTATCCAGATCAATGTTATCGCAAACTCCATCGTTATCGCTGTCATCACAACTACATTCGTTTGATTTTAGATTCCCATCCATACTCGTCCCAATGGCTTGTCCTGACGCGCTGGCACTTACTGGAACTCCATTAGCATCAACCGAACCACTTAAAATATTTCCGTTTAAATCTGATAATGTAAAATTACCTCCGCCTTCAATTGCATCCAGACAACCGTCACCATCACTATCATTATCTTTGGAATTAATAATTCCGTCTCCATCAAGATCTTCGGTACATAATAAAACCCCGTTACCTTCTCCCGAAATGTTAGTAGGTCCCATTACCTTCTGAGATAAAATAACTGTATTATTCCCTGTAGTATTCCAAATGATATTAGTAGGTTGAGGATCAATTCCCCAAATTTCCATCGACTCTAGATTGCTACTTGAGTTTCTTTTTCCTTGGAAAGACACTTCTCCGTTAGGACCAATTATAAGCCTTATAACAGGTTTATTAGCATCTCCATTAATTGTCCAGACATTAGCATTACCGCCTTGTCCATATCCAGTTTTATCAGAAGAAAAAACTAATAATGATTCACCAGAAGCTCCTCCTCCATGACATTGAATTTCGTTAGGAACTACATCAACTCCGTTTACATTTAAGTTAAAGGAATTGTCTAATTTGAAAATGTCAAAGCTAAAACCTCCATCCGCACTTGGTGCAAGGAATGTTGTTGATGTTCCACCATTTGTTTGAAAAGCTTTACTAACGTATGTATTGGGACATTCGTCTACATCTAGTATCCCATCGTTATCATCATCTAAATCATCATGATCACAAATTCCATCGTTATCATGATCACTACAACTTAGTGTTTCTTCAGTCTTTTGCCCAAGTGTAAATGTTTTGGTATTACTTTTTTCTTTAATAAGGATTGTAGAATGGTCACTATCTTGATTAGATTGAAATGCCCCATTCATCTCAAGTTGCGCTTCACTTTGAAAGGCAATTAAGATTATTATAAAGCTGTATATTTTTTTCATTTCGCTCAAGTAGTATTTTATTATACTTGAATTTAAGCGTTTATGTTTTATAATCAAATACTATTATGTGTGATAAACGTTTTTCAAAACACAATAATAATAACTTATTGTTCTTGTATTAGGGTTGTTGTGGTTTTTTGTAACGTTTTTCAAGTCGTATTTGTAGCGTGTAATTTATCAGCCTGAAAAGAATTGTTATTAACATTGTTTTTGTGTAATTCACAATTTAGTTACAAGATTTTCAGGGAATTGTAGATGTTTTTAAAGGAATTGTATACTTAAAAAAGCATGAAAAAGTGTTTTTTTATATTCAATGATCAAGCCCTCTATTTGATCCAATTTTTTTGATGAGCTAATTCCATCATTTGATTATCACCTGTAGAATTTCCATATGCAATAATAGTATCAAAATCCTCTAGGTTATATTTCAGTCTTATCTGAATTTCCTTTTCTTTTCCTTTACAATTTTTTGAAGCAAATTGATTTGAAGTGAAATTCCATTTTGTAGAAATGAGGTGACAATTATGTTTTTCTGTAAATGGCATCAACCAGAAGTCAAGAGAAGCTGATACTATGCAAACTTCATCTTTGTTTATTAAATGATTTTTGAAGGCATCGAACACTTTTTGATTTAGCATTCTAGAAATCTTGCCTTGAAAACTATGCGTCAATGAAGAGATTTCTTCTTTGCTGAATTTCTTTAGTAAGCTTCCTGTTAATTTTTCTTTAATAGCACCCTTACTCATTATTTTTAAAGCTCCTAATATGAAGTAGGGTGTATGAAGTAGTAAGTGATAATAAACCCGAGTACTTGAGTTGGAATGGAAAAGGAATGCCCAAAGGCTATCCTTAGTTGTTAAGGTTCCATCAAAATCAAAAAGCACGAGTTTTTTATTCATGATTAAAGATTCAATTTTTTAAAGATGAATTCAGGAATTGACGTTATGATTTTCATTACATATTTCCATTTCCAAGAAACATATATAACATCTTTCTGCTTTTTAAATCCACTGTAAATAATAGATCTTGCTTGTTCTGCGTTAACTGTTAACGGCTTTGGAAGATCTAAACCTTTAGTCATTTTGGTATCCATAAAACCAGGAAGGACTGTCATTACATGAACGCCTTTTTTTGCTAATCGATTTCGGATTCCACTTAAGTAAGTTGTGAAACCAGCCTTAGCTGAACCATATAAATAGTTGGTTGCTCTTCCTCGATTACCTGCAACTGATGAAACCCCCACAATAGTACCTTGTCCTTTTTGCTCGAATACATGAACAAACTTTTCAAGAACAGGAATAAGTCCATTGTAGTTGGCAAAAGTAATTTTGTTTATTTCTTCGGTAGATAAATAGTTGTCCTGTGGTATCGGACAGTAACCAATGAAGCTGAATACAACTGAAACTTCTTGAGTTTGCTGATCTATCAATTGCCAATCTGGTTTCGTTAAATCAAACGCCACATATATTAACTTATCGTTTTGAATTAATGATGGGTTATCTACATTCCTCACTGAAGAAGTAACTAACCAACCATCTTTTAGAAGTTGATTGGTTAATTGGATGGCAACATCTGATGTTCCACCTAGGATAAAAGCTTTTTTTGGTTGATTATTCACAATATTTAAATCTAGTCTTTTTGTTTGTAATGAAGAGAACGTATCGTTAGATATCGGTCTATTATCAATTAACGAAGCAGAAGAGCCAGCGTCTTTTGCTAAATATACTCTTCCTTTATATTGAGTTACTTTTTGATCGAGTATTCGAATGAGTTGCTCAACACCAGGATGCCATTTAAAATCCATAGCCAACGTATATCCTTCCTTAGGAAAGCTATGTGGACTTGATAAATTCTCTTTCCCGAACAATTTTAAAACACTAAGGAATGGAGGTGTTTTTGAATTTGCAACAAATTGAAGAATGTCTTCCAGCCCTGCTTTTGATGTTTGTAATGGTAAAACAAACTGGTATTGAATAAAGCCATTCTTACCATATATCTTATTCCAATCCTTTAATCCGTCCAGCGGATAAAAGAAGGAATCGTAATTTATATTGAATTCTTTAGATTTCCCTTTGGCATAATACAGCATATTAAAAATACCAATGGTTATTTTATTTAAGGAGAAATTAGGGAAGTAAAAAGGAATCTTAAATCCTGCTTTATCTTGATATTTTAATTCACTTGGTTCAAAGCTATGTTCTCCTAATGAAATAACACCTCGTCCTAAGTTTTTACCTTTCGCTAAACAATCAACCCAAGCAACAGAATATGTCGTGTTTGTGTTTTTTTGAAAAGCATCCATCATTTCCTCTAAATTTCCAACTTGAATTTGTCTAATATTAATATCAGAAGATTGGATAGCCATTAGTTTCAGTTCAATAGAAGTGATTAAACCTGTTAACCCCATTGATCCAAAAGTATCCAGGAATATATCGGAGTTTTCAGTAGCACTGCAATTGATCAATACGCCTTGCTGATTGATCAACTCAAAGGAAGTAACACAATTTGAAAAACAACCTACTTTATGATGGTTTTTACCATGAACATCAGCTGCAATGGCTCCACCTATACTGATGTATTTCGTTCCTGGAGTAATTTGTAAGAAATAACCTTTTGGAATAGTCAGCTTTAAAATATCATCCAATAAAACACCCGATTGAACCTTTATCGCTCCAGTTGATTCATCAAAACTGATTATTTTATTGAAGTTTTTGGTAGAAAGAACTTGAGTGTTTAAAGCTGCATCACCATATGATCTTCCATTTCCTCTAGGAATTATTGAGTTCGAATTTTGAATGAGCTGACTAGCATCTTTAACTTTTTCTGGAGAGAAAACTTGCGCTAAAATTTTAGGGTAGTTACCCCAACTCGAAATTTGTTTAATTCGCATACAACAGATAGTAAAACGAAGTTAACCAAGATAGTATGATTATAAAAATAAACTTGTCCTTATAGAATAGCTCTGCCGGAGCACCTGTGTTAAGCTTAAAGAAAACCTGTTGTAAGTATCTAGCCATTCCTAAAAGAATGAAAATGGTTGTGTAGAATAGTTTATTTGATCCAATTCGTGCTATGACATCCTTGTCTAGACAGTACATTAAATAAGACCCCACTGAGAGTAGTGCTAACAGAATAACAAAAACCTTAATTAGTTTAGGATTATAATACTTTAAAACACTTCTTGCTTTGAAATTTCCATTTTGAATTTCGGCGTTTCTTTTGGCACAAATAATTAGTAAAGCAGTCATACTTATCAATAGCATTAACCAACCTGAAATAGGAACGTCAACCAAATATCCTCCTGCATAAATCCGAAGTAAAAATCCAAAAGAAACGATACACATTTCCAAGTAGGGTATTTTTTTTAATCCAAATGAATACAAGAAGTTTAACCCAAAAAATAAGCTTAAACTTAAATTGAAATAATAGGGAAGTTGAAGGCTTAACACTATTATTAGTGAAATTAATATACCTACAATAATGAATAATTGATTGGTATTAAAAACCCCACGAGGTAATGGACGATTTTTCTTGGTAGGATGTAAAGCATCTAAATCTTTATCCTTCCAATCGTTTAATATATATACAATAGATGCTGTTAAGCTAAATGCAAAAAAACCTTTAACAAGTATGCCAATTTCAACAGGCGTGATGATACCAGCGAAAAAAGCAGGAACAATGACTAAAATATTTTTAGTCCATTGTTTTAATCTAAGAAGCTGGATAACATCTTTGAAGTTTGCCATTTTGTAAAAGTAAGAAAACTCATGTGGTAATGTTTAGAAACTTTTTTTTACTTGTTCTTCTTTCTTAATTATATTTGCGGACCATGTTAGGAGAAAAGCAAACCTCGTTTTCATTTTTGAAATTTATTCCAATAATATTGGGGATAGTTGCTTTGTATCCAGTTTGTTTTAATGGATGGGTGAATTGGGATGATCCAAAGTATATTTTGGATAATCCTCTAGTTGGAGAGTTGACTTGGGAAAGAATAAGATTGAACTTTTCTTCCTTTACGATTGGTGCTTATCATCCATTGACTACCCTTTCTTATTGTCTCGATTATACAGTTGATGGTTTTAATGCAAGAGTCTTTCATTTTATGAACTTCTTGCTTCACCTAGTTAATGTTTATTTGGTTTATGAATTTCTAAAAAGATTAACATTATCTACTAGAATAGGATTTATAGCATCTGTATTGTTTGCGATTCATCCTATGAATGTTGAAGCAGTAGCTTGGGTAACTGGAAGAAAGGATTTATTGATGGCAACATTTACGTTGTTAGGTTTGATCTTTTATTTAAAAAACCATGCTCTTAAATCAAAGAAGGCCTTATTAATTCCTTTGTTATTTTTCGTAATGGCAGTTCTGTCAAAAGGAACAGCTATAATATTCCCGGTGTTATTAATCCTTATTGATTTTTATAAAAAAGAAAAAATAACCTTATCTAGTATTCTTTTAAAAACGCCATTTATTTTAATTTCTATCGGTTTTGGTTTAGTTGCTAAATATGGTCAACATTCAGCAGTAGGAATGAAGTTACTTTCTGATATTGATTTCGGAGATAGCTTTTTTATTGGTGTTTATAATTTCTGGTTCTATATAATTAAGTGTGTTTTACCTACTCAATTGTCTCCATTGCACCCTTATCCACATGGGATTGCATTAGAAGGTGTTCCAATGAGTTTGAAAATTACAATTATTCCATTTTTAGGTCTTCTGTATTTTTGGGTAAACAAGTTACGATTTAACAACAACGTGAATTTTGTGGTTGTTTTTTACGGGGTGAGTTCTTTTCTAATTCTTCAATTCATTCCATTCGGTCAAGCAATGGAAGCTGAAAGGTTTTTTTATTTCCCAGGAATAGGGCTGATTTTAGGGATAGGATTTTTTGTGGTTTGGTTTGAAAAACGATTTGAAAAATTTAAGAAAGCTATTTATGGAATGCTATTGATTTTAGTTGGTTGCTTAGTTGTTCTTAGTCATCAGCAATCGAAAGTTTGGAAGGATAGCAAATCGATGTGGGAAGCAGTAATAGTTACTTATCCAGAGAATGAAATGGCATATAATAATTTGGCTTTTCATATGGCGGAAAAAGGAGACTATAATGCCAGTATTGATCTGTTAAACGAAGCATTTAAATATACTCAAGATAAGTATAGTCCTTTGAATAATATAGGACTGATGTATGCGAAAAAAGGGAATGACTCTTTAGCGCTTCAGTATTTTAATGAATCAATAATTATTAACGATTCTATTGAAGGTCCTAGAGAGAATAGAGCTTTACTTTTAATTAAGTATAAGCGTTATCAGGAAGCTTATTCTGATTTGAAAGTAATAAGAAAATTGAATTCGGTTAATCCCTACTTGCTTTACGGAGAAGGAATAATTCTATTGGAGGTTAACCAATCAGAAAGAGCGATTGGAAAATTAGATTCAGCGTTGATACTGGGGTGTAAATCTGCTCCATTGTACTTTTACTTGGGGAAAAACTATATGAGTTTAAAGCAATTTGCTAAAGCAAAAGGCTTTTTAACAAAAGCGATTAATAAGAATGTAAGAATAGGAATGTCTCATTATTTACGCTCTCAATGCTTTTATTTAGAGAAGAATTATAGCAGAGCTAGAGAGGATTTTGAGAAGGCAATTAAAAATGGAGTTGTTGCTGATGAAGAATATGCTAGATTGATATTGAATGGTGGTTGATTAAATAAATTACATTAAGCCTATTATCCTTGCTGGGCATAGGCTAAAAGTCAAGTCAACCGATTTTTATAACACTAATAGCTTAATCAGACGTCTAGATTCCTGCCTTCACATAGTTAACGTCCAGTTATTCTTATTTCATTCTCATTAGAAATGACTTAAAATTCATAATGATTAAAAAAATGCATTTATTTGTAGGGATGCCTCTTGTGGGTGTCCGAAACACAGTACTTCAC
>CAWVWF010000134.1:0-9795 GCA_963933885.1 uncultured Flavobacteriales bacterium | reverse complement strand
CAATGAGCTATAAATCAATGAAATACAATGTGACTTAAAGGGGTAACCCTATCAAAATATAAATAAAGCAGCACATTCTAACTGGAATGTAAGTGTAGGTTTAGCTTGGAAGATAGGAAGACTAGTTCCAACTTATGGAAATGTTAATCCGTTAGCTTATCCATTTAGAGTGGACGAGTATAAATAATGTTGACTAAATTTTAATGATTCTCGCTACAAGCAAATTTAGATCTGTTGAAGTTTGCCGAATCCTCAATTTCTGATATGAATTCTTCAGTATCATTTGAATTACCACAGAAATCTTCTGTGATTTCTTCACTATCTTTTGTTTCGTAAGTACAAGTTGTACATGTATCACAAGACGCCATGAATAACGCTAACCCGATAACTACTGTGCTTAGTAATTTTCCCATAAAATATATCCCTAATAATATTTAACTCAACTAAAATTTTCGGCAAGAAGTGTAGTTAGTCGCGCGAATATATAACAAGTTTATATTTAATTGTTTGAAAAGCAGAAAATTAAATTAAAAATAGAAGTCGATCTTATTGGATTCACCTATCTAATAAGAGTGACTGAACCACCTTTCTCTTCGAATTCACCATTGTAAAAACGAACTTTCGCTTGATAGATATATGTTTCCATGTTTTGAGCTTGACCTTTATAAGTTCCATCCCATCCAACATTGATATCGTTAGTTTCGAAAATCATTTCACCCCATCTATTGTAGATTCTAAAGTAAAATAATTCTTCTATTCCATGACCTTTAACATATATAACATCATTCTCACCAGCTCCGTTTGGCGTAAATGCTGAAGGTACATCTACTGTGTATTTATCTAAAATACAAATATTGTATTCGTCTCTAGAAACAAAACAATTTAACGTGTCTGTGTATTCAACTATGAAAGCAATTGGATCTTCATGCTCCTCTGTTATTTGGAATAATTGAGTAGCACTCGTTAAGTTATTAGTGAAATAATCATCTTCACCTTCAGACCAATCATATATATATGATAAACCATAATCGTTTCCTATTGAAATCATTTCACCAATAACATAACAAGTGTCAATAACTTGATTTACTGGCTCAATAAAGACAATTGCTTCAGCTGATGCAGTATTCACACAATTGTTTGTGTCGGTTCCTGTAACAGTAAAGGTAGTTGTCTGACTAGGGTAAGTCCAAGTTGAACTTGAAGTTGGATTGTCTACAATAGTTGCGTTATCCCAAGCGTATGTAAATGCACCGTTTGCTTGAACGAATGCAGAATCACCGAAACACATTGCAGAAGCAACTGCAGTTACTATAGGGCGAGGTAATACTTCTAATTCTTTAATTAAAGTATCAACACAACCATTAACATTATCCTGGATGATTAATGAAACATCATATTTACCAATAGTACCATAACCTTGATCTGCTGGATCTTTAACTGTTGAAGTTGAACCATTATCAAATTCCCAAAAGAACGAAGTTGCACCGATTGAGTTGTTTGTGAATTGTGCTTGTTCATTATCACAAATTGTTGTGTCAATAATGTCAAATCGTGCTTCAACTTCATGAATAGTAACAGGTTTTACAGTTACATAATCACAAACAGAATCTTCACTCCAAATAACTAACTGAACGTTTGTTGTTCCTCCATTAGGAACCTCTGTGAACTTATGAGTAATAGGATCTATTCCCGATTGAGAAGTTCCATCACCGAAATCCCAAAGGAAAGTTTCAACATCAGCTGAATCTTTAATTGTAAAGGTGATTTCTTCACCAACACAAATACTTGATGTACTTAAGTCGAAATTGGCAATAGGTCCAACAATTTCAAAAGTTTTTTCAAGTGTATCAGCACACCCATTAGATGTTCTTTCGATTAATGATGTTGTATAAGTTCCTGGTAAATTGTAACTCCAATCAACAGTAGTATTTGGTAAAATTGGATTTGGAACACCTAAATCCCATACTCTAGAACCGAATGTATTAACAATTGAAGTATCTATAAAACTTATTACAACAGGATAACAAATTACACTGTTAGTATCAACGTTAGTCATAAATAAAGCTTCCGGATAGTCATCTACTTCAATATATGTAGTTCTTGTTTTTGTTCCTGTACATCCATTTGTGTCAATTACTGTAACGCTAACTGTGAAATCACCAGCAGTATTGAAAGTATGCCATGGATTTAATGCCGTTGAGGTTCCACCATCACCAAAGTCCCAAGATGCAGACGCTATTTTTGCACCACCACTTAAGGTAAATAATGCTGAATCATCGATACAAAGTGTTCTGTCATTTGCAACAAAATTAGTGTCAGGAATTGTAGGGTTAACATAAGCTGTATCAGCATCAACACATCCTAAGGAATCCGTTGCAGTTAATATTATTTCATATTGATTGGTGCTAGTGCTCGTATATGTTACTGTTGGATTTTGAAGTGAAGAAGTCGTTCCGTTTCCAAAAGTCCAATCCCATTTAGTAAATAAAGTATCTGAATAAGATGTGTCAGTAAAGTTAACCAAAAGTGGTAAACATCCTGTTGCAGGAGTTAATGTGAAACCTACATCAATTCTTGTTACTCTTACTTCTCTGAAAGCTGTATCGTAACATAAATTAATGTCTTTAGTTATCATTCTAATTTCATAAACTCCAGTGTCAGCAAAATTGTAAGAGTGATCAGTATTTGCTTTAACTGCCGGTTCAGATCCATCTCCTAAGTCCCATCTAAAGCCATCATTACAGCTATTATGCGTGTCAATAGAATTAGCAGAAGAAAATATATAAGTAATTCCAGAACAAAGTATTGAATCACCAGTGATTTCTGCATATATCTCTCTTACATGAACAACTAAAGAATCAGTATCGTTTGCACAACCTGAAGTAGTGTTTTGTGATATAAAGTATACTGTATAATCTCCAGTTGCAGCGTAAGTATGGTTGATTAATGTGTCATTTACATCAACTGAGTTTAATACTGTTCCATCACCAAAATCCCAAGTGAATGATTCAACATCGCTTAATGTTGCATCAAAGGAATATAAAAACGGTGTATCACAATTTCCATTGAATAAAAATTTACTTGATGGTCCTTGAACTGTCACTGCATCTGCAATAGTTGTATCAGAAATACAACCATTTATATTTGCAGAGAAAGTAACATCATGTAATCCTGTTTCATTTGAATATACCCAACTTTGGCTGTCTTGATCTGGACAACTTCCTGACCTTCCTCCATCTGTTCCGAAGTGCCAGTAATCTATCTCAGTACTTCCTGATATGTCAGTGAAAGTAACCGAATCACCTAAACAAACTGTAGTTGGTGCAATAGTGAAATCTAAATTAATTTTTTCACCAACATCAATCATTACAGGATATGATGTGTCTTTACATCCTATTGCGTTTTCAGCAATTAACATTACTGTGAAATGACCGGTGTCTGGATAAGTATGTGTCGGATTTTGACTTGTAGATGTTGTTCCGTCTCCGAAATCCCATTCCCAACTTACAATACCTTCTCTTGATCTTGTTGAATCAGAAAACTCAACAGTTAAAGGAGCACAACCCTGGGCTGTGTCTGGAGAGAAAAATGCGCTAACTGGAGAAATTGTATCAATGAGTATCTGTTCAGCAAAACATCCCCATTTTGAACTGGCAAATAATGTTACATCGTGATAAATAGGATCGTAAACAGTATAGATATTCGTGTCAAGTGTGTAACAATGGTTTGCTGTATCTCCAGTTCCTCCAGGTGAACCATCGCCAAAGTCCCAAGAGAAATTATCAGATCCTCCAGATGTTTGTTGTATTGCTTCGAAACACCAAGGTTCTTGGCATAAATATGTTGGTACTATTTTAAAATTTGGAATAATTTCTTGTACAAAAAAGGAAACTGTTGTGTCATCAGAACAACCACTCTGTGTTGCAGTTAAGGTAACCGTGTGAATACCTGCAGTGTTAAAGGTTTCAATAGGGTTTTTGGTTGTTGATGTGCTACCATTACTAAAGGACCAGTTCCAAGAAGTTCCTCCTAAAGAACTGTTTGTGAAAGTTTCTGGTGTATTTATACATATTGTATCAGCAACTGTTATAATTGTGGTTGGCTTACCAATGTTTCCTGTTCTTGTAATAGTGTGAGAACATCCTCCTGATTCAGTAACTTTTAGCGTTATTGTGATAGGACCTTCCGTAGTATAAGTAACATCAGCGGGGTCTCTAAGCGTTGAAGTTATTCCTCCACCAAAATCCCATTCATATGTTAAATCTGTTGTTCCTCCAGTACTGTTTAACGAGTTGTTCGTGAAACTTACTACTAATGGTGCGTTACAAGATGTTAATGTAGAGTTTGTAAAACTAGCTGTTGGAGGAGTTGAAGTTGATATTAATTTTGGAACAACGTGGGCAGAATCACATCCATTGTCATCAGTTACAATTAAGGAAACAGTAAACTCTCCTACAAGACTATATACATAGGTTGGATTTTGTGAACTTGATGATCCACCATCACCAAATGTCCATTGCCAATCTACAATTGTTGATGTCCCATCACCTGTTGATTGATCAACAAAAGGAACACTAAATGGAATACATCCACTAGAATCACCTACAAGTGTGAATGTCGGATTTGGATTTCCAAATACAATTATTTCTTGCGTGTCTACAATAACGTTTCCTTGTGAGAAAGTAACGGAATATGTTCCAGGCTGACTAAAAGTGTGTTTTGCATTATCAACATTAATAGCACTTGCGCCATCACCAAAATCCCAATCACCAACACCGGCAGTGGAATTAAATTGAACATCTGTAAAGGGTGCACAGTCTGCAGTATCTGACACTACGATCTGGGCTTCAGTTAGATGGCTAAATGCCATTAAAAGGAAAAGTACTTTTAAAATATGTCTCAAAATAAAGTGGATTTACTTAAAGCAAATGTAACATTTTAAATTTTTCGCGCTATATTTTTTTATAAATATTCATTATAAATCTTATATTTGGCTTTCAATTTAGCTCATGCAGAAGATTTTTATTTTACTTATAGGAATATTTTTCGCCAATGTTTCGCAGGCGCAAAATCATAAAAACGTTCCTAGTATTAACGATTGTGTTGGGAAGAATTTTTCTGTAGCTGTTTGGGTACTTGAAGATACAATGGGTCTTGCTAATATAACGCAAGCAAATGTTCAGTTAGCTATTAACGATTTAAACGCTTCTTTTGGAGATATCTGTGTTACGTTTAATTTATGTAAATATACTGTGTTACCAAACGCTCGTCAATCTAAGGTGAATGTTAATCAGGAGGATAAAGAAATTGCAACTATTCATCAAGTGAAAAATGTTATCAATCTATATTTTGTGGAAGAAGTAATTGGAGATCCTTCTTTAACACTTGCACAATTAGGAGATACAATACTACCAGATTTAAACGATCCACTTACAAATGCTATTTTTATTACTAAGTCTACAGCTACTGATGGTGCTACAATTAATTATGCATTAGGAAGGTTTTTCGGATTGAATTACACTTCTTTTATTGGAGATGAGTTAGCAGATGCTTCTAACTGTTCTACAGCGGGAGATAAAATTTGTGATACACCTGCTGATCCGGGTGGTACTGCTGATGGAGCTTGTCATTTAAGTTATGACGCAATTTCACCAGCTTTAGATGCGAATGGTCATTATTATGTGCCAGACGTTTGTAATTTCATGTCATGGTATTCTCCATTATGTAGAGCATCATTTACAATTGAGCAGTATAATAAAATGGCTGAGGTTATTTTGAAAGGAAGAAACTACTTATGGTAAAAAAGTTATTATTCATATTATTAATTTCTTCGGGAGGGCTCAAAGCTCAAGACATTCATTTCACACAATGGATGTTTTCACCGTTAAATTTAAATCCTGGAGAAACTGGACGTTTTGATGGAGATTATAGAATTGTAGGAAATTTCAGATCTCAATGGGCTGCTATTATGGAAAAGCAGTATAAAACTTTTGGTGTTAGTTACGATAGAATTTTCAAGGTTTACAATCAAGAAATTAGTGCAGGTATTACATTTGCAAACGATCGTTCTTCGATTGGTGATTTAATGCAAAACAAATTACAAGTTTCTGGAGGGTATAGTAAAAACATTAAAGGAAACCGTTTTAGTGGAGGTATTCAATTAGGTTTGTTACATAAAGGAATTGATCCAAATGCTTACAGTTATCCTGTACAATGGGATACTGATAAAGGAGAATTCTCTAATTCTGTAGGAATTGGTAATGGTGAGATCTTTAGTCAAACAAATGATTATATGTTTGATCTTAACTTTGGAGTAGGGTGGGGACGTCAGTTCGGAGATAAGCTTTACCCTGAAATTGGGTTAGCGTGGTTTCATGTTAATACACCAGAAGAATCTTTCTTAGGTGACCACAATGATTTAACGTTACGTCATGTTTACAATTTAAAAATAAACTATAAGTTGAGTGATAAGATTGTGATTGCTCCTAACGCTTTGTACATGTACCAAATAAAAGGACAAGATTTAGTTTTAGGTGCTCTTGCTAAAATGAAAGTACAAGATCACAAAACTAAAATTGATCAAGTTTTTGCAGGAATTAATTATCGTGATGGATTTAATAGAAATTATGATGCGATGAATTTAATTATTGGTGCAAAACGTCAAGAATGGCAAGTTGGAATTAGTTATGATATTAATGTATCTGATTTGTCTTCTGTAACGCATTACCGTGGAGCTTTTGAGTTGTCGGTAATATATATTGCTAAAAGTTCTGAACCATCTATCTTTATAGTTCCTTGTGATTTATGATCCGTCTTAAAAAAATTATACTTCTTATAACTTTCGTTGTTTTTGGTCTTCAGTCCAATGGACAAGCAGATCTGAACGTGTTAGATTCGAAATCGCTTACTGTTTATAAAGCAGGTAATAAGTCTCTTAAAAAAGGAGATCACTTTGGAGCAATTATTTATTTCAAGAAATTCTTAAGTCTTAACGAGGCTAAAATTGAAAAAGGTGGTTTGTTTAATTTCAATAGAAAGCGACTTCAGCATAATACATATTACCATTTAGCAGAATGTTACCGATTGTCTCATTACTATGAAATGGCGGAAAAAACTTATGCTAAGGTTTTAGAAGAATACCCTAAGAAGCATCCTGAATCTGAATTTTACCTTGCGCACATGCAAATGATGAATGGTAAATATCCAGAGGCGAAACAAAACTTTCTAAAATTCAAAAAATCGTACAAAGAGGATGATGCTAGAATGTATAAGATTCAAATGAAATATTATATTGTTGGATGTGATAGTGCGATGAAGTTCATACAAGATACGCTTGATATTAGAGTGTCTCATTTAGATACTTCAATAAATAAAGCGCATGTTGATTTTGCACCTATTCCCTTAAATGATTCTTTATTGCTTTATGGTTCATTGAGATCTGATAGTATTGTTTATGTTGATGAGAATGATTCAAATGCGGTTGAACCGTTGAAGAAAATGTATTTGGCAAAAAGAACTTCTGATACTACTTGGACTTTTATAGAAGAATACGAAATGGGTTTCTTTAATAAGCCTGAAACTCATAATGGGTATGGAACTTTTAGTTTGGATTCTCAAAGATTTTATTTCGCCAGAGGAAGTAGAGATTGGAAAAACATTTTAACTTGGAATATCTACGAGTCTAAGTTTGAAGATGGAGATTGGACAGAGCCTGTTGCAATGCCAGAGCTTATAAATGTAGCTAAAGGTCCTGCAGGAAAAGCAAACAACTATCATCCAGCTATTGGTTGGGACAGCGCTAAAGAACAAGAAGTTCTATATTATATAAGTGATAGAACAGGTGGGAAAGGTGGTTTAGATATTTGGTATTCAGAATGGGTAGCGAAAAAGAAGGCTTGGAAGAAACCTAAGAATGCAGGAACAAAAATTAATACAAAGTTAAATGAAATGTCGCCATATTATAACTTTGATCAAAAGACGATGTATTTTAGTTCTCAAGGTTGGCCAGGTTTAGGAGGTTATGATATTTTTAGTACTATAGGAAGCTTAAAAACATGGACAGCACCAAAAAACCTTGGTTTCCCGATCAATACAAATGTTAACGAACAGTTTTTTGTATTGACTCCAGATAACGAGGAAGGATATTTTGTTTCCAACCGTATTGGTTCAGTTGCTTTAAAAAACCCAACGTGTTGTCCTGATATTTACCATTATCAACAAAATCATTATGTAAGACTTGGTATTTCAGGGAATGTGTATGATTTAGTAGAAAACGAAGAGTCAATAGATACTTTGCCAGCTAGGTCAATTAGATTATCTCTTGTTTTACTTGATGATTCTATTGAGGGAGGTGAAATGGTTATAAAGTCAATTTTACCTGAAGAGAATGGGGATTATCATTTCACTCTAGAACAAGGAAAAGAGTACAATATTAAAGCAGGAGGAGAGAACTATTTTAATCAAGACTTCTCAGTTGATATGCGTAATACAACGGAATCTGATACAATTAAAAAGGATTTCTATATGTCTAAGTTTTCTCTTAAGCCAATCATCGTTAAAAACATCTATTATGAGTTTGACAAGTTTGCTTTACTTGACAGTTCTAAAATTGTAATTGATACAACCATTTTTGAAATATTGAAAACTAACCCTCAAATTATTGCAGAAATAGGCTCTCATACAGATTCTAGAGGAAGCGATGTTTATAACCAAAAGCTATCTCAAAAACGAGCTCAATCTGTTGTAGATTATCTTGTAGTGAAAAAAGGTATAGAAAGGAAGAGGTTGAAAGCAAAAGGATATGGTGAAAAACAACCTGTTGCTCCAAATGAAAATGAAGATGGTAGCGATGATCCGGTTGGTAGACAAATGAACCGTAGAACTGAATTCCGTGTTGTTGGAAAGATCGAAGGTATCTCTGAAATTATCTATAAGAAGTAATTCTGTTTTCATCTAGAGATACAAGTCTATCTTAAAATTCGGGAACTATATTAAACCTTCCTTTACTATGCTAATTTAGCGTTCTTCAAATAATGTGAAAATTTTCTTTTTTAACATTAGTAGTTTTTTTGTTAGATTGAAGAGTAGGTTTCACTACTTGTATATCTATTAAATAATAGGGTTACCCATTCAAGTCATATTTCAACTATCTGATATTTAATTTTTTAGCGTTTTTAGAATAATTTTTAAAAAATAGCATTTTCACATTTAACACTAGTTGTCAATTCATTACATCCATATCGAAAGGTATTACGAGTCTAGTTCAATTTTCATTAAATTATTTATGCATCCCATTAACTTACTGAAAACAAGCGGTATAATTTTTTTGTTTGCGACTTAAATGAGTAACCCTATTAAATACTTTAAAAAGTCCCCAATGATACTTAATAATGAGGAGTATTTGAAAAAAACACTGAAATTTTAATGCGTTTGCCCTGTTTTAGTGCTGTCTTTAATTGGTGACTGTCACCAATTAATTTAAGTAGAAAAGGAAATTGTTGGGACAACGCTGTAGCTGAAAGCTTTTTTAAAACAATTAAACATGAATGGTTGTACAGGTTTAAGTTTACTTCATTTGAGCAATTATCCGATTCTATTGAAGACTATATCAACTGGTATAACAACAAAAGATTACACGCTTCTTTAGGTTACCTCTCTCCTTTAGAAATGGAAGTTAAATTAATAGGATTTATGAACAAAGCGGCCTGAGAAAAGTAGTCCAAAATTTACTAGGTAGTCCAGTTTTTCAAGTCCAATTTTTTTGAATCTAAACAATGGGCTAATGTTAATTAATAG
>CAWVWF010000133.1:0-9935 GCA_963933885.1 uncultured Flavobacteriales bacterium | reverse complement strand
CAGGAGCTGGAGGGTCATCACCAAATGGTGTTCTAATAGTAGGAGATCCTTCCGATACGACCAAATATTACATATTTACTGTTGGTGAAACTATTTCAGGTGGAGCAAACGGATGGAGATATCATATTGTAGACTTATCTCAAGTTGGAAACGGTTCAGCTTTAGCGCCTTTGGGAGAAGTTACTTCAAAAAACAATATTTTATATGGAGCTGTAGCTGAAGGTCAATCAGCTGTTGCAAATGAATGTGGAGATAGTTTATGGATTGTAACACATACTTATGGTAGTGATACATTATTGTCTTTGCCAATAACGCAATCAGGTGGAATTGGTTCAATAATTAAAACTAAGATTGGTCCAGTATTAGGTCCAAATAATGGATGTAGAGGTTCTAGTGATTTCAGCCCAAATAGAGATAAATACGCTATGGGGTATTTATGGTCTAATACTTCAGGAGGTGGGTATATACTTGATTTCGATTTTTCTACAGGAATCTTTTCTAATATTTTATTAATGCCAGGGACTGGACAAGGTGCATATGGTGTTGAATTTTCGTTCGATGGTTTGTCTGTATACCTTGGGAGATGGTCTTTAGGTAGTATAGACCATTATAACGTAGGAACTCAAATGCTTACAAATGTTTACTCAGGTGGTGGTATTATTGGTGATTTAGAAAAAGCGCCAGATGGAAAAATATATGTTGGAAAAGATAAAGGTGTTACTTATTTAGGAGTTATAAATACGCCAAATGTATCTTCTGGTAATTTATCTAATTATGTTGATCAAGGTATTAATCTAGGAGTATCGGTAGATGTTGGTTTACCTCAAATGTTATTGAAACCTGGAAAGAATATCTGGAAATCAAGAATATCAGTACCGTTTGGAATTACTACAATTTGTGATAAAGGTGGTCAACTTCAATTGACAGCAACTCCTGAGTGTGGAGCTTGGACTGGTGGATCTTTTGTTGATGTGGACGGTTTATTTGATCCTTCAAGCTTAGTAACTCCAGGTTCATATGAAGTATATTATACTGTAGGAACTTGTGTTGTACCCGATACAGTAGCATTTGTAGTAGAAGACTGTTGTCCGCAATTATCTGTTAATAATCTTCAGTTTTGTGAAGGAGAAGCTTCCTTTAATGTAGCAACCTTAGTTGATACGGGAATTGGAACTTGGGCCTTAACATCAACACCAAATGGGACAGGTAATTTAGCTACATTTTCGAATTCAATTTTTAATGCCTCAAATTACACCAAAGGAAGTACTTATGTAACAGATGGAACATATGAACTTACTTATACTTATTGGAATGCACCATTAGTAGGTTGCCCGGATTCAGCAGTATCAACAATAGAAGTTGATTCCTTTCCTAGAAACATATTTAATGGATTAAACAATGGGGTAATTCAAGATTGTAATGCTACCTATGATATCGTAGCCATTTCAAATTTAAGTTATGATTGGGCTGCTCCAGTTATAAGTAGTACAAATACAACAACTGTTTCAAGTTCAGGAACCTATGTTTTAACAGTTAATTCACCAACGGAAACATGTTTTACGACAGATTCAATAGAAATCGAATTGGATCAATATCCTGTAGCTGGAATTGTACAAAACGATACCCTTGTTTGTGGCTCAGGTTCAATAGATATAAATGTGAATCAAGCAGGTTATGATTATACCTGGTCGCCTGGAGGTCAAACAACACAGCAAATAACTGTTACAAACCCTGATAAATACTACGTAACGATTATGTCAGGACCAAATGGTTTTTGTTCAGTATTAGATTCAGTTGAAGTAACACTGTCTCCTCCTTTAAATGTCGTTTTTATTGATATGGGAACAGATTCAACAGCATGTCCAACAGTTGATACAATTATTATATCAGTATTAGATGCTGTAAATAATGATACTTATACATGGAGTATGGGGACAGATATATCGGATTCATCAGTTGCTATTTATGATTTCTCAAATGGAGATATTGTTACCTTAGTTGTTGAAGATCAATTTGGATGTACAGGAACGGATAATATAACATTAAATGTTTTTTGTGATATTAAAGATCCAACAATACCTAATGTTTTCACGTCAAATACAGATGGGATAAATGATTCATTTACACCAATTGATTATCCACCGATAGAAGAAGGAACATACAATGCAATGTTTCCTACATCTAATATGAAGATATATGATCGTTGGGGATTATTAATGTCAGAAGATAATGATTATCCAGATTGGGACGGTAATAACACTTTTGGAAGAGAATGTTCTGCAGGAGTCTATTTCTGGGTATTAACTTATACCGATATAAACGGAAATAGTAAAGCCTTTAATGGCTTTGTTCACCTTTTAAGATAGTAGGTTCCAAATTTTATAATAAGCCAATTACAATTGATCTAATTAGTAGATCTACTATATTAGTGAATTCAAATTCAATTTGGTCTTCAAATGAAAAATATAGGAGGTAAGTTATTAATTGGTTTATTGTTTTCTTCATTTCTGTCTTACGGTGGTTCTTCTGTTGTGGATGCTGGATGGTTAGGTATATTACCTGCTGTAGTAGCAATTTCATTAAGTATAATAACTAAAGAGGTCTTATTATCTCTATTTCTAGCTGTTCTAGTTGGAAGCGTGATCGTATTCTCCGAAGGAGGTTTGACCGATAGTTATTTTTTTGGTATTGAAAATTCAGTTGACTTATACATTCTTAACGCTGCATCAGACGCTGATCACATGTCTGTTGTGATATTCTCATTGCTAATTTCTGGAATGGTTAGTATTCTGAAATATTCCAATTCAATGAATGGGATTGTCACATGGGTAAGTAAATATGCTAAAACAAAGAGGTCGGCATTGTTTACGACTTACTTTATGGGAATTGTTGTTTTTTTTGATGACTATGCGAATACACTAGTAGTAGGGAATACCATGAAAACGATTACAGATAAGTTTAATATTTCAAGAGAAAAGTTAGCTTATATTGTAGATGCAACTGCGGCACCAATAGCCTGTGTAGCATTAGTATCCACTTGGATTGGTTATGAAGTTCAGCTTATTAATGAAGGTTTAGTAAGTAACGGATTACAATCGGTAGTAGGAACAGGTTACGCAACCTTTTTAAAATCAATTGCTTATTCATTTTATCCATTAATAACCTTGATTTTCATTTTTGTATTGATCTACCTTAAAAGAGATTTTGGCGAAATGTTAAAGATCGAATCTAATAATAAGAAGATCAATCCTCCTATTAATGAAAAAGTTATTAAAGTTCCTGTTTACAAAGGTGTTTTGCCAATTCTTACTTTAATATCAGTTACCTTTTTAGGAATCTACGCAACAGGAAACGAGGGAAGTTTTATCGATCATATTCAATCGGGAAATAGCTATAAAGGTTTAATTTGGGGAGGTTCCTCTGCAATTATAATCGCTGCATTAATCAATTTAAGAAGTGGACTGAAAAACATCGTAAATTGGATTATTAAAGGCTTCGAGGAGCTTTTACCTGCCATTTTGATCTTGATACTTGCTTGGGCTTTAAATGGTGTTTTAAAAGATCTAGGGCTTGGATCCTTTTTAGGTGGTTTATTAAATGAATCAGGGATAGGCTTTCACTGGGTTCCATTAATTACATTTTTATTATCAAGTATTATCGCTTTTTCCACTGGATCTAGTTTTAGTACGATGAGCATTCTCTTTCCTATTGTAATTTCAATTTCTACAAGTTTTCTTCTAGAGAGTCCAACGGAAGAAATTATTTCACTCTTTTATTGTAGTCTTGCTTCTGTTTTATCCGGAGCCGTTTTAGGGGATCATTGTTCACCTATTTCCGACACCACAATTTTAAGTTCGATGGCAACTGGATGTGATCATATTAGTCATGTTCGAACTCAAATGCCTTATGCACTAACTGTAGGAGGTATGTCGGTATTAATGATCGTTTTATCTACAGTTTTTTTAGTGCCAACTGTTATCTTACTTGCTCTGTCGATTCTATTAAGTTATTTGATAATCAGAATACTAGGAAAAGAAATTTAGAGGAATAAAAACTTTAACGTTAAAAAGCCTATGTTTGTAGGAGCAAAATAGCTTTTAGGCTAAAAGGTATTGCATGGTGTTAAAAAACCTACTTTATTTGTACAAGAAATCATTTAGAAATCTAATATAATAATAGAAGAATGGATCAAGCGACTGCAAAAGAAATTATCAAAGACACAGAATATTTAGATGGTAGAATTCTTGTAATGGAGGATACTAAAAAAATTAAATTTTGTAAGATTATTTGGAAAGGGTTCTCTGCAACTCAGAAAGATGAGGATAACAAAGAGGGGGCTGCAAGAGTTAGAGTTAAAGATTTAATGACAGGTAAAGAATTTACTGACAATCTTACAAAGATTGCTAGAGTTTTTCCACCTGAATTGATTTCAGATAAGGAAAGCGCTAAAGCTGCTATTCTAACTGTACTTCAAGAAAATGTTACTGTTGAATCTAAAACATTGGGTTGGATCAAAGAAACAGTTTCTTCAGATAGAGACGATGTATCATTTGAGCGATTACTTACTGAACTTTGGTTAGAATCAAAAATTACTAAAGCTCGTTTTAAATCGGACGATTTAGTTGTTTATAATTCCCGAAAGTAATTTATTACTTTGGCTTTTAGTTGTTAGTGCCACCCTGCGGGGTGGTTTTTTTTTGCTCAAAAATCAAGTATATTCCTTATTGTTTGGAGGGCTAGAAAATATACGAGAGCTGTTTTATATAGAGCGTTAAAGTAATCTGTAATTCAATAATATTTTCTTGATTAGAGTAACAAAAAGAACACTTTTAAAGTAATTATAATTGTGATTTATTTCCTGTAAGATTAGGAATAGAATAAGACAGTCATAAAGGATTATGGAAAGCAAGGTAATTAGAAAATTATTTATAGTTGATGATGATTTAATATTTTGTCGATTAATGTCTCGTGTATTAAAAAAAAGTAGTAAAGTAGAAGAGTTTAAACTTTTCGAAAACGGTAAGCTTGCATTTGAGAATATTCAAAACTTAAGGAAGGAGCATTATCCTGATTTTATTATTTTGGACTTGAACATGCCATTTATGAATGGAATAGAGTTTTTAGAAGCTGTGGTTCAATTAGAATTCTTTAATCCAAATATCAAAGTAATAATTTCATCAACTTCAGTGAGTTCGAATGATAAAAAGAAAATTTCACAGTTTGATTGTGTTGTTGATTTTTACTCAAAAGACGGTATTACAGGAATGTTAGATAATATGTTGAAGTTTATCTAATCTGGTAAATTATAAATACTAAGATTTTTCTAGTTCCAATTGTTATACTGCTTAGATAAAATGGCTCATTGAAAACAAATCAATCTGTAATTTCTCTTTTAAATGCTCATAAATGATAGGTTTAAGTCATTGTAGTAGGAGTTATAAATGGCTTTGTGTACTGGAGGGGAGTGATTTAATCGATTCTAATAAGAACTTTTTAAACTAAAAAAGCCACTAACTTATAAAAGATAGTGGCTTTAGTTTGTCGGGGTGGCAGGATTCGAATTTTGAAATTTAGCACTTTTTTTAATCCTGTTATTCATCTCTTTTTATATTGTAATGTGTTGTTGTATAGTTGTTTGAGTGGTCGAAGTTACGTCGAATAAAGTTCTCCGTCAAATGAAAATTCACTGCCACAGACTGCCACAGCTGTATGTGTTTGTTTACTAGTTGATTATGGTTTTTTCATTGTTTTATTATATTTAGCGGAATTATTCGCGGTTCGCGATTCGCGAATCGCGAATAATCACTATATTTACATTTATGAAGAAGCATACAGGAATGAGACCACATGATATAGCAGTTTTATTAAAGATCATTTCAAAAGAAAAGAAAGGAGAGTCTTGGATGATGAAAGACTTATCTAATGAATTGTGTTTAAGTGCAGGCGAAATAAGTGAAAGCTTGAACCGATCGGTAACTGCTCGGCTTATTGCAGAAGATAAGAAGACAGTCATGAAAATGAGTTTAATTGATTTTTTAGCTTTTGGTTTACCATATACATATCCTCAAAAGCCAGGTGCATTGGTAAGGGGAATCAATACAGCACATTCTGCTAATCCAATGTCTACTGAAATTAGTTTTTCAGATCATTTCGTATGGTCACATCCGGAAGGAGAGGTTAGGGGGCAAGAAATAGTCCCGTTATATCCAAAATTACCAGAAGCGTGTTTAAAGGATTCGTATTTCTATCAGCTAATGAGTTTGTGTGATGTATTGAGAGTGGGGAAAGTGCGAGAAAAGAAAATGGCAATTCAGCTATTAAAAGATCGATTATGTTAAAAAATACACAAATCAATAAGTTGGCAGTTCAGAAAATAGCTAATGCCCTTGGTGATTTAAATGAGAAGGTTGTTTATGTTGGTGGAGCGACAGTAAGTTTATATATCAATGATTTATCAGCAGAAGATGTTAGGCCTACAAAGGATGTAGATATTACTTTGCAAATAGCAACGATTACAGAGTTAGAAAGTTTAAGAGAGGTTCTAAATCAAAAGGGATTTAAACAATCTTCGGAGGACGATGTAGTTTGTCGGTTTAGATTTGAAGATGTAAAAGTAGATGTGATGTCAACTCAACCTGTTGGATGGGCGCCTGCAAATAAGTGGTTTGAATTGGGGTTTGATCAATCTGTTTTACATTCATTGGATGGAATTGATATTAGAATATTACCTTTGCCATATTTTTTAGCAACGAAGTTTTCTGCGTTTAATGATAGAGGAGGAAGTGACCCGAGATTTAGTCATGACTTTGAAGATATAATTTACCTTTTGAATTATATAAAAGACTTAGGTTCTGTTTTAAAAGAATCAGACTCGAATGTAAAAGGGTACTTAATACAAGAGTTTAAAAAGATTTTGAAGGATAAGGTCAAGCAAGAAGCTATACTTTGTAATCTATTCCATGAAGACCAATCGACAAGATTTAATCGTATAATAAAAATACTGGAAAGTTTTGTAGAATAAGTTTACGAATGCTGAATTAAAACAACAAAAAACCGTAAAGTTTGTCGTGAAAAATAAAAGCTTAACAATCTAGTTGTTAGTTTTTAAATGTCGGGTGAAGGGGTTTAGGTTTTGAAAATTAACACTTTTTATAATCCTATTTTTCATCTCTTTTTATATTGTAATGTGTTGTTATTTAATTGTTTGCCAAGCGTAAAATTAGTGTCACATACTGACGCAGTTGAAAGTGGTTGGTGGATTATGGTCTTGTCTGATTTTGGTTGTTTTTTCAATTCGTGATTCGATAATCTCGAATTATTCCTTATTTAATACGGTTAATAGCGCCTTCTCTAACTTCTCCACCTTATCCTGAAGCTCAGAATGATTTGGGAATCTAGAGTTAAGAGACTTCTCTAAAAACCAGACCTGCTTGATTTCTGAAAGTGGAACTTGGTAAGAGTTGTATCTGTGATTGTCAGACTTTAAAATGATATATCCTTCTTCTAAATTAATCTCTTCAATTCTTTTGAGAACAATACCTTCATCACAAACCAACAAGTGAACATAATCAGGACGAATCCATTCTAGTTTTTCAACTAATGAACAGAAAACCCAATCACCATCATAAACATTAGGCTCCATTGAATCACCTTCAACTTGGAATCCGCAAATGCTTTTGTGTTCTAGCCCCGGTGGATTGGAAATAACGGGAAGATCTTGAATGAACTGAGGATCGTTAAACCCTGCTAAATATCCAGCAGAAGCTTTCTTGTCTACTATTAAACATTTCTCATTTCCAGAGCTATCTACAACAACTGTTTGGAAAGGAGTTTCACTATTTTGTGTAAACTCTTTGTTAGATAAGATTTCTCGAGGATCGATGTTGTATTGATTTACAAAATCATACAATACATTCATCGGTAGATCTCTTCTGCCTTTTATGATTTCATGTAATGCTTGAGGGGTGTAGTCAAGCGATTTTGCAAAGGCAGAATCAGATTTGAATACATTATTTTTTTTCAAATTATTGAAAGCCTCTATAAACCTTTTAGTCACTACGTTTTGTTCGAACATCACTATTATTTTAACAAAATAATTAAAGTTTAGTT
Source organism: uncultured Flavobacteriales bacterium (assembly GCA_963933885.1). Classification (GTDB taxonomy): domain Bacteria; phylum Bacteroidota; class Bacteroidia; order Flavobacteriales_C; genus CAWVWF01. The sequence goes on along the minus strand of CAWVWF010000133.1, from coordinate 1,826 downwards.
TTTAAATTTCATCAAAAAAGTTACATTTGTTACGTAATATTTCATCAAAATCCGCAAACGGATTACATTTTAACGACAAATTTAAACAAAAAAATGAAAAACTATTCGAAAAACGAAAAAGAGAGGAAGTATGTGATACTTCAAAAGATGCAAAAACTACCTCATAAGGACTATTGCATCGCCAAGAACAAATTGCCAATTGCATTGAAGATTTCAAAAAGAACTTTCGAAAAATGGATGTATTTGGAGATTGGAGATAAAACAGAAGTGTCTGCCGATAAATTAGCCATAATTGCTAAATACCTAGAAAGCTCAATTGAGGATATGTTTAACTACCCAATTCCTCAATACAATTTGGTACAACTTAAAAAATTAGAAGAAAATAAATTTGCAATCGAAATAGACTTGGTAAAATGAATGAAAACGAAATTAAAATAAAAGCAAAAACTAAAACAGAAATGGCGGAGGATTACAATGTGAATCTTAGAGCTTATGCAAGATGGGGAAAGCCGTTCGAAGACGAAATTGGAGATTATCGTGGTATTTACACACCAAAACAAGTGGCTGTTATTTATGATAAACTAGGTCAACCGGAGAATGTCTGATTATCATTCAGAAAATACAATCAAAAATTTCGAACGGTCGGTAAAGTTGCTTCAAAATAATTTACAGTATTTGGCGGACAATGATAAAGTGAGTGATAAATTTCTGAGCATGCAAAACGAGGTGCTTAAACATATTATCGCCTACTATCAAATAGCAGAAAGAATAATCAGCACTTTGCAAATGGATTTGGATGAAATGCGGGTAACAAAATCCCAAGAGTCTCAAAAGCTATACGATAGAGTTATAGTTTTTGAGGCTCTTTGCATTATTCATGGAATACTAGATTTTCCTATGTGGATTAACAGAGGAAAAGACGATTTAAAAAAAGAAGCAATTGATTTCAACAAGGAAGGTATAACTCAACTTCCTATTCAGTTTAGGGAAGGATTGGAAAATAGACCAGCTGATGAACGTGATGAAATGAAACGGTTGTTGAGTTTAGAATGGGACAGAAAGTTTGAAAAGGAATTAGAAAAAATTAAAGAAAGGGCTGATGCTAATAGATCACAAAGAAATAAAGAAATAAAGAAGAAAAAGGAATCAGGAAAGAAACACACAATTCTGTAAATCAAGGAGTACTTAGATTTGAAATATGAATTTAGAAGAAATACATTAACATTAGAAATTGAAGTACGTTCCTTAAAAAAGAAAAGGTTTGTGTTGTTGGATGAATCTTTTATCAACTCAATTTGGATTGATTTACAAATAAACGGCTTTAAGGCTTCAGATTCTATGTTGTTAAAGATTCTCAACTCGAAACTAACTAATGATTTCAATCCTCTAAAAGAGTACTTAAAAAGCCTTCCGCATTGGGATGGAGCTTGTTAACCTATTATCATTTCACAAAACATTAACTTTGTCCAGTTTTTTAATTAACAAACTGGACTTTTTTGTTATATCAGTTCATTAATCGTGTTATGAAAACTACTGATTACATAAGAGATAAAGTGAATTCCTTTGCAAAAGGGTATGTTTTCACCTATGAGGATTTTCTTACTGAGGTGAATAAGAAAGAAACTGTAATAAAAGCTTTAAATAGAATGGTTACTTCTGAGAAAATAACTAAGTTATCGAAAGGAAAGTACTATAAGCCTGAAAAAACAATTTTTGGAGATTTAGCCCCATCACAATATCAAGTAGTAAAAGACCTTCTAGAGTCGAATGGTAAAGTAATAGGATATTTAACAGGGTACAGTATATATATATATATATATATATAA
>CAWVWF010000132.1:0-9997 GCA_963933885.1 uncultured Flavobacteriales bacterium | reverse complement strand
AACCCAATTAGCTATAAATCAATGAAATACAATGTGACTTAAAGGGGTAACCCTATCTCATTATTTAATTCTGTTTTAAAAAGTGTTTCTTCCAAAGAGTATGTTGTTTGTAATTCAATGTTTTTCCAGATGTAAAGCTGGTTTTAGGACTGTTGATTTTTTTGTTAGATTGAAGGAACTCACCGGTGTAGCTGAAGCCTGATATTAGTACTCTCTATATAGATATATAAATGGAAGTATTTGTTTAGCTTTAATTAGAGTCAATTAAATTAAAAACAGCTATAGATTTAATTTGAAAGCTGAATTCTACTAAAAAAGAGATGCCACTTTATGTGTGTGTATTATGTGATAGAAATATACTAAAATAACATTTTATTAAAGTTTTTTGTTAAATTATTTGATTTCATAAAACTTTTTAAAATGTCCTCCGTAACACCTCTAAACAATTATAAAATGAGCCCTTTAAATAAGGAAACAATTGATGGTATTTTAGAACTAACTGGAGGTGACGAATCTATTCTTATTGAATTATTTGAATCATTTCTGGACGATGCGAAAGAACTGTCAGGCGGAATTAAAACTTCTGCGGATACATCAGATTGGGATAAATTAAAATTTGATGTTCATACACTTAAAGGTTTATGCGGGACAATAGGAGCTAATCCTTTGTTTGAAGTGTGTAAAGTTTTAAATGATGATGTCTGTGATGGAAACTATGAGAAAATGATTCCTTTGGCAAATGAAGTTGTTGATAATTATAAAATTCTAGTTAACTATATTACATCAAATTACGAGATTAGTTATGAAGCATAAAGTATTTTTAATTGAAGATAATCCTACAGAAGGATTTTTATTAAGACTTGCGCTTAGTAATGTAAAGAACTTGGAAATGACTCATTTCAAAACAGGTTCAGAATTGATGGAGAAAATTTCAGAAAAGCCAAGTGTGGCGATTGTGGATTTGAATTTGCCAGATATTTATGGGCTAGATTTGATAAAAGAGATAAAAAAAATTAGTCCAAAAACAAAAATAATTGTTGTGTCAGCCCAAAGAGAGATTGACGTTATATCAACTGTTCAAGCAGAAGGAACTCCTTATTATTTAGTAAAAAGTGATAGCTGTTTAAAAAATTTAAAAGTAATCGTTGAAGATTTCCTATTTACAATGGATCATAAAGAATAATAAAATTTCATAGTTAGGTTAATAAAAAAACCAGAATAGTTATTGGGAAACTCAACTATCTGGTTTTTTTTTGTTCTATACTTTCAAAACCTTAATTTAGTATTGAGTATGAGATTTTATATGTACCTACTAATTCCTTTTTTACTATTTTGTTCATCAGTTTTCGGACAGAATTATAATTTCAAAAGATTTTCCGTAGAAGAAGGGCTTTCTGAGCCAGGTTTGTATTGCGTTCAAGAAGATGGACGTGGTGAACTTTGGATTGGTCTAGAAACAGGTGGAGTTGCTATATTTGACGGTCAAACATTTCGGACTCTTCGAAGTGAATTTAATATTGGAAAAGATATCAGGTCAATTTTTAGATCTTCAACTGATGAGATGTGGATTGGGTCTTCCTTCGAAGGTATTTCTATATTTGATCATGGATTTGAGAGGAAAATAACAATCAATGATGGTTTGCCATCAAATCATATAAGAAGTTTTACAGAAGATTTTGAAGGAAGAGTTTGGGCTGGGACAATCGGTGGAGGAATTGCTGTTTTCGATGATGGTAAATTAATAAAAACAATTAATGAAAAATCTGGAATTGTCAGTAATAATGTAAAGTCATTACTTCTTAGATCAAATGGAGAAGTTTGGGCTGGAACTAGCCGAGGGATTTCTATATGTGATGGACTTGATGTAAATAGTAATCTAACAAAAAGAGACGGATTAGCGAGTAATGAAATTCTTGCTTTAGCAGAAGATAAAGATGGCAATGTATGGATAGGTACTAAGGATGGTTTAAGCGTTAAGTTAAGCGATACTATTATAAATGTTAATCGAGCTGATGGTTTAAAACAGCTTCGTATCAAGTCAATCTTAATCGATCGTCACAACGATGTCTGGATAGGTACTAGAAATGGGATTGGAAAAATTGTAGTGAATAACCTTCTGAAGAAAAAAATTAATATAAAATGGTTTACACAGGAAAATGGGCTATCTAACAATAGAATTCGATGTTTATATGAAGATTCTTCTGGAGCTATTTGGATAGGTACTTATTTCGGAGGTATAAATATGCTATTTAACGAGTCTTTTTCTTTAATGCAAAGTACTCACGGATTAACAGATGATGCTATTTCTTATGTTAAAGAAAACGAGTTTGATTCTTCAATCTGGTTAGGGGTTTATGGTTCTGGTTTAAACGTATTAAGTAATTCTTTAATCACGACGATAAGTACACGAGAAGGCTTATCTAACGATTATGTAAATTCAATAGTAGACATTGATACATTAATTTCAATAGTAGGTACAGACGAAGGAATTAACCTTATAATAAAAAATGAAGTTGTAGAGGTACTCGATTCTTATAATGGATATTTTGATGAGAATAAAATAACCTGCTTAGCTGGCGATTCTAATCTTTGTTTTGGTCTAACGGCTAAACATGAGCTTTTTGCCTTTAATGTAGGTTCAAGTTTTTTTTATGATTCTGTAATGACGGACTTTGTAGATCGTCAAATTAATGAGAGAATCAACTCAGTATATTATTTGGGAAATAATTACTGGTTTGTATCCGATTCGTTAGTTTATAAAATGGAGAGTAGATCTTTAAAGCTTCTTAATAAATGGAATATTTTAGGTGTTGAGTCATTAACACTTTGGAATAATGGGGTGTTGGGATATACGAACTCAAACCTTATATTTTCTATTACAAATCATGTGTCGATTATAGATTCAGTTTTATCTGAAAAGAAAATTAGATTTATAGCTAAAAACAATAAAGAGGAAGTTTGGCTAGGAGTTGATAATGAAATTCAGTGTATAGTATTAAAGAATAAAAAGGTTGATTCTAGAAAATGTTATGGCTTTGAAGAAGGTTTTATAGGTCGACAATCGTTTGAGAATTCAGCAATTGTAAGTCAAAATAATGAATTGTTAATAGGAACAATTAAAGGTTTGTTTAGAGTAGATGATAAAGAGTATAAAGAGCTCAAGCGTGATTTAAAAGTCTACTTCAGTGGTTTGTATTACGGAAATGATAAAATTGATATTTATAGGTATTCTGATAATGTTATAGATGGATTACCTATCGGTTTGGAATTACCTTATAATAAAAATCAATTGAACTTTAGAGCTAAAGTCTTTCATTTGAAGAATACAAAAGAAGTTGAGTTTAAATATCAGCTTGAAGGAGATGAGGAGATTACTGAATTTGGAAGTTTAGATAATATTGTATTCAATTTAACACCAGGGAATTATAAATTGAAAGTTTTTGCAAAGACACAATGGGGGGATTGGAGTAGTGTTCCATTAATAATTGAGTTTTCAATTACCCAACCATTTTGGTTTAATGCAACTTATATAGTGAGTCTAGTTTTTATATTGATCATTATGGTTTTGCTGTTTTTTAATTACCGTACAAGAAAGTTAGAAAAAGAAAAGGAATACCTTGAAGTTATTGTTCAAGAACGAACAGAGGAATTGGTAATTGAACAAGAGAAGTCGGAAGAGTTATTATTGAATATTTTACCAAAAGGAATTGCTTTAGAATTAAAATTAAAAGGAACTGCTACTACTCGGAAGTATAATAATGCTTCCGTTTTATTTACTGATTTTAAAGGGTTTACAAGTTTGTCCGTAACTATGGATCCAATAGAATTAGTTGCTTGTTTAGATGAGATATTTGGTGCATTTGATTTAGTAATGGAAAGTAATAATCTTGAAAAGATTAAAACAATTGGAGATGCATACATGTGTGCATCAGGTATACCTACTGAAGATGAATTGCATGCTGTAAATATTGTAAACGCAGGACTCGAGTTAATTGAGGTAATGAAGGTGTTTAATGCTAAAAGGAAATTAGAGGGAAAGAAAGAATGGGGCGTTAGGGTAGGAGTTCATTCCGGAGAATTGATAGCAGGAGTTGTAGGTAAGAAAAAATTCGCTTATGATATTTGGGGTGATACAGTTAATATTGCTAGTAGAATGGAAAGTAATAGTGAGCCAGGAAGATTAAATATTTCAAAAGCAACTTATGAGTTAGTTTCTAAACGATTTGAAACTGAAGCTAGAGGTGAAATTGAAGCGAAGAACAGAGGATTACTCGAAATGTATTTTGTGAATAGGAAAATCACTTAATAAAGCACAAAAAAAGACCATCTATCAGATGGTCTTATAATATTTGTGTTGAATTATTTACTTAAACTTTAACAACCCAGTCATGTTCAACTGTTAAGTTTCCTCGTTTAATAGCTTCCAAATCTTCTTTCAATTTTAAAGAAATAGATCTTTCAGCAACAGGAGGAAGCATATAGTCAACACCGTCTCTACCGAATCCTGCTATGTGAGTAATAGTTACAGCAGTTCCAGTACCGAACATGTCAGTTAATTTTCCTGCGTTGTGAGCTTCTATGATTTCGTCAACTGTAAGTGGACGCTCTTCAACTGTATAGCCTAAGTCATTTGCAATTTGAAGTACAGAGTTTCTAGTGATTCCGCCTAATATCGTTTCTCCAGCTGGTGGAGTAATAATTTTACCATCAATGATTACCATTAAATTCATGGTACCACTTTCCTCTATATACTTATGTTCGTTTGAATCTGTCCAGATTAATTGATCATAACCTTCTTTTGCAGCAATTTGTGCAGGAAGTAAAGAAGCTGCATAGTTTCCGGCCGCTTTAGCATAACCAACTCCTCCAGGACTTGCTCTAGAATATACGTCTTCTACTTTTACTTTAACAGCTTTGTCATAATACTTACCTACTGGACAAGTAAAAATGATCATTTTGTAAGTTTCAGAAGCTGCAACACCAATATATTGATCAGTGGCAAAAATAAACGGACGGATATATAAAGATCCATCTGCTGTTTTTGGAATCCATTCTTTATCAATGTTTACAAGTTGGCTTAAGCCTTCAAGCATTATTTGAGGATCAATAGCGGGCATACACAGTCTAGCACATGAGCGGTTTAATCTTTCAAAATTATCAAGAGGTCGGAACAGGACTATTTCACCATCTTTACCAGCATGTGCTTTCATCCCTTCAAATACAGATTGACCATAATGAAGTGAATTAAACGCTGGATTAAACTTTAAATCCTGAAAAGGCAGAATTTCAAAATTTTTCCATTCTCCGTCTGAATAATCTGCCATAAACATATGGTCAGAAAATTCTCTTCCAAATTGAATAGAATCAAAATCAACCTCCTCTAATCTAGAAGATGTTGTTTTGTTAATGATGATGTTTGTTTTACCCATTTTAATTAAAATAATAGAACCAGCTAATTTAAATAATAGAAACAATAAAACTCAATACTAAGGCAATAAAAAGTTAGAAAAGTGAAAAATAATAGTTGAACTGTGCTAAATTGAGTTTTAAAGTGCTTATTCCTGTCAATACTGACAGTGAATTCTTGGCCTTTGGCAAAATATCCGAAAATTTGTCATCATTTTTCAAATGGCACTTACGTTGATAGGATGCTTTGATATAAATTAAAATCTTTTATTAAATAATATATACAATGGCACAAGGAAATATTAATGTACAAGCGGAGAATATCTTTCCAATTATCAAGCAGTTTTTATATTCTGATCAAGAAATCTTTTTAAGAGAATTAGTATCGAATGGAGTAGATGCTTGTCAGAAATTAAGAACTCTTTCTTCGATAGGTGAAGCTAAGGGAGATATGGGTGAATTACTAGTTGAAGTAATCGCTGATAAAGAAGCTAAGACATTAACAATTCGTGATAGCGGATTAGGAATGAATGGTGAAGAAATCGAAAAGTATATTGCACAAATCGCATTTTCTGGAGCGGAGGAATTTGTTCAGAAGTATGAAGACAAGGCAGATGGGATTATTGGTCACTTCGGTTTAGGTTTCTTTTCTGCATTTATGGTCGCTGATAAAGTTGAAGTTTACTCTAAATCCTTTAAAGAAGGAACTTCAGGAGCACGTTGGATTTGTGAAGGAAGTACTTCTTATGAATTGAATGATGAAGAAAAAGAAACAAGAGGAACTGATATTATTCTTCATATTTCAGATGACGCTAAAGATTATTTAGAAGAATCAAAAATTCAAGGATTACTTAATAAGTACTGTAAGTTTTTACCTATCGCGGTTAAATTTGGAACAAAAGAAGAAACCTTACCTGCTGCAGAAGTTAAAGAAGGTGAAGAAGCTCCAGAGCCAGAAAAAATTACTGTTGATAATATAGTAAATAACCCAAAACCAGCATGGGCGAAAGCACCAGCTGAATTGAAAGATGAAGATTACAAGACTTTTTACAAGGAATTGTATCCAATGTCTTTTGAAGAGCCATTATTCCATATCCACTTAAATGTAGATTATCCATTCAACTTAACAGGAATCTTATATTTCCCTAAGTTGAGTCCTAATATGGAGGTTCAGAAAAATAAAATTCAACTTTATTGTAATCAAGTTTTTGTTACAGAACAAGTTGAAGGAATTGTACCTGACTTTTTAACTGTATTACATGGAGTTTTAGATTCTCCAGATATTCCATTGAACGTTTCTAGATCTTATTTACAGAGTGATCAAAACGTTAAGAAAATCTCTTCTCATATCACAAAGAAAATTGCTGATAAGCTAAAGGAATTAGCAACTAAAGAGAGAGCTGATTTTGAAAGTAAATGGGATGATATTAAAGTGTTTATCGAATTTGGAATGTTAAGCGATGAGAAATTTGCAGACAGATCTAAGAAATTCATGCTTTACAAAAACGTTAAGTCTGAGTATTTCTTAATCGACGAGTACCTTGAGAAAATCAAAGTGAATCAAGTAAATAAAGAGAACAAAACAATCGTTCTTTATACACACGATACTGTAGCTCATCATGCTGCCATCGCAAGAGCTGAAGAAAAAGGTTATGATGTATTGGTTATGGATACAGCATTAAGTTCTCACTTAGTTAACAAGTTAGAGCAGTCTAATACTGATGTTACTTTTGCAAGAGTTGATTCAGATACAATTGAAAAATTGATTCTTAAAGACGAAGAATTACCAAGTAAACTTTCTAAAGAGGAAGAAGAAAAGTTAAAACCAATAATCGAAGGTTTAATTAACCCAACAACTTATAACGTTCAATTCGAAAGTTTAAGTGAAAAAGATGCTCCAATTCAAATTACTCAAAGTGAGTTTATGAGAAGAATGGCTGAAATGCAAAAAGTTGGTGGACAAGGCGGTTTCATGGGGAACATGCCAGAAAGCTATAACTTGGTTGTTAACTCAAATCATGCTTTAGTTGGTAAGATATTGAATGAAGGTGATGCCGGAGTTCAAACAACGTTAGCAAAACAAGCAACAGATTTAGCTTTATTATCTGTAGGTTTACTTAAAGGTAAAGAATTAACAGATTTCATAAATAGATCTCTTGAAATTATAGAGTAAATTAATTAAAGCCAATCCATTAGGATTGGCTTTTTTTTGACTTTTTAATTAAGTTGGTATACAAAAGAATATTCAATGGATGCATCGCAGATTTTCACGGAAGAAGTTAAAGCTAAGATTGTCAATGCGATCGAGATGGCTGAAAGTGAAACGTCAGGGGAAATTAAATTACATGTAGAAAATACATGTGAAGGTGATGTTATGGATAGAGCAGCTTTTCTTTTTGATAAATTGAAAATGCATAAAACAGATTTAAGAAATGGTGTTTTGTTTTATGTAGCAACGATGGATAAGAAATTTGCGGTCCTAGGAGATATTGGAATAAGTGAAAAAGTGGATGATGATTACTGGAACGAAGTAAGAGATGTAGTTCTAAGTAATTTTAGAAAATCCGAATACGGAAAAGGTTTGTCTGAAGGTATTATAAAGGCTGGAGAACAATTGAAAACCTATTTTCCATTTAATGAAAATGATGTTAACGAGTTGGATAACGAAATATCATTTGAAGAATAAATAAAGATTACATTTACATATGTGGTCATTTTTAGCCGTTGCTGTATACATTATATTTATAGTCAACATTCCCTTCTATATTTATTGGCTTAAAAATCAAAAGCAAACAAAAGAAGCTTTCCTCTATAATGTTGAAGGAAAACACTCCTACGACAATGTGTTGGATTTGGTGAACAGAATTGAAGTAGAAACAAATTCAGATCTATCAAAAGAAAAACGCATCATACTTGTTTTGAAACAAGCCTGTGATCGAAGGAAAGCACCTCTATTAGTTTATAAAAAGAAAATCCATCGTTTATTAAAAGATAAAGCATTCGGTAAAAACATGGCAACAACAGCTTTTAAACGTATGCCAACGTATTCGAAAGTTATGGCATTATTAGATGTTGGAATTTTACTGTCCATATTAAACGCATTCGCTTACGCGTTTTCTGACGATGTAGAAAGTACTTCTATTGGAACACGAATAGGAGGGATTGTAGTTGGTTTTATTCCTGCGGCGCCACTTTGGTTTATAGCGCATATGACATTTAACTATTCATTAAAATATAGCGCTGAAAGATCACTTACAAAAAAAGAAACTGCAGGTTATTTCCAAATAGCAATGGCTCATTATTATGGATTCTTTTTAGGGATGTTTTGGAAGGATTTAATGTGGGAGAATAAGAAGAATCAATTTTTGTTAGGACCAGAATACGTTAATTATGGTTTTGGAAGTTTTGGAAGCTCGTTTTCAGGTTACTCAGATTTCTATGGAGGTGATTTTGGAGGAGCAGGAGGTGATTGGTCATGAGGCTATATTTAAGATATATTGTCTTTTTATTATTCTTTACTTTTCAAGGAGAAGCTAAGAGATTGCATGATTATGAAAGACAGGACACTAGTGAAGGTTTAACTTATTCTGAAAAGAAGACAGTACAGTCAACTGTTACAACAATTTCTTGGTTAATAATTATAGGGTTTTTTATTAATTTAATACCATTTCTTCAGTGGATAAAAAAGCAAAAACCTACCTCTGAATTTATGATGTATCAGGTTAGAGGAAAGTTTACTTATTTTTCTGTTTTAGCCTGGGTGGATGCAATAGAAAATGGATTAGGGAGACAGTTGAAAAAGAAAAGGATATTACTAGCCAACTGGCAGGTTGTTGCGTCTCGGAAAAAACGACCATATGCAGTTTTTAAACCACATGTTGAAAAATTACTTTACTTAGCTTCATTTGGAAATAGTCCTCGATTAACAGCTTTTTCGAGAATGAGATTATATCCGAGAATAGTTTATATCTGGAGCTTAGTAATACTTTTTGTTCCTGTTAATTATGGAGTTTCTTATTTTACGATAGAGACTTCTAATTATTTTTCAGGTATGATGCTTGGTTTAATGGCAGGTGCTATACCCAGCTTATTACTTTTTAAGGTTGTAAAATGGGTTTTTAATTTCACATTAGAAGTTGTAGGCATATCTTGGATAGATTCGAAAGGAGATGCTGGATATCTTCACGAATTAATGCATCAATTTTCTGGGATTTATAATGGTCATTGGGATTCAATAGAATGGGATGATTCTATGAAAGCTTCAATATCAGGTTTAGATACTTCAGAAGAGACAATAGAATATATTAAAACTAATTTATTCTCAGGAAAAGGGAGTAATGGGAGTTGGTAAATAACTAATTATGGTACAAGAAATACAGCCAATCATTACGTACGTTATTTTAGGACTTACTTGTCTAACATCTTATAAAGCATTTGAGGATCCTCAGCTAAAGCAAAACTTATTGTTTAACGCTTATGCAATTAAACATAGAAATGAAGTTTATCGATTGTTTTCTCATAGTCTTATACATGCAGATTGGATGCATTTGATATTTAACTCAATCGTACTTTATAGTTTTGGTCAGAGTGT
>CAWVWF010000131.1:0-10012 GCA_963933885.1 uncultured Flavobacteriales bacterium | reverse complement strand
TTTTTCGTTAAGAACTATTCGAGATAACTTGTTGAAAGAAGATATAAAATGGTTTAAATAAAGAGTTCGCCAATCACAATTCATGAATAACCTTTTGATTATGAAATTTTGCAACGTATTAAAACATGCTGAAAAGTTTAAGATAATTTCAGTTGGAAAAAGCGCCCTTAAAAAATGAAAAAAAATAATGAACTGGGACAGTCCTGAATTTAAAATAATGAACCGGGACAGTCCAATAATGAACCGGGACAGTCCTGAATTTAAAACATGGTCTGTAGTTAATGTTTGATGACTTTTTTAATCAAATTGGTGCATCAAAAAACGGCTCTTTTTGGCACTTTGTTTTGAAGTGAAACATGGTAGTGTTATAAGGAATACTTTATGCTTTTGTTCCAAGAATTTATTGAAACAAAAAAGCCGTTGATTTTATCAACGGCTTTTTTTAGTTTGGTGGAGTCGGCGGGAGAGAAGTCGAACTTTTTTCTAGAGGATTTAAATGTCCTTGATTTATAATGAGAAGATTCCTTTAACTTGATTTATTTAATTTTTAACAAATTGTGATCGTATCAATAAAATTGATAGGCTCATCACAAAATTTTTCATGTTTAAATCAATAATCGATAGTAATACTATTATGTTTGAATACAACTACTATTAATTATGCGAGCGTTACATTCTAAATTGGCTATAAAAATAAATGAGAAGGTTTTTAAAAAGGACCCTTTGACTAGCGAATTAGGTGAGAAAATCTTACGAGAAGGAATTAATTTGATAGAATCTTTAGGTTTCGAAAATTTTACATTCAAAAAATTAGCGAAGGAAATTGGTTCTACAGAAGCTTCTGTATATAGGTATTTCGATAGTAAGCATTATTTATTGACATATCTAACGATGTGGTATTGGAGTTGGATGGAATATAGGATTGTAATGAGAACTCTTAACATAGAGGATCCGAAAATTAGATTAAGGAATGCTATTAAGTGTTTAACTGAGGAAATAGAAGAGGATAAAGAAATACATCAAATTGATGAAGCAAAATTGCAACGAATTGTGGTTGTTGAGTCATCAAAAATATATCAGTCTAAAAGTGTTGATGCTGATAATGAATTAGGATTTTTTCAAGTTTATAAGCAAGTAGTTCAAAGGGTTGCCGATATTACTTTACAGATTAAACCTAATTTCAAATATCCACATATGCTAGTCTCTACAGTGATTGAAGGTGCACATCACCAACGTTTTTTTGCTACTCATCTACCACGTTTAACTGATGTGGTTGAAGGAGAAGATGCTGTAATAACATTTTATACACAATTGGTTGAGCGTGAATTGAATTTATGATTAACAAGTCTTTCATATCGATTTTTTATGTGTTGCTAATTTCATTGGCAACCTTATATCCTAATTTGGATACCTACTTTGGTTGGTCTGAAAGCGATGATTCGATTGAGTTTGTTGAATGCGAAATAGAAGAGGAGGAAAGTTCTATTGAAGAATATCTTTCATTGGCTTTAGAGTTTAAAGTTCAATTCGAACCTAACGAAATGATGAATAAGTCATTTTTATTCTATTCCACTTTTTATCACTCTGATTATTTATCCCAACCATTCAGACCACCTATTAAAACATAGATTAACTCGGTTGAATTACTGATGTACGGTAATTAAATTAATTTTTATTTATATGTTATGGACACTAAAAAACTTAGTCCTATAGGAAGATTTTGGCTTCTTCTTAAACCGGATAAACTAGAAATAAGAAATTTGTACTTGTATGCAATCATAATTGGATTGTTAAACCTTGTATTGCCAATTGGAATTCAATCTATTATAAACCTTATCCAAGGTGGTGCTGTAAATACATCTTGGTTGGTTCTTATAGCTTTAGTTGCAGGAGCAATCTCATTAAGTGGGATTATGCAAATTAATCAATTAAGAATAACAGAAAACCTTCAACAAAAAATATTTACACGAGCAGCTTTTGAATTTACATATAGAGTTCCTAAAATTAGATTAGAAGAACTTTTTAAGCAGTATGCTCCAGAGTTGATGAATAGGTTTTTTGATATTATCTCGATTCAAAAAGGGATAACGAAGATTTTACTTGATTTTTCATCTTCTTCTATCCAAATACTTTTCGGTTTAGTTTTACTATCTCTTTACCATCCTTTTTTTATTGTATTTAGTTTGTTGTTGATAATTCTTATTGTCTCTATTTTTTGGTTCACGATGAAGTCGGGTATGAAGACAAGTTTGATTGAGTCAAAACATAAGTATGTAATTGCTCATTGGCTAGAGGAGATAGCAAGATCAAATATTAGTTTCAAATTATCTGGAAAATCGGATTTAACACTAAATAGAACAAACAATCATGCTATAGATTATAACGAATCAAGAGAAAACCACTTCTCAATATTGCGTTTCCAGTATGGGATGATGGTTGTTTTTAAAGTATTAGTTGCAGTCGGTCTTTTATTAATTGGTGGACTTTTAGTTATCGATCAGCAAATGAATATTGGGCAGTTTGTTGCTGCTGAAATTGTTATTTTATTGATCGTAAACTCTGTTGAAAAAGCGATATTGAGTTTTGAAACTATTTATGATGTTTTAACATCGCTTGAAAAAGTAGGGCAGGTTACGGATATGCCTCTAGAAAAAGACGGTGGGATTAAATTAGAAGAATCAGCTAAGGGTATAGAATTGGGAATTAACAATATTTCCTATAATTATCCACAAGAACAAAAACTGGCATTAAAAAACCTCTCATTATCAATAAAAGCTAGTGAGAGAGTGTTTTTCACGGGAAGAAGTGATAGTGGGAAATCAACATTGCTGTATTTAGTTAGCGGCCTTTTATCTCCCAACAGTGGTTCTATTACAATAGAAGATATTCCTATTAATAATTTCGATTTCGATCAACTTCGTGGTCATATTGGTGGATATTTAAGAGATGAAACCTTGTTTGAGGGTACTTTATTGGAGAACATAACTTTAGGAAGAGAGAAAGCAACGCTTGAGAATGTTAAGTGGGCTATTAATGCAGTAGGTTTATCCAGTTTGGTTACTCAATTGCCTGAAGGTTATGAAGCTAGGATTTTACCATTAGGGAAACAATTTTCTAAGAGTACTGTTTCTAAAATTTTAATAGCACGCGCAATTGTTGATAAGCCAAGGTTGCTTTTGTTAGAAAACAGTTTTTCAATGTTTTCTCCTGATGATCGAACTAGGCTTTTAAAGTTTTTGTTAGATAGAGATCATAAATGGACTGTATTGATTTCCAGTTCACAACCAATAGACTTACCCGATTTAATAGATCGAAAAGTGGTGTTGGAAAATGGTGAAATTATTTCTCTTAAACCTTAAGTTATGCTGAATATATCTAACAATAATTTACCATCTAAGTTTAACCCGAAATCATTTTCGGCATTGAGATTAGTTGAGTCGAAGAAAACTCAAAAAGTGACTTTGACAATTGTGAAATGGAGTGTTATATTATTACTTGTAGTAATGCTTTTGCCATGGACGCAGAACATTCGAACTAATGGTGTTATCACAACAATAAACCCTGAGCACCGACCTCAAAAAATACATTCTATCATATCTGGAAGGATAGATAAGTGGAAAGTTAAGGAGGGTGACTTTGTGAAGAAAGGGGATACAATTCTTATTGTTTCAGAAATTAAGGATGCTTATTTCGATAAGAAACTTTTAGAACGAACGGGGAATCAACTTTCACTTAAGAAAAAATCAGTTAATTCATATTCCGGAAAAATTGAAGCGCAAAATTCTCAATTGGAGGCACTAATTCGTCAACGTATCTTTTTTAGTGAAAAAGCTAAGAATAAGATTATCCAAACTGTATTGAAGATTCAAAATGATAGTATTAAGTATGAAGCGGCAAAGCTAGATAAAGCGATTGCGACCTTCCAACTTCAACGAATGGATAGTCTTTATGATAAGGGATTGAAGTCTCTTGCCGATCTTGAAAAGCGAAGAAATAAAGCGCAACAAAGTCAGGCAAAACAATTAGAGGCAAAGAATAAATGGTTAAATACTAAAAATGAATTGCTCAACTTAAAAATTGAACTGAATAGTATTGAAGCTAAATTCGAGTCAAACTATGCAAAGGCTTCGTCTGATAAATTCACTACTGAATCTAAGAAGTTTGATACAGAGTCTTCTGTTAATTCATTAGAAAATAAGTATTCAAACTATATAGCTAGACAAGGGTTCTATGTTATAACTGCTCCACAGGATGGTTATGTAACAAAGCTTCTTGTTTATGGAATAGGTGAAACAGTTAAAGCAGGAGAGTCAATATTGACCTTTATGCCTAGTGATTATGATTTATCAGTAGAGATTTATGTAGATCCGATTGATCTTCCTTTAATAAATGCAGGAGAGGAAGTAAGACTTCAGTTTGATGGTTGGCCTGCAATTGTATTTTCGGGATGGCCGGGTTCAAGTTATGGAACTTATGGAGGGAGAATATATGCTATTGATCATTTTATCAGTCAGAATGGAAAGTATAGAGTTTTGGTTGAACCGGATACTTCGGATCATAATTGGCCAAAAGACATTAGAGTAGGTGGTGGTTCTAAAGCGATGGTTCTGTTGAATAATGTGCAGATATGGTATGAGCTATGGAGGAAAATAAATGGATTTCCACCTGAGTTTTATAAAGTTATTTCGAATTCTAAAGTTGAAAAAAAATGAAAATAATAACTTTTCTTTTAGTCTTTTTAGGAGTTGCTAGTTCTGGTTTTGCAAATGATAGTTTAAAAGTATTTAAATATGATTCTTTTATACAGCAGGTCATGGTAAATCACCCATATGCTCAAAATGCAAGTATTGTACAAGAATTTGGTAAGTCGAATTTAACAAAAGCAAGAGGAGGCTTTGATCCAAAAGTGGTAGGGGATTTAACTCAAAAATACTATGACGATAAACAATATTACAGTCGTTTAAATGGAGCATTAAAGATTCCTTCTTGGTTTGGGTTAACGGCCGAAACAGGTTATGTTATGAATGAAGGTTTTTACTTAAATCCTGATATGAAAGCACCTTCAAATGGGCTTTGGTATGCAGGGCTAAAATTGGAAGTAGGTAAAGGTTTATTAATTGACAAGCGTAGGGCAACTTTGAAAAAAGCACATTTATTTAAATCTAGTACAGAACTACAAAGAGTTGTTATGTTAAACGACTTAAAGCGTAATGCTTCTATTGCTTACTGGAAGTGGCAACAAGCATATCAAGAACTTAGTGTCTATGAGTTAGCTTATGAAAATGCAAATCAACGACTTTCTGCTGTTAAGGATGCTGTAGTTTTTGGTGAAAAACCATCTGTAGATACAGTAGAAGCTTCTATTGTTGTTCAAAAATGGGAGCTTTCTTTATTGAAAGTTGAGAATTACTATAAGAACGCTGAGTTGAATCTAGAAAATTATTTGTGGTCGGATGGGTTTGTTCCTCTTGAAATTAGTAATGCTATTCCTGAAAATATTATAAGTAATATAGTCACTTTTCAAGATGTGCAGCTTGATTCGTTAATTACTAATCACCCATCCTTAAAAATTAATGATTTAAAAATTAAAGAGAAAAGAGTTGATTTGAGAATGAAGAGAGAACAGCTTAAACCTCAGTTGACTTTAAAATATAACGCTTTAAGTCAGCCAGTTAATGATAATCCTTTTCCTAATTACTCCATAGAGAATTATAATTGGGGAATTGACTTTTCCTATCCAATTTTCACAAGAAAAGAAAGAGGAGGAGTGCAGCTTGCTAAGCTAAAATTACAAGATCAGGAACGAAAAAATGATTTAAAATTAGCGCAGGTTAAATACAAAGTGAAATCATCCGTGAATAATTACTATCGGGTGTTAAAACAATTAGCAATAAGTGAGCAATTGGCTTTAAATACAGAGGCTTTATATAGTGCTGAGAAAAGCCTTTTTAAAATGGGAGAAAGTTCTGTCTTCTTAATGAACTATAGAGAAAACACTTGGTTGAAATCTAGAATTGAACTTATTAAATTTCAAAACGAAAGTAATACTCTCAAAAGTAATTTACTTTTTGATTTGATGATAAACTAAAAATTCATATAAGATGTTAGGCTAAAAACATAGAAGACTCATCTGATAATTCAGATGAGTCTCTTGTAGTGGAGTCGGCGGGAGAGAAGTCGAACTTTTTTATTGAAGATTTATCAATTATAACTTAATAGTTAAGGTATCAAATATCGAACTATTTGCAGTGAGATAATGAACTCATTAACAACACTCCTAAAAATAAGAATTAGATTAATAGTGATTTATAAATTCTACTGGTGATATTTACACAAACATTGGCAGGTATTAAAAAATGGAAAACATTAACGAAATATTAAATCTCGACTCAGAAAAGAATACCTCACGATTCAATAAAGGAGAAATCCTACAGAGAGCTGAAGAGAATTGCTCAAAAGCCTTCTTTGTTAAAAAAGGATTATTAAGAAGCTATACTATTGATGATAAGGGAAAAGAACACATTTTTATGTTTGCTCCTGAAGGTTGGGTAATTGCCGATATTGAATCTCAGGAGTTTAAACAACCAGCTAAACTTTTTATTGATTGCATTGAAGATTCAGAAGTAATTATTTTGGATAGAGGCTTATTGCATAAACCTGATCGAGGTTTTGATCAGATAAAAAAAAATGAAACCCTTTTATCAAGACGTGTTGCTGTGTTGCAAAGAAGAGTAATCATGTTAATCAGTGCTTCGGCAAAAGACCGTTACGAATCATTTTTAGAAACATACCCAAAAATACCTAATAGAGTTCCTCAACGAATGATTGCATCATATTTAGGTATTACTCCACAAGCCTTAAGTACTATTAGAGGAGAAATTTCTAGAAAAAAATAACAATTCTTTGATTTGTTAATCTACATGAATGCATAGGGATTAATTAACCATTAGTTTTATCATAATTAAAATTCAGAAATTATGAGCAAAGCAAATGTAGCGGGGAATACACCGCGAATGGAGCAATTAGAAGAAGGGAAAACTTACGCATGGTGTGCATGCGGAAAATCAGACAATCAGCCTTGGTGTAATGGTGCACATGCGGGAAGTGAGTTTACTCCAAATGTATTTAAAGCAGAAGAAAGTAAAACAGCAGCGATGTGTATGTGCAAGCTAACGAAGAACCCTCCATATTGTGATGGATCTCATATGAGCCTGTAGCTATATATCAACTTATGATATGGAACGAATAACCCTATGAAATTTAGCTCATCGGGTTATTTGTTGTGCATTAAATTTTAATCAACCGATGGAACCCTTCTGTTTCACCCTATTCACGACTACTAAAGCTCGTTTAATTAGAAAATAAAATCAATGGCTATAAAGAAAAATTGGTATAAGATATTAGACAACCCTGAATCTATTGAAGAAGGGAAAATCTTAAAAGTACAAGCAGGTAAGAAAACATTAGCTGTTTCTAAAGTGAAAGGAGAAATAGGAGCCGTAGACAACGCTTGTCCTCATATGGGAGGCCCTTTAAATGAAGGGACGATAGAGAATGGTTTCATAAAATGTCCTTGGCATGGTTATGAATTTCATACCTGTACAGGAAAGTCTCCAGAAGGATTTGATGACAAGGTTCAGGCCTATAAATTAGAAGTCAAAGAGGATGGAGTTTATGTAGAAGTGGAAGAAGAGACTATTCATGAAGCGACTATTTCTGATGTGATGGTTGAAACAATGGTGAATTGGGGGGTTGATACTGTTTTTGGAATGGTAGGTCACTCTAATTTGGGCTTGGCTGACGCTATGCGTTTACAGGAGGAAAAGGGCAATCTGAAATTCATAGGAATAAGACACGAAGGAGCTGCCGCTTTTGCTGCTTCCGCTTATGGAAAGCTCAAAGGAACACCAGCTGCCTGCTTAACTATTGCAGGGCCGGGAGCAACTAATTTATTTACAGGTATGTGGGACGCCAAAGTTGATAGAGCACCATTGCTGGCTCTTACAGGACAAGTGGCTACTCAGGTTGTAGGTACAGGTAATTTTCAGGAAGTAGATTTAGTCTCCGCCTTTAGTTCTGTAGCCGATTTTAATCATAGAGTACAAGCAGATAGTCCGCATGCTGAGTTAATAGGTTTATCTATAAAACACGCTACACTTAATAAAGGTGTTTCGCACCTAACATTTCCTGATGAAGTACAGGTACTTCCTGCCAATAATTCGATAGCTTCTAATAGTGAAGGAAGAATGCCTAACCTGGCTATATCTCCTCCAAAAGAAGAATTAAATAAAGCTAACTCATTAATAAAAAAAGCAAAGAAACCAACAATTATTATAGGTCATGGTGCTCGAAATGCTACTCAAGAAATATTAAATTTTGCAGAAAAGATAGGCGCACCAATAATGACCACTTTTAAAGCGAAAGGAGCTGTTGCTGATTCTCATCCACTGGCTTGTGGTGTATTGGGTAAAAGTGGTACTCCCGTTGCCGCACATTTCATGAGTTCTGCCGATTTACTTATTGTATTTGGTGCTTCTTTTGCACGTCACACGGGTATTTCAGAAAGTATTCCTACAATACAAGTAGATCATGATCCATTGGCTCTAGCTAAATTTAATACGATATCGGTACGTGTTTTAGGAGATATAGAAACTACTGCATCTCTCTTAAATGAAACATTAGATACTAGCGTAAGCGCCCAACAACCAGAAAAGGAAATTAAGTCAAGATGGTCTGATTGGAGAAAAGAAAAAGAAAATAGAGCAAATGAAGTATCAGATAACGCAACACCCTCAAAAATTTTTCTTGAGCTAAACAAACAGGTTCCAGAGAAAGGGGTTATGTGTGTAGATGTAGGGAATAATGCTTACAGTTTTGGTCGCTATTTTGAAAGTCAAGATCATCGTTTTCTATTATCAGGTTACCTAGGTTCAATAGGATTTGCATTACCAGCATCAATAGGTGCTTGGGCCGCTACTAAAGGACAGTTGCCTATAGTTGCAGTTGCTGGTGACGGAGGTTTCGGTCAGTACATGGCAGAGCTAACAACATTAGTGCAATACAGTATTCCAGTCAAATTGATTATTATGAATAATAACCAACTGGCGAAAATTAGTAAGGAACAAAGATCTGGAGAGTTTGATGTATGGAAAACTGATTTATCAAATCCTAATTTTAGTGACTTTGCTCAATCATGTGGAATGACAGGATTAAGAGCAGAAAACAACGCAGAAGTTGAAGATAAAATGAAGGAATTATTTCAAACTGAAGGACCTGTATTATTAGAAATAATAACTGATCCTGATAAATTATAGAAATATGAAAGTAAGTAAGAAAGTATATGGATTAATAGAAGGAGTAGCTATCGTTGTTTTGATGTCTGTTGTAATGTCCTTTTTTATGATGTTGATTAACAATGGGTTCTTCCCTGGATTTATGTTTGCATGGTTGAAAAGCATTGGTGTTGGGATATTGATTGGGTTACCAGCTGGTATAGTTGGAATTCCGCTCATTCAAAAGGCAATTCATAAATATTTCACTGTGAAGTAAAAGCAGATGGACGTTATAGGCAAAGAGATAAATACACAAAATGGAATTTCTATCCCAACAACAATTTAAAGACCTTTCGTATATGAAAATAGAAAAGACAATAACCAGAAACATTCTGACAGGAATGCTTCTGGTTATTCTGATATTCACTTCTAATTTTGGATTCTCACAATCTGATCAAATTAAGGCTAAAGACTCATTGAGTTTCAACTATAAATTCAATGCATCTATGAGAATGTCAAAAGGCAGACTTGATCAGCTTATGATTCCATTATCTCTGCAAACAACTTTGACTAAAAAAGCTTTCGAGATTGCTTTAATTGGAAACTATATATACCATAAAACAAATGGTCGTCAACTTGAAAATGACATACTAACAAGGGGGGTATTCACTCTGTTTCCGCAAAAGAGAATTCACCCAGTTATCGGTTATATCTATGAATCAAGTCTCTTATATCAAGTG
>CAWVWF010000130.1:0-10033 GCA_963933885.1 uncultured Flavobacteriales bacterium | reverse complement strand
TTAAAAAATCTAAGTATTTTTTAAATTAATAAGAATTAGAAGTTTAATGCTGCAGCACCAATAATTCCTGCATCATTTCCAAGAGAAGCCTTTTTAATCTCCAAGTCTTCAGTATAATAATCACCTAAGTGTTCATTAATTACATCATACATTGGCTCCTTCATGTACTTGAAGGTTTTAGAAACTCCACCTCCTAATAAAACAGTACGAACATCTAGTACTCTAAGAGAAGAAACAATATTTCTACCTAACCATTTCCCAAAGTTCTTGTAAGCTTTTTCGGCAACAGCATCACCTTGTTTTAAAGCTGCTTCAATCATTTTAGAATCCAACTCATCTTTTGGAATATCGTTTAAGATAGATTTCTTGTTACTTGATTTTTCAAGTTCCTTCAATACATAAGCAACAGTTGCTCTTTTACTGATGAAATCCTCGTAAACTTTATCTTTTGATCCTAACATGTGTCCTATTTCAACACCGTTACCAGAACCACCAACGAACAACTTACCATCAATCATCGCAGCACCACCAATTCCGGTTCCTAGCGTGATCATTAAAAAACTATCAGGTAAAGTATGCTCGGAGAAATAAAACTCTCCTAAACAAGCTACTTTCGCATCGTTCTCTAATTTGATTTTTAATTTTGGAAATGCTTTCTCAAGTTCACCAACAATACAAACTCCACTTAAAGATGGAATGTTAGCCAACTTAATTAAAGTACGTCTGTCTTTTGAAATTAATCCAGGGACACCTAAACCAACTTTGTTTATTCCAGGATAAAGGTCCAATGTGTTTTGAATAGCTTTACAGAAGTTTGGTATAAAACCTTCCCCTTCTGTTAACTCAGCTGTAGGATACTTAATTTTTTCTAAAAGTTCTCCATCTTTAGATACAACTCCTATTTTAACATTTGTACCTCCTACATCAATTCCAATATACTTTTCCAAAACTTATTGCTGTTTAAGTGAATTTAACTCCAATTTATCAAGATTTTTTGAATTAACCACAAGCAAGTGCAAAAGAATTATTCACAAACATCTTTTCTAATTCAACAATGGTCTAGTTTTTAATAAAAAAAAGCTGTATTCAGATCTTACTCTGAATACAGCTCTCAATAAAAATTCATTAATTACTTTATAGATTATCTAAGAACATTTACAATTCCAACTTTCTCTTTTCTTCTTAGGTTTCCATCAGGATGTTCTACAGAATAATAGATTTTGTAAACATAAACATCTACCTGAACTTCTTTTCCTTTATATCTCCCATCCCAATCGTTAGTCATAGAAGAAGACTTGAAAATCTGTTCTCCCCATCTGTTAAAGATGTACATTTCATAATCATAAATATTATGTCCTATAGCATTGAAACCATCGTTTAAACCATCTCCATCGGGCGTGAATGTATTTGGTACATTTAATACACTTGGACAATATCCGTTAAGCGTGATATTATCTGTAATGAAGCAATTCCCAACACTAATTGTAACAACGTAAGTCCCTTCAGCTTTCACATTTAAAGTCCCATCTGTTTCTCCAGTCCCCCATTCGTATGTATATGCAGTACTTGTTCCTGCAACTAAATCTATACCTCTGTCTATTATCTCATCAAAACAATACAACTGAGTTGCTAATGCATGATCGATTTCACTAACTGGCAATGGAACAACGTTTACATCTATTGTATCTTTAGCAGCACAAATACCATTACTTACAGTTACGATATGTGTATTAGTTTGACTAACTGCAAATGTAGCATCTGTTTGACCAGTATTCCATGTTATTGTCAAACCTGGATTACCTGCATTACCAGCATCAACAGATGAAACTTCACCTTGACAAAGGTTAATATCTGGTCCTAGATCAACAGTAGGAACATCTAAGAAAGAAACCTCAACAACATCGCTTCCTGTACAACCTACTGCAGAAGTTACATCTATTGAAATCGTTCCCGTTGTAGTTGGACTTATAGAAGCAGTAGTTTCTCCTGTACTCCATAAGTATGTTAAACCTGGTGTTCCACTTTCATCTGCGAAAGAAACATTTGTTCCTTTACACACTTCAATGTCGTTACCTAAATCCGGTACTGGATTAGAATTAACTGTTACATCAACTGTTGTAGAATTAACACAACCTTGTGTTGCATGTGTTACTGTTTGTGTATATGTCCCAGCTGTTAATACAGTGATCTCAGCTGTTGTTTCACCAGTCCCCCAGCTATAGTTATAAGTATTTCCTTGATCATTTCCGATTGTTGCAGCTTGACCATCACAAATCGCAGCAACAGATGGTGTAACAACTGGTAATGGATTTACAACAACATCAATTGTTCCATCACCTTCACACCCTGCTCCATTATCAACATGAACATCGTAAGATCCACTTGTTGTTACATTGATTGATTCAGTTGTTGATCCATCACTCCATGTAAAGTAATAACCATCGATTGTTTTATAATTAGGAACTAAATCAGCATTGTCTCCGATACAAAATTCTATTGTTGGTGCTCCAACAATTGCAACTGTTAAACTACTTAGTATAGAAACATCTGCTAAATCTCTTCCAGTACAACCATAGCTATCTGTAATATCAACCCAAACACTACCTGCAGCATTTGCTACAAATGAACTTCCTGTTGAACCATCCTGCCAAGCGTATGTGTAAGCTCCATTTCCATTATCATAAACCGAAGCATCTAATGTAGAACTCATACCTGGACACATTGAAATATCTAGAATAACATCTGGTGTAGGCAAAGCAATTAGTATTAAATCAGCATCATCACTTCCTTTACAACCGTTAGCATCTGTTACTTCAACTGTATAAGTTCCAGCAACATCTTTATCTATTGTTTGTGAAGTTTCTCCGCTATCCCATACATATGAAGCGTAAGCTCCAGCATCGAATGTTACAGCGTTAGCTCCTGTACAAATTGTTTGATCAACTCCTAAGTCAGGAATTGGTAAAGCATTTACTGTTAATAATACAGTATCAGTACCGGCACATCCTTGAGCATCTACAAAACCAACAACGTATTCACCATCCTGGTCTGTTGTAATATCTTGAGTTGATTCTCCAGTTCTCCATAAGTAGTTTACAAATCCAACACCTGCATCAAATGTAACAGCTGGGTCTCCGAAACAAATCACTTGATCAGCCATGGCTACTGTTGGCATTAAATTCACTTTTAAATGCACAGTATCTTTTTGAATACAACCGTTAGTATCAGTTACTACAACATTGAAATCGTTTTCAGTATGAATATCAATTGTAGCTGTAGTTTCTCCTGTACTCCATAAATAAGTAGCAGTTAGATTTCCTGCATCTATTGTTACATCTGGCTCTATTTCACAAATCTCTTGATCGACTCCTAAGTCTACTATAGGAAGTGCATTTACAGTTAAACGAACCGTATCAGCTCCTTCACAACCGTTTGTATCTACTATTGCTACTGAATACTCCCCGTCTACATCTGTAGTTATAGTTTGAGATGTTTCTCCATCTGGTGCCCATAAATAAGTCGATGTAATATTTCCAGCATCAAAAGACACCGCTGCATCTCCAATACAGATTTCTAAATCAACCCCTAAGTCTACTATTGGCAATGCGCTTAATGCTAAGTTAACTGTATCGGTTCCTTGACATCCATTAACATCCGTTAAAGCAACTGAATATTCTCCAGCTATGTCTTTAGCAATCGTTTGAGTAGTTTCTCCACCTGGTGCCCATAAATAAGTTGCTCCTGGACTTCTTGCATCAAAAGTAATTGCCGGTGCTCCTATACAAACCGTAGTATCATTTCCTAAATCAACTGTTGCGAAAGTGTTAACATTCAATCTAACTGTATCTGTTGCTTCACATCCATTTGTATCTACAATCTCTACTGAATAGTCACCATCAACATCGGTAACAACCGTTTGAGTAGTTTCTCCATCAGGTGCCCATAAATAAGTTGCACTTATATTTCCAGCATCAAATGTTACTGGAGATTCTCCAATACATATACTGGTATCATTTCCTAAATCTACTACGGGTAAAGCATTTACTGTTAAGTATACTGTATCTACTCCTTCACATCCGTTTGTATCTACTATTGCTACTGAATATTCAGCTTCAACATCTTTAACTATTGTTTGAGATGTTTCTCCATCTGGTGCCCATAAGTAAGTTGCTGTTGTATTTCCTGCATCGAAAGTGATGGCTGGATCTCCAAAACAAATTGCTGTGTCATTTCCTAAATCAACAATTGGTAAAGCATTTACTGTTAAGTAAACTGTATCCGCAGCTTCACAACCGTTTGTATCTATTATTGTTACTGAATATTCAGCTTCAACATCTGTTGTTATAGTTTGAGAGCTCTCACCATCTGGCGCCCATAAATATGTTGCTGTTATATTTCCTGCATCGAAAGTAATTGCTGGATCTCCAAAACAAATTGCTGTATCAGGACCTAAGTCTACTGTTGGTGAAGCACTAACTAATAAAGTAATTGTATCACTCGCAATACAACCTGCACTATCAACTTCTAACCAGTAATCTCCAGCTGTGTTTCCGTTTAATGTGAATCCAGTTGAAGCGTCATTCCATCCAACTACTGTTACATCTGTTCTTCCAGATACCATCCCGAAAACAACATCTGGATCTCCTATACAAATTGCTGTATCTGGTCCTAAACTAATTGCTAATGGATTAACTTCTGTTATAACAATTGTATCTCTTCCAATACATCCTTCTGAATCAGTAACTACAACAGTAGTCTCACCACCGCCAATAACTAAAGTCTGACTTGCTGAAGGTAAGAAACCATTCCATTCATAACTTACACCAGTTCCAGCATCAACCGTAGTTGTCATTCCTGGACAAAGTGACGAATCATTTCCTAGATCAATTATTGGTAAAGCATTTACTGTTAAATAAACTGTATCTGCTGCTTCACATCCATTTGTATCTTCTATTGCTACCGAATACTCAGCTTCAACATCTTTTACAATTGTTTGAGATGTTTCTCCATCTGGTGCCCATAAATAAGTTGCCGTTACATTTCCTGCATCGAATGTGATTGCTGGATCTCCAAAACAAATTGCTGTATCATTTCCTAGATCTACTATAGGTAAAGCATTCACTGTTAAGTAAACCGAGTCCGTATCTTTACATCCGAAAGCATCAGTAATTTCAACAATATATTCGTTTTCAATGTCTTTTAAAATTGTTTGAGATGTCTCTCCATCTGGCGTCCAATTATAAGTTACTCCTGGGTTTCCTGCATCGAATGTGATCGCGGGATCTCCTATACAGATTGCTGTATCATTTCCTAAATCTACAATTGGTAATTCATGCACATCAACATATATTGAATCTGCACATTCTTCTCCAGTATCTGTTACTGTATATAATAATTTATAAGTTCCATATCTTGTTGTTAAGTTGGTAGCATCAAATATTGTATCACCTCCTTCTATTAAAACAGCATCAGTTGTTGGATTAGTTGGAACTGAATCAATTGTCCAAACACCAACTTCACTTGCGATAAGAACCATTGTATCTAATAATAAATCATCTCCAATACATAAAGAAGGATTTACATCTTGTAAGTCAACTTCACAAGTTGGACAGTCTTCTACCTCAATCCAAATTGTATCGTTTACATCACAATACTCGAATACAATTTCATGAATTCCAATTCCAGCCGTTTTTGGATTAAAGTGACCATATAAAGGATCAATAATTCCGTTTCCAGAATATGTATTTCTACTGTACAAAGTATCTTCAGCACTACCTCCATCACATACCCAATAGGTATGTAAATCAATAATAGTATCCAAAGTATGACAGTAAGGTCCTACTTCTTGAATATCTGGCTCTTCAGCTGGTGGAATATAAATTGTTGGTAAACCTCTACTTGTGTTCCCTACAAGGTTTCCGTTTACTGTAAGTGCTCCTCCTGAATTTAAGCTCCCTGCTAATTGACAGAAATTATTTCCTCCTAAAGAAGATCTATATAAATTACCATCTGCTCCAATTTCAATTGCTGAATGCCCTGTTCCTCCGGCTCCTATTAAAGTAGCAGAAGCTGCAATTGTTGCTTCAACTCCTGAGCTAATATCTAAAGTATAAACACTCCCTAAGTTATCTGAATAGATTACACGTGAATTATCAGGTGAGAAAGTAACATCATATGGAAAAGCATTTGTAGGTGTACAAGATGACTCAATAGTCATTTGACCTGTTTTTTTATTAAAATCGGCAACATAAATACGCTTATCAGGCCAACCTGATGGGTGAGCAGAAACAAATTGAGTTCCGTCCCAGTTGAAGGAAACTCCTCCTCTTTCTTCGTTACCTGAACAATTAGCAAAACCTCCTGAAATTACTGGAGAATTAACCAAGTCAATACCATCACATGTTAATAACCATGCGTAAACATTATTTGTTCCTGAAGCTTGACAAGCAATCCAGATATCAACACCATTTTCATGGAATGTTGCAGTTAATCCTTCTGTTGATCTTATCCCTCCTAAACGAGTAGTTCCTTGTTTTAAAGCTCCATTCTCATCCATTACAGCATAATTGAAACCTAAAGTTCCACTTAATGCATCATCAGTTGTAAATATGTAATAATCGAAAGGTGCTAAAGGGTGACGAACAGTCATACAACCTTGTGAAGCACTTCCTCTATTTAATGTCCCTCCACTTTCATTTCCTTCTAATAAACCAGCATATGTTATGTTGGCGTGTTTATCCATAACCTGTCTACCGTTAGTTACAAATATTAAATTCCCTTGATCATCACTGGCTGCTGCAACTCCTTCATATGCTTGAAGTGGTGTAGTTGCATCTCCCATTGGTGTGAAAACTCCAGTTGTAAAATTGTATACATTTCCAGTAAAAACATTTGTTGCGAGAAGCCAGTTGTTATGCCCTGGCCATTCATATGGTTTTACGGAAGTAGAAGCACAAGCTTGTCCTTGACTCTTAAGAGTAGACAAAGTAAATACTATTGCAATAACGATTTTAAATAATTTCATACCCTAATGTTTCTTGACTAGTAAGTACTTAATCGTTGAAGACTAAAAAGGATTCCCAATTCCCTTAATTTTCCCAGTCTGGCAAACAACAATTAAGCGTTCTATATCTAAAACAATTTAGGAGGTAATATGTTACAGTTGAATAATGATTTTTTAAAAAGAATTTTAAAAAGATCTAAATCGATTATTTTGATTGAGATTTCATCAACAATTTCTTTTGATATTTCCCTTGAACAATATCAATTAAAATCAAAATTGTGATAACGAAATAGAATGTAGTTGAGTTCATTTTAACGATATCATTACCTAATATTTTAATATGTGCTAGATGCCCTCCTTCTGTTAAAAGCATAATTCCAACAATTAACAAAACGAAAAGTCCTAGTACTTCATACATTCTATTCTTTTCTAAGAATTTACTCACCCCTTCTGCTAACCAAATCATTAATAATCCACTAATAACAATTGCAGTTACCATAATCCAAAGTACATCAGTTAATGCTATTGCTCC
This sequence comes from uncultured Flavobacteriales bacterium, assembly GCA_963933885.1. GTDB lineage: Bacteria > Bacteroidota > Bacteroidia > Flavobacteriales_C > CAWVWF01. Next base: position 2,498 of record CAWVWF010000130.1, on the reverse strand, counting down.
TAATATAGAATCGAAAGAAAATATTACATTCATAAAAACAATCATAGCGATTACTTTCCCACTAGATACCTGCTCTCTTTCTTCTCCTGCTAAAGGATCAAAATTCATCATGTGCCAGATTTCTTTAATAGCCGTATATAATATAAATCCTCCACCAAAAAGTACAATTATTGAGTGTCCATTAAAATGAGCTTCAATATATTCTGGTATTGATATACTAAATAATTCTGTTTGTACATACTCTAACATATTAACGAGTAAAAACAGTAATCCAATTCTTAAAATAATAGCTATTGCAACTCCTAGTGTTCTAACAAATTTCCTTTTCTCTTCAGGAGCTCGTTTACTTTCTAATGAAATATATAATAGATTATCAAATCCAAGAACGGCTTGTAATAGAATTAACATTAAAAGTGTTCCGATATTCATTATTGAAAATTCCATACGATATTGCTTTAATTGCGATGCGAAACTAAATAAAATAAACCTTAATCTAAGGTTTGAAATTTACACGACATAAAATTCTAGAAACTTAAAATACATTTACATCGTGAGAAAATTATTTTCATTAATACTATTGATATCGTTTTGCTTTTCATTTAAAATGAAAAGTGGTTCAAATGAATATAATCTTAGATCTAAAACACAACAGGATACGACTTACAAAAATAACAAGACTGCTCAAGGTTATTTTGTGAATGGAAAAAAAAATGGATACTGGAAATTCTACAATAAAAATGGTTCTTTAAAAAAAGTAGGTGAATACATAAATGACAAAAAAACTAATTACTGGTTCATGTATAATTCAGTTGGTGAATTAAGTTCTGAAGGGTATTTCTCTAACAATTTGAAGGATGGTTATTGGAAATCCTACAACAAAAATGGATCTATAGAAAAAGAAGGTGAGTATACAGAAGACAAAAGGACTAATTACTGGTTCTTCTATAATTCAGTTGGAAAATTAAGTTCCGAGGGTAATTATTCTAATGGCGTAAAAGATGGCTATTGGAAAAATTATAACAGTAATGAAGTCATATTAAGTGAAGGAACTTATACAAACAATACAATGGAAGGTTATTGGAAGTTTTATGTAAATAACAAACTCTTAAAAGAAGGTTGGTTAGCATCAAACAAACCAATATCGTATTGGAATATATACAATGAAAACGGTATCTTTAGTCATCAAATCAATTACTCCGGAGATTAATGAATACAATTAGAGTTGTTATCCCTGCTTTCAACGAAGAGAATGCTGTTGGAAAAGTGATTGATGAAATTCCAAAAGATTTGGTTTCTGAAATTATTGTTGTCAATAACAATTCAAATGATCAAACTAGAACAATCGCTGAACAACATGGAGCTACAGTTCTTGACGAACCAATCCAAGGATACGGAAGAGCTTGTTTAAAAGGAATTGATCACATTAACACAAAATATCCTGAAACAGATATTGTAGTTTTTTTAGATGCTGATTATTCAGACTTCCCTGCTGAATTGAGCATTGTTGTAGAACCAATCATCAAAGACAATATTGATATGGTTATTGGCTCAAGAAAACTTGGAAAGAAAGAGCGATTGAGTATGACGCCTCAACAAGTTTTCGGGAATTGGCTGGCTACGTTTCTAATTGAAAAACTTTACAAAGTTAAATATACTGATCTAGGTCCTTTTAGAGCTATCAAACTTGATGCATTGAATAGTTTAAAAATGCAAGATAAAACTTATGGCTGGACTGTTGAAATGCAAGTAAAAGCTGCAAAGCAGAAATTAAGTGCAGTTGAAGTTCCTGTAAATTACAAAGTTCGAATTGGACAATCAAAAGTATCAGGAACTGTTAAAGGGACAATTCTCGCCGGATATAAAATCATTACTACGATCTTTAAAGAATTATAATGGAGACAGTAATATTAAGTTTGTACGTTTTTTTCATGAGCTTTATCTTTCTTTACAGTCTGATACAAGGTCACCTAGTCCTACTCTATCTTAAGAATCTAAAAAGAAAACGTTTCGGTGAAAAAGAAGACTTAGGTGATTTATTCGAACCAAACGTTACGATACAACTCCCAATATTCAACGAGAAATTTGTAATCGAAAGGTTAATCGATAAGATTGCTGAGATGGATTATCCAAAAGATAAATTGGAAATTCAAATATTAGATGACTCAACAGATGACACACTTGAAATAGTAAGAAAAAAAGTAGATACCTTAAAAGAACAAGGTTTTCAAATCACGCAATTCACTCGACCTAAAAACACAGGATTTAAAGCCGGTGCTTTAGCGGAAGGAATGGAAGTTATAAAAGGAGAATTTATAGCCATTTTTGATGCTGATTTTCTTCCTGAAAAAGATTTCTTAAGAAAAACCTTACAATATTTTAAAAATGAAAAGATTGGAGTTGTTCAAACACGTTGGGCACATTTAAATCAAGAATATTCTCTTTTAACAAAATCTGAAAAATGATAATAAAAAAGTATTGAGATAAAATATTGTTTTTTC
>CAWVWF010000129.1:0-10059 GCA_963933885.1 uncultured Flavobacteriales bacterium | reverse complement strand
AAATAAAGGCTAAAACTACAAATCTAAAAGTTGCATTTACTAATTGAATTTAAGTATACTTATTGAAGGTGTTATTGAATTACCTTCTCCAAAAGGTTTTGTATATATGCCTTTTAAAGGTAAGTAAACAAGAAGCGTTTCCTTTAACAAAAGACTAATCAACATCTCGAACATATCTCTAAAGTTATGACTAACAAAGATTGTTAGACCAGATTATTTTCATTCCTTTGTATAAAAACAAACAACATGAAAAGCCTAACCCTAATCTTAGTTTCAATTTTCGTTTCCATTTCTTCAAAAGCCCAAATCCCATCAAATGGTCTGAAGATTCACATCCCATTTGACAACTCAGTAGTTGACATTAGTCAAAATCAACTATCAACAAACACTGTATCCAATGTAAGTTATATACAAGACAGATTTGGAAGTCCTAATTCAGCTGGTTCTTTTAACGGTATCGATTCTTATGTTAAAATGAACTCAGCCTTATATTTAGATTTCAGTTCAACTAAAGCTTTCACTGCTGGCTTATGGTTCTACACAGAGAAAATTCAAAATTCAGTTCAAGCTGAGAAAAACCTGATTGGCTTTGATTCTGAGTGTAGTAACTTCACCTATACACATCAAGTCAGAAACGACTCCACCGCATTTTTCGGAGTTCATGGTTCTGCCCAAACAGGTAACAATGGTTGCTGGAATAATATTGAAAAACCAAGTAACACGAATAAATGGCATTTTGCTGTAGCAACAATGAACCAATCAACTTTAAACTATTATATAGATGGAGTTAAAATTAAAAACAAGACATTACTAACTAGCACTTTTTCTTTTTACGCGTCAAACCTAATGATTGGAGCTTGGAGTTCAAGAGGAGCATCATCTGTCGCAAATTATTTCACAGGAGGAATTGATGATGTATTTTTGTACGACAGAGTCTTAACCGATCAAGAAATACTTGATATATATAACCACACTCCTACATCAACAATTGAGCTAGCACAATCATCATTCAATGCATACCCAAACCCAACCAATAATCAATTAAACTTAAGTAACGTTCCTAACGATGCTAGTATAAGAATAACTGATAGTCAGGGTAGATTAATATACACAGGATCAAACACATCAACCTTCAATACGAGTCAATGGAATAAGGGTATTTATTTCATTTCAGTAACGCATAAAAATAGTTCTTCAACTAAAAGAATTTTAAAACGCTAATATTCTTGGTTGATTCAAAAATCAGCGGTAATTTTGCAGTTCATACATTATAAAAACTACATCATAATGAGAGATTCTCAAATATTTGACCTTATCAAGCAAGAACACAAAAGACAACTTGATGGTATTGAATTAATTGCTTCAGAAAACTTTGTTTCAGAACAAGTTATGGAAGCAATGGGAAGTATTTTAACAAACAAATATGCTGAAGGATTGCCAGGTAAACGTTATTACGGTGGTTGTGAAGTTGTTGATGAAATTGAAACTTTAGCAATCGAAAGGTTAAAAACTTTATTCGGAGCTAAATGGGCAAATGTTCAACCTCACTCTGGTGCTCAAGCTAACATGGCTGTATTTACTGCGTTTTTAAACCCAGGAGATACAATTTTAGGTTTTGACTTATCTCACGGTGGTCACCTTTCTCATGGTTCTCCAGTTAACTTATCTGGAAAATGGTATGACGCTAACTTCTATGGTGTAGAAAAGGCAACAGGAATTATTGATTTTGATAAGCTTGCAAACCAAATTTTAGATTTAAAACCTAAATTGGTTATTGCTGGTGCATCTGCATATGCTAGAGATTGGGATTACGATAAAATGAGAGCTGCTTGTGATCAAGTTGGTGCACTTTTATTAGCTGATATTTCTCATCCTGCTGGATTAATTGCAAAAGGATTATTGAAAGATCCAATGAAAGCTTGTCATATCGTAACTACAACAACTCACAAGACTTTAAGAGGTCCAAGAGGTGGAGTTATTATGATGGGAGAAGATTTCGAAAATCCATTCGGATTTAAAACTATGAAAGGTGTTACTAAGATGATGAGTCAGGTTCTTGATGGAGCTGTATTCCCAGGAACTCAAGGTGGACCTTTAGAGCATGTAATCGCTGCAAAAGCGGTTTCATTCCAAGAAGCTTTATCTGATGACTATTTAGTATATGCTAAACAAGTTAAATTAAACGCTTCAGTTATGGCTGATGAAATGATCAAGAGAGGTTATGATATTATTTCTGGTGGTACAGAGAATCACTCAATGCTTATCGATTTAAGATCTAAAGATATTACAGGAAAAGTTGCTGAAGCGGTTTTAGGACAAGCACACATCACAACTAATAAGAATATGGTTCCTTTTGATGACAAGTCTCCATTTGTTACTTCAGGAATTAGATTAGGTACGGCAGCTATAACTTCTAGAGGAGTTAAAGAGAATGAAATCGTAGCAATCGTTAACTTATTAGATGAAGCTTTAATGAACGTTGGAAACGACGCTAAATTAGCTTCTATTGGTACTGAAGTAAACTCATTAATGGTTGGAAAACCTTTGTTCTGTTAAGAACAACATTATAATATTGTTAAAGAAACCTAAGTTTATAGCTTAGGTTTTTTTTTGCTTTTAATTAAAGGTTGATTAAATACTGACAGATTAGCCTTTTCTTAATTCACTACTCTTCAGAATAAATTTCAATTGTAATTTAGACGTCTAGGTTCCCGCCTTCGCGAGAATGACAAAGTTTGTTTGTTGAATTATTTTAATCCTTGTCATTCTCGCGAAGGCGGGAACCTAGACGTTATGTTTCCATATATATTTACTACAATGAATGATAAATAAAATAATGACAATAGTATTTCTCAATTCGAGAAGTTAAATTCGAAAAAGAAAAAGCTTATATTGAATAAGGAAAAAAGTTTACACAAATAATAACAGTGATGAACCGATTAAGTCAAAACAAAATGAAGTTTTTTATAGTTATAAGTTCAGTTTTACTAATTAGTGCTTTAGGTTTTAAAACAAATAGTAATTCTTCAATATCAACGGAATCTGATATTAAGAACATATGGAATTCATCCTCCTTCAAAAAGGATATAGCATTCGAAGTATTCCTTCCAGCAATGAAAGGATTTTACAATTACAATTTCACCAAAACAGATAAAATTGTAATTGTAGATTATACAAAACCTTCTACTCAGAAAAGATTCTACATTATTGATCTTAAAAACAAATCACTTTTAAATTCCGAACTTGTTGCTCACGGTAAAAATACTGGAGCAAACCTAGCCACTGAATTTTCAAATAAACCTGAATCCTTGAAGAGCAGTTTAGGTATATTTAAAACTGCAGAAACGTATCATGGCAAACATGGATTCTCTTTGAGACTAGATGGTTTAGAACCCGGGAAAAACGACAATGCTAGAAAACGAGCTATTGTGATTCATGGTGCTAAATACGTTAGTAAAAGCTTCGCTTCCAAACATGGTAGACTAGGAAGAAGTTGGGGATGTCCCGCACTACCTGTATCTAAAACAAAAGAGATCATTAATAAAATCTCTGGAGGAACTTGCCTCTATATTCATGGAACAAAAAAAAGCGATTAAGAATTAACTTAATCGCTTTTCAATTTTATAATTAACAATACTTAAAAGTATGTACAAGTATAAGTTGAATCCTCTGTAGCTTCCAAGTTGATTTGAACACCAACCTCAATAACTGCAGCTGGAGTATCAGCAGTACAAGAAACACCATTAATAATCATTTCACCTGAAGTACACTTCATAGTTTCTCTTGGATCAGCTTTACCAAAATCGTAAGTTCCTTTCTTAATTAAACCTGCTGTTATTATAGTTACGCCATCTTTAACGTATCCTAAACTCACTACATTACCATCAAAATATTCGTTCTTCTTAATATCCATTCTAATTCGGTTTTTACATTGTTATAATTACAAATTCAACTCGACGATTTATTGCTCTTCCTTCCTCTGTTGAATTTGATGTCTTTGGTTTCTTAGCTCCAAAACCATTAAACGATAGTCTGTTTTTATCAATCCCTTCATTAATTATGAAATTCATAACCTGTTTAGCTCTGTCTTTAGATAAAGTAATGTTATCCTGAGCATTACCTCTATTATCCGTATGACCATGAATTGCAATTCTCATTGATGGCTTAGTTCTTAAATACATTACCAACTCATCCAAAACATCCATACAAACACCATTTAAAACTGATGAGCTTGTCGAGAAGCTTACATCATTTAAAACAATAGGCATTCCTTTCTTAACAGTCTGAATTTCTAACGGCTTAGCTCTTATTTTTTTAGCGCCTGCTATTTCTTCAGGATCAACTTCAACAACTGAAGTTGAAAACGCCATATCATCACCTGTAGCGGTCATAACAAAACGTTGTTTCTCTTTCCCTAACTTCATTTTCTTTTTAGGCATAATGATCGGTTCTCCTCCCAGATCAATTACATCATGATCAGAGGGAACAATCATATCAACACCGTCGATATTTCGAACCTTATCACTTTTCTTAATGATCTTTTCAGTTCCATTAATTTTAGCAACGATTTCATCTTTTCTTAATACTTCTTCTTCATTATTCACATTTGCAATTCTACCTCCTGGCGGAACAATTACTTCTTTTCCTTTTATAGTAGCAACAGAACTTCCGTAATCAACCTCCTCTTCTTCTCCGTTTACGATTAAAGATATTTTCTCAGGTTTAATTTTCGGTTTGCTAGGATCCCTAACTGGCATCACTACGACATACTCTCCAGTTTCTTCATCAACCAATCCGTCTATAACTTCACCAGTTTGACTATCTTTCATTGATATCTTCCCATTTTTCACAGGAATTCCTTTTTCATCTTTAAGCGTTCCTTTCATCATTACAACTTTCTCAGGACGAGCTTTTTCGTATAAAGGAAATGATATCAATTGTAATCCACCTTTACTCGCAATTCCTTTTTCCCCACTTGACAAAAAAGCTGTTTTCCCATCCAAACTAACAATTAATCCATGCTCGTTGTTTTCTGTATTAATAGGCATCCCAATATTTATCGGTCTAATCCAATTATCATTTTCATCCATTCTTGTATAGTAAATATCTGATCCTCCCATACCAGGATGTCCGTCTGAAGAGAAATACAATGTCTTACTATCACTATGTAAAAATGGAGTTCTTTCGTGTCCTGGAGTATTAATCATCGGCCCCAATCCTTTTGGTGCTCCCCAATTACCGTTTTTATCTTTTAAACAAACAAACAAGTCCATACTTGAAGCTTCTTGTCCACGAACTAAAAACCCTTTGCTGGATAAACGTGCAGATGAAAATATCATCATTTTACCATCTGAAGAAATTGTAGGTTGACCTTCCCAGGTTGCCTTTGTATCCTCATCATTTATTCTAGCTCCAACAGACTTTAATGGTGTCCAAGAACCTTGTTTTAATTTAGTAAAATACAGATCTGTATTCTTATATCCTTGACCTTTTTGAGGAACAACTAAAGATGTTACAGTAATATACATCGTACGATTATCAGGTGTTAAACACGCTCCACCTATTCCCACCATCTTCCTATCATCTAACATTTCAAGATGCTTATTAAATGGACCTCTTAATACAAAACCATAAGAAAAGGAATCAACAGACATTGCTTTAGCTTTTGAGAAGTATTCCTTATCATCATTACCTGGTGTATTTGGTGGTAATTTTATATCTGGTTGAGTATTTCTTTTTCTAGTAAAATACAAATACTCGTTATCAGGTGATAACATTGGTAGATACTCATCATGTTTAGAACTAACCCCTTTAACAACTTTAGGATCAAAAGGAACTGGATGAGAAATTAAGTAATCCTTAATGTAATACTCGTGAACTAAAACTTGAGCGACTTCTTTATACTGTCTCGGAGGTTCCTGTTCATTATCTAGATACTTTTTAAAATAAACTGCAGCAACAGAATCTTTTCCTATTTCATGATTCATTCTTCCAACCCAGAAATATGCTAAGTGACCTTGGTATTCTGGACAAATCCTTGATAATTTCTTATACCAACGAATTGCATTTTTTCTAACTTTTTTTGCAACATTTGGCTTCATAGGTTTATAAGCACTTTTTCTATAATGTAATGCAATAAAACCTACCATATCCGGATACTTAGGATACTTCTCAACCAACAATTTCATTTTCTTAATTGTTGGAAGAGGTGCTAATGGATATTCTTCATCCATTAATTTAGTGAATTTCTTAACTGCTTTTTTTGGAACTTCAATTCCACAGTTACCTGCACCATCCTGCGCTAATGCTCCAAGACTTATAAATAAACTTAAAAATAATGCTGTAATTCTTCCCACGAATCCTTATTTAAATAATCCCTTTAATGCTTTTTTTCCTTTATTCTCTAATTCCTTTTTAGCTTTCGCTTCTGCCTCTTTCTTTAACCTATCCACTTCCGCTTGAGCTTTTACTTCCGCCTCCTTCTTTAATCTGTCAGCTTCTTCTCTTGCTTTCTTTTCCGCCTCCTTCTTCGCCTTGTCGATTTCTTCTTTAGCTTGTTCTTTAGCTTTATCGATTTCAACCTTCACCTTCTCTTTAACAACATCAACAGCTTTATCTTTTGTAGATTTCTCACCACTACTCGTTCCTCCTGGTCTAACCTTATAAGAAGGTTTATCCATATCACCAGAAACAATTACATCGACACTCACATACTCTCCTATAGAAACATCCATACCAGATTTTCCAAGTAAGGCTAATCCACCGTCGATTGCTTTATTAGCAGCTCCTCCAATATCCTCACGAGGAATTTGAAGTGCATAAGTGTATTCAATTTTATTATCAAATGATGTCCAACCACTCACTTCTCCTTTTATTTTCCCTAAGTTCAACTTGAAAGGCTTAGTGTATAATTTACCATCTTTAAATTCATAATCGATTTTAACATCCTCAGCTTTAATTTTATCGTATTTAGAATCCTTTACTTTAAGAGCTCCAATCAAACCTTTCCAAGCATCAGTTTCAGCAATTCCTAAATTTGTTGTTTCTAAAAAACCTAAACCATTGATAGATTCATAAACTGGAGTCATACTATCTGTTAGAGCAGTATTAAACGTCATATCAGTACTAAATTCACCTTTTGTGTTTTTAGCGATAGGCACCATTTTCTTAACTGTATTAAATGTCCTGTATGCTTCTCCAATTCCCATATCATCAATAGACATTTTGAAATCAGCTAAAGGCTTTTTAATATCTTGCGTATTATAAGATCCATTCATTTTAATTTTACCACTTAAGATTTCCATTCCTGTGTTGTTAAACTTAACAACACCATCTTTCACATATAAATCTCCTGTAAAATTATCAATAGGCATTCCATCGTAATTCACTTTTTTGAAACTAGTTAATAAAGCAAAATCAATATTTTTGGGAACTGCAATAACTCCTTCTTCCTCAGTAGAAGTAGAATCTGCTTTTGCATTTTGAATTGCAGCCTCTACCGCTACATCTTCCTCAGATGAAGCTTCAACTATCGTCGTGTCTTCAGCCATTAACTCGTCAAGGTCGAAGAAATTAGATTTTAAATTAAAACTACCTTTTATCGTTTCATCTTTGAAAACGTATGGTAAAATATTATCAATTTTCCCATTGGCTACTAAATCACTTTTTCCAATTTTCATATCGAAGTTACTCACTTCTAATTGTTGTGGAGAGAACTTTAAATATCCAGTTTTAACAAGTGTAGTTGGAAGATCTTTTGATTTATACAATAAGTTATCAAAGATTATATTTCCAGAAGCTTTGAAGTCTTCATAACGTTCTTCTTCAATCGCACTCATTTTTCCGGCGAAATCTAAATTTGCGTTTATTCCCCCTTTATATTCTTCGCCCTCCTCCATTGGGATAGCTTTTGCTAAATTTTCTAATTTAAATTTAGATCTAACATAACCTCTCATATTAGGATCAGATTCTACATTAGTAACATAGAATTTAATATCAATAGGGTTATTAGCAATCTTAAAATTGAATAAACTTAAGTCAACAATTGTATGATCAATAATTCCATCTGAATTATCAATTGCTAATTCCATGTTAATATCCTTTACAGATTCAGGTAAGTCAGGATATTTAATAAATCCATTATTGATTGAAAAATCAACATCAAAACCAGGTAAGTTCTCATCATCCATCTTACCTCTTAATGCAGCTGTCAACGAAAAGTCACCTTTTACATCTATCCCTTCAACATCTGTTTTGTAAACTGCAGGAATTAAAGAAAGTAAATCCTTAAACTTATTGTCTTTAGCAGACAATGTTAAATCGAAAATCATATCGTCAGGCATAGCCAATCTACCGTCCATTCCTAACTTCAATTCATTTACACGAAATTGATTTTCTTTAAAATCGAAAATCATCTTTTCTAAATCAGCTGCAATCTTTACATCAGATTCAAATTTTATTTTATTTGCCAGTCTTTCTCCTCCTAATACAAAAGTTAAAGCTTCAATTCCTGTTTTAACATTGATATCAGTTGAATCACCATTTAGTAATAAACTACCTGATTGATTGAAGTTTTTAATGATTGCAACCATTTGAGACTGTAAATCAACATAACTAACATTTACATTAGTTATAGAGAATGATTCTAATCCTGCAATTAATTTATCACTAGATTCTTCTGCTTCCTCTTCAACAACCTCTTCAATAACAGCAGCTGAATCAGGAATAGCAATATCCCAATTGGCCAAACCATCTTCCATGATTTTAGCATTTGCTACTACATTGTCTATTTCAAAATTACTAATAACGTAGTTCCCACCAATAACACTCATTAAATCAAGCTCAACATTGATGTCTCCAATATATGCTAATGTATCACCTTCAAATGGTAATTTATTAATTACGCTTATATCTTTAATTCCGAAACTAAAATCTGGGAATGAAGAGATTAAAGAAAGAGAAAAATCTCCGAAATCAACTTTAGCATTTACATTGTCATTTGCTAACTCTTTAACTGTATCAATAATCTTCCCTTTAAATACTTGAGGAAGAATCAATGCTGCTAAGATTAAAACACCAAAAAAGATTCCAATAACCTTCAATAATTTCTTTACAATACCCATAATTCTATAACTTTTTTAGTAGTAAATTTTCAACGTTATTTCTCTGGTTTTAATTGCCCTAATTGCTTACCAATTATTGTAGCAATTGTAGCATCACCAGTTACGTTAACAACCGTCCTGCACATATCTAATAATCTATCAACTCCAATTATCAAAGCAATACCTTTCATATCAACACCTAACTGTCCTAAAACAATAGCCAACATTACAATCCCTGCACCTGGAACAGCAGCAGAACCTATACTTGCTAAAGTAGCAGTAAGTACAATTGAAAGCTGATCCATAAATGTTAAATCGAATCCCATCATGTTCGCAATAAATACCGCTGCAACTGCTTGATAACAAGAAGTACCATCCATATTTATTGTAGCTCCTAATGGTAAAACAAAACTTACAACCTCTTCATCAACCCCCACATTATCAGTAACACACTCCATAGTTACAGGAAGTGCTGCTGCACTCGAACTTGTTGAAAATGCTAACAACTGAGCTCTGGTTATAGATTTCAAGAACTTAATTGGATTTCTTTTTGTGAACAACCAAAGCATAAATGGATAAACAACCACAATTAAAAATAAAAGCGCTAAAATTACCGTTCCGAAATACTTACCAATCACTTCAAGTAATTCAACAAAATCTTTACTATTCGAAACAAACACAAAAGCAATCAATGCAAACGTACCAACCGGAGCTAAATACATTATGTAATCAACCATTTTTAGGATGACTTCATTAGCACCTTCAAAAAACTTTTTAACTGGACTTGATTTTTCTGCGTCTATTGATATTAATGCTATTCCAAATAGAATTGCAAACACAATCACTTGAAGCATATTTTTGTTCTCTCTTGATGCTTCTACTATATTCTGAGGAACCATCTTTACAACAAACTCAAGAGGTCCAGACTTGACTACTTTTTCTGCTGTTTCAATTTTTT
>CAWVWF010000128.1:0-10240 GCA_963933885.1 uncultured Flavobacteriales bacterium | reverse complement strand
CCATAAATTGAGAAAGCTGATTCGTTCCAAAGAAAGAATTTATAACTGATGATAATGTTTTAGCATTAATCAAATCAGTTGCTGTGAATACTTCGTTATCACGAACATTCATTCTCTCTCTAATTGTTCTAGCCATTCTTGCTAAACCAACACCGAATTGAGAATACAATTGCTCACCAACTGTTCTTACACGTCTGTTAGATAAGTGATCAATATCATCAATTTCTGCTTTCGCATTAATCAATTCAATTAAATACTTAATAATCTGAATAATATCAGGTCTAGTAAGTACTCTAGAATCCTCACTTAAATCATTACCTAATTTCTTGTTAATTCTGTAACGTCCTACTTCTCCTAAATCATAACGAGTTTCAGAGAAGAATAATTTATCAATTACTCCTCTTGCAGTATCCATATCTGGCGGTTCTGCATTTCTAAGTACACGGTAGATGTGTTCTACTGCTTCCTTTTCGGAGTTAGAAGTATCTTTTTGTAATGTATTATAGATAATAGCGAAATCTGCATTAGAAGCATCTTCTTTATGAAGAAGAATAGTCTTAGCACCACAATCATCAATTAATTCAAGATGATCCTGCTCAATAACAGTTTCTCTATCAATAATGATTTCATTTCTTTCTATAGATACAACTTCACCTGTATCTTCATCAACGAAATCCTCAACCCAACTTCTCAAAATACGAGCTGCTAGTTTTCTACCAACAACTTTCTTAAGATTAGCTTTAGTTATTTTAATTTCGTCAGCAAGATTAAAAATCTCTAAGATATCCTTATCAGATTCATAACCAATTGCTCTCAATAAAGTAGTAACAGGTAACTTTTTCTTACGATCAATATAAGCATACATTACACTATTAATGTCTGTAGCAAATTCAATCCAAGATCCCTTGAAAGGGATTATTCTTGCTGAATATAATTTTGTTCCGTTAGCATGACGGCTTTGTCCGAAGAATACTCCTGGAGAACGGTGTAATTGAGAAACGATAACTCGTTCCGCACCATTAATACAGAAAGTTCCTTTCGGAGTCATATATGGTATTGTACCTAGATAAACATCTTGAACAATAGTTTCAAAATCTTCATGTTCTTCGTCAGTACAATATAATTTCAATTTTGCCTTAAGTGGTACACTATAGGTAAGTCCTCTTTGAATACACTCATCAATAGTATAACGAGGTGGATCAACGAAATAATCCAAGAATTCCAATACAAACTGATTTCTTGCATCAGTAATAGGGAAGTTCTCGTTAAAAACTTTAAACAAACCTTCAGTCTCTCTATTCTCAGGAGTAGTTTCGAACTGAAAGAAATTAGTAAACGATTGCAATTGAACTTCAAGAAAATCCGGGTAATCCGGACGTGCCTTCGCGTCGGCGAAGTTAATTCTTTCAGGGAATTTAGTCAATTCAGACATAAATAAAAGTATTGGTTAAAAGTACAATAGTATTTAAACTACAAAATGGGTTAGCCCAATTCTTGCGAATTGGGGCTAACCCTTTGTAAACTTTCTTGGATGAATTACTTCACCTCAACTTCAGCACCAGCTTCTTCTAATTGAGCTTTGATTGCTTCAGCTTCGTCTTTAGTAACTCCTTCCTTTACAGGTGCAGGAGCGCTGTCAACAACACCTTTAGCCTCTTTCAATCCTAATCCAGTGATTTCTTTTACAAGTTTAACCACTCCTAATTTAGAACCTCCAGCGGCTTTAAGGATAACATCGAATTCAGTTTGCTCAGCAGCTCCTTCAGCGTCTCCACCTCCAGTAGCAGCAACAGCAACTGCAGCAGCAGCTGGTTCGATACCATATTCATCTTTTAAAATAGTAGCAAGTTCGTTAACATCTTTTACTGATAAGTTAACTAACTGCTCTGCGAAATCTTTTAAATCAGCCATTTTTTTAAGCTTTAATAAATTGAAACAATTCTATTAATAATAATAATTTAACCTTCTTTCTCTGAAAGGGTTTTAAGAATACCTGAAAGCGTAGATCCACTCGATTTAAGACCGCTAATAACGTTCTTAGCAGGTGATTGAAGAAGTGCAATAAGATCTCCGATAAGTTCATCTTTACTCTTGATAGAACAAAGATTATCTAATTCGTTATCACCTATATAAATACTTTCTTCAACAAAAGCACCTTTTAGTATCGGTTTCTCTGAAGTTTTTCTGAACGCCTTAATCACTTTCGCAGGGGCATTACCTACCTCTGTGAACATAATTGATGTAGCTCCTTTTAAAGTGTCGTACAATTCAGTGTAGTCGTTTCCTTCTACTCTATCCATTGCCTTCTTTAAAAGGGAATTTTTTACTACTTCAACTCGGATTCCTTGTTCATGAAAAGCTCCTCTTAGCTTATTAGTATCCTCAACAGCCATTTCTGAGATATCTGTTAGATAGAAATGAGGGTTACTCCCTAATTTCTCTACCAGATTTTCAATTACTTGATTTTTCTCTTCTCTGTTCATGATAATGTTCTAATAAATTAGAGAATAATTAATATATGGAAGCAATGTAACATTCTTAAGCGAATATTTTTGGGTCTATCTTAACTCCAGGACTCATAGTAGAAGAAACAGTAACGCTAGTTACATAAATTCCTTTAGCACTAGAAGGCTTAAGTTTAGTTATAATACCCATTAACTCAGTAACGTTTTCAGCCAATGCATTTTGTTCGAAAGACATCTTTCCAACAGCAGCATGAATGATTCCGTACTTGTCAACTTTAAAGTCAATCTTACCTGCTTTAACTTCCGTTACAGCTTTAGCAACGTCCATAGTTACAGTACCAGCTTTTGGATTCGGCATTAAACCTCTTGGTCCTAATACACGCCCTAAAGCTCCTACTTTCCCCATACAAGAAGGCATAGTAATAATAACATCAATATCGGTCCAACCACCTTTGATCTTCTCTACATACTCATCAAGTCCAGCAAAATCAGCACCTGCATCAAGCGCATCTTGTACCTTGTCTGGAGTACATAAAACAAGAACTTTTACCTCTTTCCCGGTTCCGTGAGGTAAAGTAGCTATTCCTCTAACCATTTGGTTAGCTTTTCTAGGATCAACACTTAAACGAACATCAATATCAAAAGATGCATCGTATTTAGTAGTTGTAATATCCTTAACAATTTCGGCTGCTTTTTCTATCGAGTACAATGCTTCTTGATCGTATTTCGCTAGAGCTGCCTTCCGGTTTTTACTAAGTTTAGCCATGTTAAATAATTAAATAATTCTTAATAAGGGAAATCTCCTGACACTGTAACTCCCATACTTCTTGCTGTACCTGCAACCATTTTCATAGCTGAAGGAATAGTAAAAGCATTTAAGTCACTCATTTTCCCTTGTGCAATTGTTTCAACTTGTTCCCAAGTAAGTTTACCAACTTTAATTCTATTCGGTTCAGCAGATCCTTTTTTCAATTTAATTGCTTCTAAAATTTGCACAGCAACCGGAGGTTGCTTTAAAATGAAATCGAATGATCTGTCAGAATAAACAGTAATAATAGTAGGTAAAACCTTACCAGCATTTTCCTGCGTTCTCGCATTAAATTGCTTACAGAAGTCCATGATGTTTACACCCTTCGCTCCTAATGCAGGTCCAACTGGTGGAGCCGGATTAGCCGATCCACCTTTAATTTGCAATTTGATAATTCCTGTTACTTCCTTAGCCATCTCTAAGTGTATATGTTAAATCAATAATTACTCTTTTTCAACTTGCATAAAGCTAAGCTCTAGCGGAGTTTTTCTTCCAAAAATCTTAACCATTACTTTCAACTTTTTCTTTTCTTCGTTGATTTCTTCAATCACACCAGAGAAACTGTTGAATGGTCCATCGATAACCTTAACCGTTTCACCAACTACAAAAGGAATATTCATTTCCTCATTGCTTTCAGCTAACTCATCAACTTTACCTAATATTCTATTTACTTCAGCAGGTCTTAAGGGAACTGGATTGTGTTGTTTGTCTCCTAAAAAACCAATAACTCCAGTAACACTTTTAATTACGTGAGGAACCTCACCAACTAAAGCTGCTTCAATCAAAATATAACCTGGAAAAAAATTTCTCTCTTTCGAAATTTTCTTCCCCTTTCTAATTTGATATACTTTTTCAGTAGGGATCAATATTTGCTTAACGTAATCCTCAAGACCAACAGCCTTAATTTCGTTTTCAATATAATCTCTAATCTTATTCTCTTTTCCACTAACGGCACGAACTACATACCACTTTAGAACAATCTCTTTACTTTTTGTTTCAGCCATAACTATGTAAGCTTAAAGGTGATAAATTATATCCATAATAAAATGGAATACGATGTCCATTACTTTAAGTACTAAAGCAAAAAGTACAGATGCGCTTAAAACAAGTAAAGCGTCTTTTTGCAGCTGCTTAAAAGAAGGCCAAGTTGTTTTCTCAACCAACTCAGAATAGACGTCTTTTAAATAAACTTTTAAATTTCCCACAATACTTTTTCTTTATGCACGAGAAGCGAGGCTCGAACTCACGACCTTTGGTTTTGGAGACCAATGCTCTACCAACTGAGCTATTCTCGTAAATAAAAACCCTTATAGTAAAGAAAGGTGCTACGTTTCCGTAGCACCTTTACACTTAGGTTTTTAGTTTACCTTATTTTAATATTTCAATTACTTGACCAGCACCTACTGTCCTACCACCTTCACGGATTGCAAAACGTAAACCTTTATTTACTGCAACTGGTACAATTAAGTCAACTGTTATTGTAACGTTATCACCAGGCATAACCATTTCAGTTCCTTCTGGTAAGAAAATTTCTCCAGTAACATCCGTTGTTCTTAAATAGAACTGAGGACGGTATCTGTTTTGGAATGGAGTATGACGTCCACCTTCTTCTTTTTTCAATACGTAAACTTCAGCTTTGATTTTTGTATGCGGCTTAATAGAACCTGGCTTACAAAGAACCATACCTCTTTTTATCTTTTCTTTGTCAATACCTCTTAAAAGAATACCAACGTTATCACCAGCTTCTCCTCTGTCTAGTAATTTTCTAAACATTTCAACTCCAGTAACAGTAGATTTCTGAGGTTCTTCCCCCATACCTACGATTTCAATTTCTTCACCTACTTTGATGATTCCTGTTTCAATCTTTCCAGTTGCAACAGTTCCACGTCCAGTAATTGAAAATACATCTTCAACTGGCATTAAGAAATCTTTTTCAGTATCTCTAATTGGCAAAGGAATTTTTTCATCCACAGCAGCCATTAATTCTATAATAGTTTCAACCCATTTAGGATCGTCATTTAATCCACCTAAAGCAGACCCAGCGATTACAGCACAATTATCACCGTCATAGTCATAGAAAGAAAGTAGTTCCCTAATTTCCATTTCAACTAATTCCAATAATTCTTCATCATCAACCATATCCACTTTGTTCATGAAGACAACCATTTCTGGTATACCAACCTGACGACCTAATAAAATATGTTCTCTTGTTTGTGGCATAGGACCGTCAGTTGCAGCAACAACTAGAATAGCACCATCCATTTGTGCAGCACCCGTAACCATGTTCTTTACATAATCGGCGTGACCTGGACAATCAACGTGAGCGTAGTGACGAGTTTCAGTTTCGTATTCTACGTGTGATGTATTAATTGTAATACCTCTTTCCTTTTCTTCAGGAGCATTATCAATTGTGTCAAAATCTCTAACTTCTGCACCTGTAATTTTAGCTAACACCTTAGTGATTGCAGCAGTTAAAGTAGTTTTACCATGATCAACGTGACCGATGGTTCCGATATTGACATGCGGTTTTGTTCTTTCGAAAGTTTCCTTAGCCATGATTAAATTAATTTTAACGTTTATAACAATTTATAATAATACAATTTCTGTAATAGCAAATAAGGGAACTGAATCCCTTAACCTCTTTCCTAAATAAGAAAGACTCTACTTTTGATCTACATTGGCTTCCAATAGTTAAGTAAAAAGAGCGGGAGATGGGACTCAAACCCACGACCCTCAGCTTGGAAGGCTGACGCTCTAATCAACTGAGCTACTCCCGCTAATTTCTTAACTCAAATGTCTGAAATTTAACATTTGGCACCAATAATGGTAATTTTTTGTGGGGGAAGAAGGATTCGAACCTTCGAAGGCGTAGCCAACAGATTTACAGTCTGTCCTCGTTGACCGCTTGAGTATTCCCCCAAACCGATAAAAATTATCATTCTATAAAGAACTGAGCCGATGGTGGGACTCGAACCCGCGACCTGCTGATTACAAATCAGCTGCTCTAGCCAACTGAGCTACATCGGCGATTTTACCTTTTTCTAATCTTACAAGTAAGAACAAAAAAAAGACCCTTCGTTAAGGGTCTGCAAATGTACATTGAATATTTCTAATAACAAGAAAAAATCACGTTTTTTTTATAAAAAAATTCTAGTTTTTTGTTTTTTGTTTTCTTAGCTGCCTCCTAAGCGCCTCAACAGTCTGATCAACAGCCTCTTCAAAAGACTTGCATTGTTTCTTTGCAAATAAATCTTTTCCTGGAATATTTAATTTAATCTCAGCTACTTTGTTTTCTTTACTAGCTGACTTATCAACTTTAAAAGTAACCTCCCCTTCAATAATCTTATCGTAAAATGTTTCTAGTTTATTAATTCTTTCAGATGTAAAATCAATTAATGCTTGATCAGCGTCGAAATGTAGTGAACTTACTTTTACTTTCATATAAAATAGTTTTTTATGCTCTTGGATGAGCTTGTTTATAAATTGATTTAATTTTCTCCATAGAATTGTGTGTGTATATTTGTGTTGCAGATAAGTTGACATGTCCCAATATTTCTTTTATCGAGTTTAATTCGGCACCATGATTAAGCATATGCGTGGCAAAACTATGCCGTAAAACATGAGGACTCTTCTGAGATAGCGTTGTTACTTTAGTCAAATTCTTATTAACAATATTATATACCAATTTAGGATAGAGTTTTTTAAATTTACTAGTAATAAATAAGTTATTATCACCAGTAGTGCTTCTGTACGTCAAATACTTTTTTATAGTTTCAAGTATTTGAGGAGTTAACGGAATTAATCGTTCTTTATTCCTCTTCCCAAAAACTTTTAATTGTTTTAATGCAAAATCGACACTCTCTAGCTTTAAATTGATAAGCTCAGAACTCCTAATACCTGTTTGATAAAATAATTCAATTATTAAGTGATCCCGGTAACCTTCAAACGAATCATCAAATAAGATATCATCCAACAATTTCCTCAAATCCCCTTCATCTACAAATTTAGGAAGTTGCTTATCTAACTTAGGTAAAGGAACAAGTAACATTGGATTTACAACCAATATTTCTTTTTGTAATAAATACTTGTAAAATGATTTTAGGGAAGACGCCTTTCTATGAATTGTCCTAGGCTTATAACCTTCTTCTAATAATTGAGCAAACCACGAACGAATAATCTTATGATTTGTATTTTCAACTGGTTCTTCAAAGTACCTATTGCAGTACAATATAAATTCTTCTAAATCTCCACGATAACCAATCAGAGTATGTTTTGAATATCTCTTCTCTTTTAAAAGGTATTGTAAAAATTCTTCAACCAGCATAAAACTAAAATAGGAAGAAACTACGACTTATAAAAGGTAGTATCTTCCTATTTAGTTAAATATTGTAAATATCTGATACCTATTCCGCGTCAGACAAGCTTTTCATTCTTTCTACGTAAATTGCTTTCTTTCTTGCTGCTCTATTCGCAACACAAGGTTTAGCATACGTTTTACGAGCTCTTAATTGACGTAAAGTTTTTGTTCTTTCGAACTTACGCTTATACTTTTTTAAAGCTCTTTCTATATTGTCACCTTCTTTTACTTGAATCACTAACATTTTTACAATTTTAAAAATTGGAGAGCAAAGATACTACAAGAATAACTTTCTCACAACAATTACTTCAATAATTCTCTAGAAATAACTAATTTTTGAATTTCTGACGTCCCTTCCCCTATTGTACATAGTTTTGCGTCTCTATAAAACTTCTCTACAGGAAAATCTTTTAAGTAACCATACCCTCCAAAAATCTGAACAGCTTCATTTGCTGTTCGAACAGCAACTTCTGAAGAAAATAATTTCGCCATTGCACTTTCCTTGGACAGTTTCAATCCATTTGCTTTTCTAAAAACAGCATTCATAATCAATAATTCCGCCGCTTCAATCTCAGTTGCCATATCAGCTAGCTTAAATGATATTCCTTGAAAAGAAGAAATAGGTTTTCCAAACTGCTCCCTTTCTTTAGAATATTGTAATGCTGCCTCAAAAGCTCCTCTTGCAATTCCTAACCCTAAAGACGCTATAGAAATCCTTCCTCCATCTAAAATTGAAAGAGCTTGTTTAAACCCCTCTCCTACCTCACCTAATCTTTGCGAATCGGAAATCCTGCAATCTTGAAAAATCATCTCTGCAGTCTCTGAAGCACGCATTCCAAGCTTATCTTCTTTCTTACCAGCTAAAAATCCTGCAGTACCTCTTTCTACAATAAAAGCCGTTGAGTTATTCTTTGTTCTTGGATCACCAGTTCTTGTCATTACAACAGCAACATCTCCTGAGATACCGTGAGTAATAAAGGTTTTACTGCCATTTAAAATCCAATCATCACCATCTTTCACTGCAGTTGTTTGCATATTACCTGCATCACTCCCGGTATTAGGTTCAGTTAAAGCCCAGGCTCCAATATGTTTACCAGAAGCTAATTCAGGTAGATATTTTTGTTTTTGGACTTCATTACCAAACATTAAAATATGGTTAGTGCATAATGAATTATGAGCTGCAACGGATAAACCAATTGAGCCACAAACTTTTGAAATCTCAACTATAGTAGTAACATATTCTGAATAACCAAAGCCTGACCCTCCGTACTTTTCAGGAACTAAAACTCCCATACAACCTAACTCTCCTAACTTCCTGAAAAGATCAACTGGGAAAATTTGATCTTTATCCCATTCCATAACATGAGGTTTTATATTTTGCTCACAGAATGTTTTTAACATATCCGCAATCATTTGCTGGTTTTCTGTTGTTCCGAATCTCATATTTAATATTTTTTTTTAGTACGTTGCAACTGCGAATAAGTTATTAGAAATCTTACTCAATTTTTTTGCTCCAGAGAGAAAAGAAAGATTAATAATAAATGAAAAACCAACTACAACTCCACCAAGCTCTTCTACTAATTTGGCTGCTGCAAACGCTGTCCCTCCTGTTGCGAGTAAATCATCATGAATTAATACTTTATCACCTTCTTTTATAGCATCTTTATGAATCTCTAAAACAGATTTACCATATTCTAATTCATAAGACACCGAAATTGTTTCATGTGGTAATTTCCCCTCTTTTCTAACAGGAACGAAAGGGACCTCAATGTCCATAGCAATTGAATTACCATACAAAAAACCTCTACTATCAATTCCAACAATAATGTCTGGATTACAATCTTTAGCGTTAATTTGGAATGCTTTCAAAACTTCAGCATTAAGTTTTGGCTTAGCAAGTAAGGTTGTAATATCCTTGAATACAATACCCTTGCTTGGGAAATCAACTACGTCTCGTATAACTGATTTCACTTCTTTCTCCAATCCTACCATTTTATATAATTTTTTAATTTCTCGAATTTACTATCAGAAAAAATAATCTTAAAATCATTTTCTTCGAGCACACCATTTTGAGATCTAATTAAAATAATGTCCATAGCTTCCTTTTTTGAAATATATGGATGTTTAGACAATTCGTTAAGTCCAATATAGTTAACGTCGAGAAGCATAATATCACATGATGTACAGATCACTTGATCAGAAAGTGCAAACATTAAAACACTATCAACACCATACACTTCACCTAGTTGTGTGATTGAAGTAAACCCGCCCAATAATTTTCTATATTTAATAATACGTTGCGCATATGTCTTTCCAATACCTTTTATTGAAATCAGGTCATTTTCAACAGCTAACTGAATATCAATTTTCGGAGTACTAAAACTCAAAGAATCTACAATTTGAGCTAACCATTCTTTCTTTAAACCATAGACAGAAAGTAACTCGGAAGCATTATCGATACCGTTTTTAAGTTTAATAAATTTATATATTCTTTCAGAAATCTTATCAGAAAACCCTATTCGCAGCCAATCATCAATTTTAGCTAAATTCGGATTAATATTTTCAGGTTTAAGTACTAGCTTTCTGCCCTCCTTATAGCTCTTCTTAGAA
>CAWVWF010000127.1:0-10308 GCA_963933885.1 uncultured Flavobacteriales bacterium | reverse complement strand
ATCATGATTTCTGCTGTAGGGAAATAGTCATCTATAGATTTCTTTACACGTGTTAGTAATTTATTTGATCCGCCGTTTAATTTCGAGCCAGTTAACCAGCTAGGTTCTAAATAAGCGTCGTCCCATAAAGATCTAGAGAAATCCATTCTTGTTTCCCTTATGTATTCTAATGTACTTGTTGAAGTTCTAACCAATGTCCCACCTCCATCGAAATCACCATTAACATCTACTTTATGTTGTGGATAGAAATGGAAAGAGAAATAATCCACCAATGGTTGTCCGAATAAATCCGATTCTTTTTTAAGCGTATCTAATAAGAAAGAAGGAAACCAATCGTAACCAACTCCTAACGTTCCCCAATCTGTTGCATTACTGAAATCGTAAATATTTATTCCTGCAAACTCACCTATTATTATTTTAACATTAGGATCTAAGGTTTTAACAACCTTGGCTGCAGCAATTAGCTTTGTGATGTATTCTGAAATTGTTGGAGGATTTGGTTGAATATATTCATGGGTATTATCCCATAATGCAGGTTCATTATCTAATGCAATATACTTAACTCCATCAACAGTTGTTGAATTCCCAAATGTTTGAATTAAAAAATTAAAAGACTCATCTAGGTATACTTTCCCATCATTCAAATCTGGAGTTAAACTTAAAGGTTCTCCTTTTTCAAATATCAATTCATCCCATCTACTTGAAGGTGGTGATGTTAGATTTGATCCTAATTTATCAGCAGCTACCCATCCTTGAATTGGAAAGGTAATGATTGAACTAACACCGGCATCTAAATTTTCTTGATGAAAGAAACTGTATGCTTCTCCCGCTATATCTTTATCATTCCATGGCACTGCCAATAAGGAAGGAATTCTATTGTTGTTTGGAAATGCAGGATCATCATGTCCTGAATTTGATGCTCCGTTTTCCCAGTTAAAAACTGAGAGTCTGTTCCCTCCTAATCTTCTTATCGTCCAATTTTCAGGATCGTTAACATCCTGGTGGTCTTGGTTGTAACCGTATATATTAGGATTTATAGCTTTAGCATCAGTAAAATCAAGATCTGAAGTGATAACATTCTGAGCTGATACAAAATATACACTTAGGCTAAGAGTGACATACAATATATTTTTCATAGATTAAATATAATCATATCACTTAAGTAAAGTTTATATTTTAGATACTTTCCCGATGGTTTGCTATTAATTGTTCAATTTTTCAATTCTATGAGTTACAATTACTCTACTGTGTTTCGGGTACTCACAAGGGGCACCCCTACGACAAATTTCGTTTAGATATTGTACTTACAGTTCGTTATGTAGGGGTGCCCCTTGTGGGTACCCGAAACACAGTGACAAATTAAGGTAATCAGGAGTGAAATTTTGAATTATTAAAAACACCAAATATTTTTTAGCTTCGTCAAAAAAAAATTACAAATGATAAAGTCTCAACTTATAATCCTAATTACGTTCATTGGACTTGTTTCTTGCAATGGAGATCAACAACAGATAGCCAATGTATCTTCTGAAACTAAGGGAGATTACTTATCCAATAAAACGTTAGTTGATTTTACATTACAAGCAGATACTGTGCACACAAACGTAAAAGCAAATGTTCCTTTCGATACTTTACAATTCGATAAGGTAATTGCTTATGATTTTGATGGTTCTGTTCACGGTTATCAAAGTTTAATTGATCGTGATAATGATGATTTCGTTCCTGTTATCCGAAATCAAAAAGCTTTAAATCAGGCGCAAGTAAATTACTTAACGGAGTTTCTAACCGACAATAAAACATATGGGAATTCAAACGCTTTTTGCTTTGAACCACATATGGCTTTCGTGTTCTATAAGAACAACAAGAAACAATATTTAATTGATGTTTGCTTAGATTGTAATTTCTTAACATCTACAACTGAAATTCCTGCAACTGTTTTCACTAAAATAAAAATAGGTGACGAATATGAATATGGCGCGAAAGGATTTAGTCTTAAAGGGAAAAATAATATAATTGAGATTAGTAGACAGTTGGAGCTAGACTATGGAAAACGTAAAAAGGAACAGACTCCAGTAGACTGGACTGGTTCTTATGTTTATTGGTTTGGTTTAGATCAAGAAAGGATTAACCAAAAACTTATTCATGATGGATTCAATAAAACATCCTGGACGATTAAAATTGATAGTACTCAACGATCTGGGACATTAGAGATTTATGAACCTCATTGGCCAAACAAATACAACATTACAACCACATTGATTAAAGACACTATTTCTATAAATTTTAAAAATAGAATTTCAAAAACAATTGTACCAGATTACTTGAAAAATGCCGAAATCGATAAATACGAATCTATATTAAAAATGTATAGAAACAATGATTCTATAATTACAATTTGGAATAAGAAGATTGAAAGGGCTCGAGCATTTAAAGCTCGCTCAGATAATGAAAAAGATAAGCAAATTTATTGAAAAAAAATCGTTTATAATTTTTACAAAGGCAAGAAACTAAATACCATGATAGATGTATTTCGTTATCTAGACGTCTAGGTTCCAGCCTTCGCTGGAATGACAATAGAGATTTAATTTTAGTAGCACTTACAGACACCTTAATTACTTATATCCAATTAGAGTACCATTTGTCATATTCATGATTACACCCCTTAATTCTTTTTGTTAAATTTATCTGTACAGTTATTATTACAAATAAATTAAATGAAAGGATTTAAAAAAGTGTTAATCGTTGGAGCTGTTATAGGTATTATTGGAGGAGCGTTTGGTGCTTACCAATGGTTTATGCCTAAAAGGGATGTTCAGGAAACGGCTATTGATTATACTATAACTTCAAAGGCACTTGTTGCTGAATACCTAAAAGATGCGGCTCAAGCTAATTTAAAATACTTAGCTAATGATGGTGATTCTAAAATATTGGTTGTTAGTGGAATTATAGCTTCAATCAATAAAAACCAGAAGAATGAAGATGTAATTCTTTTAAGAGATAATAATGAAGGTGCTGGTGTAATCTGTACGTTCATTTCTGATTCAACTAAAACCTTAAGTGTTAAAACAGGAGATATAATTTCTGTTAAAGGAGTTATCCAGTCTGGCGCTTCTTACGATGAAGACCTTGAAGAATATATAGACGTCAATTTAAATAAAGCTGCTATTAATAATGTAGAATAGTCATAATAACAATCAATTAAAAATTTAAGACAATGAAAATAAAAAACATTTTATTAGCTACTGTACTGGTAGTAGGAACTACAATTTCAGGAATTGCTCAGGAAGACAAATTAACCAATAAAACTGGTCACATAGAGTTTTACTCTCACACTGAGGTTGAAGACCTTAAGGCTGATAACGACCAAGTAACGAGTGCTATCACAAAATCAACTGGAAAGGTTGTATTTGTTGTACCAATGCAGAGTTTCGAATTCAAGAAGAGCTTAATGCAGAAGCATTTTAACAAAGAAAAGTTTTTAAATACAAAAGCTTTCCCAAAGGCTAAATTTGTAGGGAAATTAGATGATTTATCTGCTGTTGATTTTGCTAAAGATGGAACTTACAATGTACGTGTTTCTGGAGATTTAACGATCAAAGGTAAAACCAACAAAATTCAAGTTAAAGGAACGATTACTGTTGCAGACGGTAAAGTAACTGTTGAAACTGAATTTTCTATTGTATTAGCTGATTATGATGTATTATTTGAAAAAGGTAAACCATCAAAAAACATTGCTAAATCTGTTAAGATCACAACTAAAGTAGCATATTAAATTAAGTTCATAATATTATTTAATGGCAGCCTAAGCGCTGCCATTTTTTTGTCTAAACTCAAAGTAGGTTCAATTATGTATAATTATAAATATGAAGCTCCTACCCTTTCTAAATCTGGTAATACTGCTGTTTTTCTCGAATAATAGCTTTAGCCAAGAGATCACTTTAGAAGGTACTAATTCAGGAAACAATCTTTACATTATCAACCCCTTTTCCAACTTAAGTTCTTCAGGTTTTCGTATAGATAGCATTACAGTAAATGGAAAATCACATGCTTACAAACCTGGTTCGGCAGTCGAATTAAAATTTGATTCAACTCAGTTTAAAATTGGTGAAAAACTAAAACTAATTATTCATCATCAAAAAGATTGTGTTCCGAAGGCAATTGCAAATTTCAATCATCCAGATCCCAAAAACACATTCGTAAGTATGAATGTAGACTCTAATGAAATATTGCATTGGTCTATCAAAAACGAACAAGGCAATCAAATTCATATCGTTGAACAATTCAGGTGGAATAAATGGATTAGGTTTGGTGAAGTAAAAAGTTTAGGTCAAAACACAACCAATTGGTATATAGTGAAAGTATCACTTCATCATGGCAAAAATAGATTTAGAATTAAAAGTATTGGTTCTCATTCAACCCTTCAATATTCAAGAGAGATCAGGAGTATTTCAAAGAAACCTAAAGCTGAATACAAACTTAAAAATAAATTGATCTTATTCATTTATGAAACTGAATATCGTGTTCTAGATGAATATGCAAGAATCATAAAAGTAGGAATGTCAAAAAAGATTGATATTAGAAACTTAGCTAAAGGGAATTACCTATTGAAATATGGAAATAAAACGGAGTGGTTTATTGTAAAGTAAATAGTATTTTACTTACCACATTCTCTATTGTATATTTTAACGGCATCAATGGCTAGGCCCCACTGATAATTTTGCTTCTCAAATATTCGAAGCACCTCTTTGCAATCACTAAAATAAGTCCTTATCGTTTCATTATATTGATACATATCAGTTCGAACACAACTAAGCTCACTTTGTTTTTTAAACACGGGCCATTCATTTTTAAGATTACCGTTCCCATCTTCCATGTAATAAAATCGACCCTTGTAATATTTAAAGAAACTCATTTTTTTACCACTTATTAAATTTCTTAGAAACACTTTTTCACCAGAATCTTTTAACTCGAGAGATACCATCTCTATTAATTGCCTTTCGAATGTGAAATGATACTCCAAGGCATCTTCTGGTAAAAGCACAGAAAACTCTTTGTCTCCAACTTTCCTAAAGTATATTTCTTTTTGAATCTTATCAAACCTTAAAAACCTAGTGACCAACGTTATACCAATTTTAAATTCTACATCAACTGTATCTTTAGAATATATAATTTTACCAGGAACAGTTACAGAAGCAATAACAGACATTGAAATTGAAAGGAATAAAAGGACTAGAATATTTTTCATATTTAAAAATTCATCTTTATGGAGATAAAGATATAAATATTCACTGTTTAAAACAGTGATTTATTAAACTATCAATTACTATAAACACATGTTTCAGATAATAGAGAAGGACCCGTAATTCTAAGATATTCTTTCAATTTTTCATTAATCAATGTACATACTCCAAATGATTGAGATTTAAGAGTTGTTAGATGAAGTGAAAAATCAGGATCTTTTTATAAAGAAATATAATCTGTTAAATATGAAGTGTTTTACTTAAAGAATTGATTCACATTTAATTCTTTCGTTTTTCGAAACGCTCTTTTTTCTTCAAGCTTTTTCTTCTGAAATACAAACCGATAACTATTACGATTGAAACAACCCAAATAGTAATTTGAAAACTTAATATAACTTCAACCCAAGCTGGCATTTTAATTTATTTTCACAGCTGTTCCGTAAGCTACTATTTCCGATGCACCTTGCATTACCATTGAAGATGTAAACCTTACGTTTAAAACCGCATCTGCACCTAATGCTTTCGCATCATCAATCATACGTTGCATGGCTTGTTCACGAGACTCAGCTTGTAATTCCGTGTACTCCTCAATCTCACCACCAACTATATTCTTGAAAGAAGCAAAAATATCTCTTCCCAAACTTTTTGCACGAACAGTACATCCTCTTGCAATTCCTAAAATCTCAGTAACTTCTTTATTGGGAACTTTATCTGTAGTAGAAATGATCATTATTATAATTGATTAATAGAAAAATTGATTAATGTATTGAGAAATTAAAAATTTCTCAATACCTCATCTCTAACAGCTCTAAGCATTCCTCCTGCACCATTGGCTTTTAAATCTCCAACGGATTGAATTTGTTTACCCAATTTACCGTTTGGAAATCCCTTTCGTTTAAACCACACAAAATAAGCGTCTGGTAGATCAACTAAGAATTTACCTTTATACTTCCCAAACGGCATCTTCGCCATTACCATTTCCACTAAATCTTTCTTTGGTAAAATATCTTCCATTACTGCTTGATAAATAACTTATTGCACAATACTCCTTTGTTATCTCTAAAATTAAGATAATAAGTTCCAGAAGACAAGTTACTTGTTGAAATTGTATGGTTTGTAGCTGGATTAGATTCAAAATACATTGTTTTTCCTAAGTTATTAATGATACTAATTTCACTTACATTTTCATGTAATCTAATGTTCATTTCATTTCTAACTGGATTAGGAAAAGTTTCTACAATATCTACTGAGTAAAAAACATGATCGATTACTCTTGTATCAGAATACTCTATTTCACCAATGTTAGACACCATTTTCAACCTGTAATAGTTTAGACCTTCCTTTGGCAAGTGATCATAAAATTTATAGTTAGCTGAATCTTCTTGTAATAATGTACCTACTGTTGAACCAATAAAAGACCAATTAACTCCATCAAACGAACGTTCAATTTCGAATCTATCATGATTTTCTTCCACATAGGAAACCCAATCAAGCCTTACGTCTGCGTTATCATTGGCAACATCGAATCCACCTAACGTAACTGGAAGCACGCCAATGATTTTTCCCATTGCAATATTATCAAGTGCGAAATCATTTCCTGAACTAGCTGTATTCTTATTTACAATGCAAATATCTGCTGAGGTATTAACGCCTGAATTCCAAGTCTCGCAGAATTGATTCCAAGTACATGTAGAAGTTGGTGCTATAAATGAAGTTCCTAAATCAAATCCATTAATTGAAAATTGAAGGATTGCAACATTAGATGAATGTACACTTGTAATCTCTGTAGAAAAACTATAATCAACATTAGCTTCTACAGATACAGTTTGACACCATACTTTAGCATCCTCTGTTGGAGATCCATTTACAGCTAACATCACTCCGCTTCCAACTCCAGCATCGCTACAAGGAGAAAAGTTATTATGTGAAAAAATAGGATTACTTACAGCATCATATGTTCCTTCACTCCATAAATCCCCAGGACTATTTGAATAGTCGCTTGTGAATCCTGTGTTACCAGATTCGAAATCTCCATTTGATACTAAGTTGCTTGAAATTGAACATTGACCAAAAACAAAATTTGTTAATAATCCTAGATATAATATGATTTTAAAACGTCTCATCCCCCAATGAATTTAAATTGATCTATTCACCCCACATGAATATTCGATCTGCATTAAAAATAGATTAACACATGATTAGGGATACGGAAAAGAGTCGTTTTTCGTTACGGTAAAAATACGGGTTTTACCGTAATTAAAAACTACGGTAAAAAATCCATTATAAAAATAAACTTTAAATCCTACATTCTTTCAGGAATCTCAGCTCCTAATAATTTCATAGATTTCTCAATCACCTTACCAACTTCATCAGAAAGGAATAATCTAAACTTCTTAAGTTCCTCACGTTCTTCATTTAAGATATAATGAGAAGCGTAAAATTGCGAATATTCTTTTGCTAAATCATAACAGTAGTTTGCTATAATTGCAGGACTATGTTCTTTTCCTGCAAGAGCAATTGCTTTTTCGTAATCGTTTAATTTAGAAACTAAACTCTTTTCTTTTTCAGAAAGATCGTCAACTACGATTCCTTTAAAATCATCTGAACCGTATTTTCTAATTAATGACTTAATTCGAACGGCATTAAATAAAATGAATGGTCCTGTATTTCCATTAAAATCAATTGATTCAGCAGGGTTGAAAATCATTCCTTTACGTGGATCTACTTTTAATAGGAAATATTTTAAAGCAGACATTCCAATCTTTCTATTAATCTCTTTTATCTCGTCTTCAGAATAACCATCTAACTTACCTTTCTCTTCAGCAGCTTTAGATGCCGTAGCAACCATCTCTTGCATTAAATCATCCGCATCAACAACAGTTCCTTCTCGTGTTTTCATTTTACCAGAAGGTAAATCAACCATACCATATGAAAGGTGATGTAATCCTGAGAAGAAATCGTATCCTAACTTCTTCAAGATTAAGAATAGAACTTTAAAATGATATTCTTGTTCGTTTCCAACAGTATAAATCATACCATTAATTTTAAAAGCTTTATCGCGTTCAATAGCTGTCCCGATATCTTGAGTCATGTAAACTGAAGTTCCATCTTTTCTTAAAACCAACTTCTCATCTAAACCATCTTCAGTAAGATCACACCATACAGATCCATCTTCACGCTTATAAAAAACACCTTTTTCTATTCCTTCTTCTACAACCTGTTTTCCTAATAAATAAGTATTTGATTCATAATACAATTCATCAAAGTCAACTCCCATTGATTTATAAGTCGATTCGAAACCATCATAAACCCATTGGTTCATCTTCTTCCAAAGTTCAACTACCTCTTTATCACCTTCTTCCCATTTACGCAACATTGTTTGCGCTTCTTTGAAAGATGGAGCTTCTTGCATTGCTTGTTCCTTAGTTAAACCCTGCTCATCGATTAAAACCTTCATTTCGGCTTTGTAGTGTTTATCAAACTCTACATAATATTTTCCAACAAAATGATCTCCTTTTAATCCTTCGCTTTCTGGAGTTCCACCATTTGCATATTTCTGCCAACTTAACATACTCTTACAGATATGTATTCCTCTGTCGTTTATAATTTGAGTCTTGATTACATTATGACCATTCGCTTTTAAAATATTAGCAACTGCATAACCTAAAAAATTATTTCTAAGATGACCTAAATGAAGGGGCTTATTTGTATTTGGCGAAGAATACTCCACCATAATTGTTTTTTTAACCTCTGGATTTAAAACTCCAAAATTGTCTTTATTAGAAATATCAATTAAAGTTTGTCCCCAATTCGCAGCATTCATTTCTAGATTCAAGAAACCTTTCACAACATTAAACCCTGTGAATTCTTCCATGCTCTCAACTAGCTCAGCGCCAATTTCGTTTCCAGTTGCAACAGGGTCTTTTTTAGAAAATCTAAGGAAAGGAAAAACAACACAAGTTAAATCACCTTCAAACTGAGGTAATGTCTTCTGTATTTGAATTTTACTCGCATCAATTTTCACATCGTACAACTTTTCAACTACTTCACTAACTTTTTCCGACAACTGACTTTCTAAGGACATATTCAAACAATTTGAGACAAAAATAAGTCAAAAAAACATTCATTCACACTTAATAAGGGATTTTTCATAGAATGTTTAAATACCGTTTATCGATCAAATCGTTTATCTGCGCTAATTAATCCGAAAAGATTATTTTTCCACCAATTAAATAATTATTTTCGTTGTGACCGAAAAATTTTTAATATGATTAAAGTAAAACTACGTAGTTTTAACAAGGCTAGAGAGTTCACTAGAAAGTTAAATCTAAAAAACAGACATGAATGGGCTGTTTACTGCACACTTAACGATACCAAACCTGATGACATCCCTGCTTTTCCAAACGAAACATACAAAGGTTGGAAAGGATGGAAAAATTGGCTAGGACAGTACGAAAAAGTCGCATTTACTACTTATGATAAAGCACAAGCTGTTGTATCAAAATTAGGAATTCACAGTTCTAACGAATGGAAACAATATTGTAGTTGGGATCCAAATGAAATAGGACTCAAACCAGCTGACATACCAGCCTCTCCACATATCTTCTATAAAGATTCAGGATGGCAAGGATATGCTCATTGGTTAGGAACAGATCGTATCCCTCCTCATAAAAGAGAATATAGATCGTTTGAAGAAGCTCGATCATTCGTTCATTCGCTTAATTTAACATCAAGTGAATTATGGGTTGCATATTGCAAAGGAGAGATGAAAGATCTACCTACAAAACCACATGATATCCCAACAAACGTTTCCAGAAAATACAGAGGAATCGGATGGACAGGAATGAATGATTTTTTGAATGCTGGACATAACAGAAAAGTAAAAAGATTATCCAACGCAAGAAAGTTTGAAGAGGCTAGAGAATTTGTTCACAGTTTAAATCTTAAGAATTTAAAAGAATGGATCAAATTCATAAAAGGTGAATTAAAAGGACATGCTCCCAAACCTTCTGACATTCCAAATTCGCCAGAGTTAGTTTATAATGAAAGTGGATGGAAAGGATATGGTGAC
>CAWVWF010000126.1:0-10323 GCA_963933885.1 uncultured Flavobacteriales bacterium | reverse complement strand
TTATGATCTTCAACAGATGGGGAGAATTGATTTGGGAAAGTGGAACACCATATCAACCATGGGATGCAACAGATCAAAAATCAAATAACGATGTTCAGGAGGATGTTTATGTATGGAAACTGAATGTATGGGATAACATAGAAGGAATTCTTAAAACCTACTACGGTCACGTAAGTGTATTGAAATAATAAACAGAATTAATAAAAACAAAAGGGGCTAATAGTTTTAACTATTAGCCCCTTTTTTATTGAAGTTATCCTGTTTTTGAAAAAGATAACAATCAACTTTTGTAAGTGCTTTTTGAATGGTTACATTTGGTTAAAATTTAATGTTGTGAAAATCTTATTAAATATTTTTCTTTTTTGTTTTATCATAACTTCCTGTGGAGATGGCACTGAAGATATAGAAGTGTTTTATTCTAATGGTAAGTTAAAAGCAAAGGGCAGAATGAATGAAGGCCAAGAGCATGGTTCATGGGTTAGGTATTATGAAGATGGAAGTAAAGAGTCTTCAGGTGAATTTTATTTAGGCTCTCAAACTGGAGATTGGACATGGTGGTATAAAAACGGTAAACTTAGAGAAAAGAGTCGTTTTGATTATGGCGAAGCAACGGGTGTTTCAAAAAGGTACTTCAATAATGGGAGGATACGTGTAGAGGAAAAATGGCGAAATGATTTAAGATTTGGCTTCGCAAAAGCATACCATAAAAACGGAAGTGTAAATTATATAGGGAAATATCTCGACGGAATAAAAGATAGTACTTGGGTTTTATACTATAATTCTGGTCAAGTAGAAGATAGTGTTAGGTATATTTGGGGCAGAGAAGAAGGTATAGGTGTTAAGTATTTTAAGAATGGTTCGAGAAGAGAGTTTGGACAATGGAAAGATGGAGCTAAATATGGAATCTGGCGTTATTTTCATAGAAATGGTAAAGAACATTTAAAAGGGGAGTTTTCTCAATTTGGATGGAGAGATGGGAAATGGATGAAATCCGATAGCTCGGGTGTAAATGATTCTGTAGTTATTTATACATTTGGATTTATCGATACTGCTTATGAGGTTTTAAAAGATACTTTTAACCTTGACTCGATCAAGGTTAATCAATTGGATTTTAAGAATTATAAGAAGGAAATTGAAGAGGACGGATCATTTTCAAAAATCTAGAATAAGTGAAAATTTCTAACAATAAATTATCAACAGTTAAGACTTTCTTTTTAAAAGAATTGGCCTCTTTTGAAGAAGCTAAATTATTCTTTGAGATTTGTTGTGACTCATGGCTTGGTATGGCTAAGACTGATCTTTTAATTGATAAAGATAAAGCGCTTTCAGAAAGTGAGATTTTAAAATTCTTTTACGGAATAAAATCTCTTAAAAATAATGAACCAGTTCAATATGTTGTAGGTGAGACTTGGTTTTATGATTTGAGAATTGGTGTGAAAGAAGGTGCTTTGATTCCTCGCCCAGAAACGGAAGAGCTTGTTGATTGGATAATTAATTCAGAAAAGGAAGCTAAGTTTATATTAGATATAGGAACTGGTAGCGGATGTATTCCTCTAGCTTTGAAGAATAATTTAATAAAAGCTAAGGTTTCAGCATGTGACATTTCAGGTAGTGCAATAGAAATCGCTAAAGAGAATTCTAAAGACCTCAATTTAGAAGTTGATTTTTTTAAGTTGGATATTTTAAATGATTCAACTTGGAAAGAAGATAAACTGGATGTTATCGTTTCAAATCCACCTTATATTCCAGTTCAAGAAAAAATTAGAATGAATGAAAATGTGTTAGACTTCGAACCTGATCTAGCATTATTTGTTCCAGATGATCAGCCTTTATTGTTTTACATAAAGATTGCTGAGTTTGCAGTTTTACATTTAAAACCAAAAGGAAGTTTGTATTTCGAAATACATGAAGACTTTAGCTCAGAGACGATTCAAATGTTAAAAGGGAAAGGTTTTGTAGATATTGAAATAAAGAGAGATTTACAAGGTAAAGATAGGATGGTAAGAGCTGTATTAGCCTAATTTTAATAAGTATTGGTGTGCTTCTAAAAGCGTAGGGAATACTAATTGACTACCAGCATTTCTTAATTCATCTTCTGTGTATTGTGTTAGGATACCAATTGGAATCATTCCAGCAGCCTTCGCAGCTTCAGTTCCTGTGATACTATCTTCAAAAACCCAAGTATTGTTATAGTTTTGAATATCTACGTTTAATCTTTTTGCTAAGGAAATATAGGCTTCGGGATGTGGTTTTGGAAATTCGTAATCTTCAACTCCCATGTATGTATGGAAGTTTAAATTAAGTTGTGATATACTATTTTTTATAAATAATTTTGTTGCATTACTGGCAATTCCAAATGGTATATTATTGTTGATTAAGTGTTGAGTTATTTCATGAACACCTGGAAGTAAGTTAGGAGGTAAAAGTCCTTTGTGTAAATGAGTTCCTTTTAAAGTAAACAAGTCCTGTGTTTGATCCGCTTTGTTAATCTGCTCGCAAAAATACTGAGCGATTAACATAGGAGATTTCCCTGCATGGGTTTGATGAGGGAAAGCTGATATTTCAGTGTTAAATAATTCTTGGAAAGCTGATTTCCATGCTCCGTAATGCGCCTCGAAACTATCAACGACTACTCCGTCGAAATCGAAAAGTATTGCTTTTGGTGTTATCATGCTTCAGTTGGTTCGTTAAAGATTTCAGCTAAGTAATTATTTAAAAACTTATTTGAAGGATCCATTTCTTTTCTAAGCTTTTTAAAATCGTTCCATTTAGGATATAATTTTTCCAATTCATCATTTTTAGCTGAAAAACGTTTTGCCCAATGTGGCTTTCCTCCATGCTTTAAGAAAATTGATTCAACAGTTTTAAATGCTTCATATTCATTGGCCGATTTGGCGTTTCTACAAACACAACCCATGGTAACGATATCTTCATTGTATGCATAGCTCAACCATGCCTGGTCTTTTTTAACGAATCTAATATCCATAGGGATATGAATAAAAGAATCATTACTCCACTTGTTTATTTCTTCTTTCATTTCTGAGAAAACATCAGGGAATTTATTCATTGGAATAGTCCATTCTGCGAGTTCTAGTGTGGATCCTCTCGATTTTGTTACAGTTGCTTGATAAAGACTTCCTTTATGCTCTTTCTTACTTTTGAAGAAAATAGTGTAGAGGATTTTATTCGCAATAGCTGTAAACCAAGGGAATCTATTCGTGTATTTATATAATATTTTAGATGCAGTTCTCCTATGTTTTAAATGAGAAGGACCACTTTTGGTTTTAATTTTTTTGTTAGGATTAATTTTCTCTCCTTTTATTACATATCCATTCCCCGTATGAGGAAGCCATAAGATTCTTAAAAAATCATATTTTTCTAAATTATCTTTAAGATTGACAAGCCAATTAGAATCTTTTTCTGGCCCTTCTTTTAGGTGAAGAGTATATGATGGCTCACATTGGAAAGTGATTTCTGAAAATACTCCTAAAGTACCTATGGAAACACGAACAGCATTTATTAGTTCATCTTGATTTGAAATTTCAAGTATCATTCCATCAGCTAAAACCAATTTACACTTAGCTATATATTCAGAGAGTAAATGACCATTTGTCCCATGAGTTCCGGTTGCAATGGCTCCTCCTATAGTTATTGTATTTATATCTGGTAGACAAGGAATGCACCATCCTTGTGCTTCAATATTTTCAATTAAGTCTTTTAATAAAACACCTGATTGGACTGTGATTTGAAGTTTAGAATCATCAATATTTATAATTTTATTATATTCTCTAATGTCTATAAGTGTTGTTGTCCCAGCCGCTATGTCCGAAGAAGATTGTTTACTTCCGAAAAATCTAATTTTATCAGCATCTTTGACTGCATTGATAATGTCCTTTTCTGTTTTAATGATATGGGTTTTAGAGTATGGATGTTTTAAATTTTCATTCCAACTTAACCATATACCAGAACTGTCCTTCATTTTATTATTCTTTTCACGAAACTACCTTAACTTCAATAATTAATTGACACTATTAAAATAGTAATTATCTATCTGTTGATTTCAAAGTTAAAGATTGCATTGAAGAAATAAAAAAAAACAGCACCTTTGTGGAGTGCAAAAACTTAATTTACCTAGTTTTCAGTTTAGATTTAAAAAAGACGATCAAAATCGTCCTTGCATTTTTGATTCAATCAGGAAAAAATGGTTGGTGTTTACGCCAGAAGAATGGGTGAGGCAAAACTGGATTAGGTTTATTGTTGAGTTTTTGAATTATCCTGAAGGTATTATTCAAATTGAATCTGGATTAAAAGTAAATGAAAATCAACGTCGTTCAGATGTTTTGATATATAAAGCTTCAGAAGCTACTGTTCTAATTGAATGTAAAGCTCCGAAAATTAAAATTTCAGAAAGTACATTAAGTCAAGCTTTAAATTATAATCAAGTTTATAAGGCTAAGTATATTGTGCTCTCAAATGGACTGAGTCATAAAATCTTCTTCGTTTCTGAAGGAGAGATTAAGCAGCTAAATGAATTGCCTAAGTTTGAAGATTTGTAGTATAACTTTTTGGTGAAAGAGCCGTATGGTTTATAATAGAGTATTACAATCAGAAACTTATGAAAAACATTATCCTAATTGCGTTTACTTTAATTTTTAGCATATCAGTTGCTCAAAAAACAAAAAGAAACTCTAGTTCAAATTACGAAAGTAAAACTGTTATTATAAAAGTTAAAGATGAATTTAGGGCAGATTGTAAAAATGATGCTATAGTAAACAATCGGTTAGAATATATATTTGGAAAGGTTGGAGTTGTTTCTGTTATTAAAGAGTTTCCTAGGCAAAAAAAACCAGTTAGAGCTAAGCATGCCAATGGAATGGCATATACGGATTTATCATTGATTTATAAATTGAAGTATAATAGTAATGATGATCCTTGGATAGTAATTCCTCATTTGTTAAAAACGGGAATGTTTGAATATGCAGAGCCGTCATTTAAATTTGATTTGTTATATACACCCAATGATCCTCAATTGATAGATTTATACTATTTGGATACTATTAATGCTTATGAAGCATGGGGAGTTACAAAAGGTGATACTAATGTTGTGATTGGGATATCAGATACTGGTTTTGATATTGATCATCCAGATCTAGTTGATAATGTGAAATATAACTATCTAGATCCTATAAATGGAATTGATGATGATAGTGATGGGTATGTTGATAATTATCGTGGATGGGATCTAGGAGAAGAGGATAGTGATCCTACTGCAGGCGCAAGTTGGCATGGGATTTTTGTTTCAGGTGTGGCTGGGGCGAGTACAGATAATAATAATCAATTAGCTGGAGTAGGGTTTAAGTGTAAGTTACTACCAATTAAAATTACAGATGCAAGTGGGGCATTAACAGCTGCATATAAATCTATAGAATATGCTTCAGAACATGGTTGTAGTGTTGTGAATTGTTCTTGGGGAAGTCCAAATTCTTGGTCGGCATATGGTCAGGATGTCGTAAGAAAAGCCACTGTAGATAATAATTGTTTGGTCGTTGCATCTGCAGGGAATTCACATGCAACTGATAAGTTTTATCCTGCTAGTTTTGATTTCGCATTGTCAGTAGGTGGAACAGATACATTGAATCAGAAATGGGTCCAAAGTGGAACTGAAGGTTCCAATTATAATGAAGAAGTTGATATTGTAGCTCCAGCTATTTCGATTACAAGAGTTAATAATGGAGGAGGGACATTGGGGAGTGGGAGAGGAACTTCGTTTTCTAGTCCAATGGTTGCAGGAGCTGCTGCAATTGTTAAAAGTCAGTTCCCAGGTTATTCCGCAATTCAAGTTATGGAGCAATTAAAAGCTACTGCAGATGATTTAAGTGGAATTCCTTTTAATTCAACCTATGAAAATACAATGGGAGAAGGTTTGTTAAATATGTATAGATCGGTAACGGAAACTTCTCATCCAGGATTTTTCATGGATGGTTTAGTATATAATGATTTACAAGATGGTTTATTTACTGATGGTGAAAAAATTTATATTTATGGAACATTGTATAATGTTCTTGCTACTTCAAGTGCAGCATCTAAAATGACGATTTCTACAAATTCCCCTTATGTGGAATGGATTGATTCGGTAAGGGTTTTTGGAGCAGTGCCAAGCGGAGCTTCTGGTTCAACAAGCGGGATTCCATTTTCGTTTAAAGTAAAAGCTGGTGCATCACCAAGTACTTTAGTTGAATTTAAAATTGTTTTTGAAGATGGAGCTTATGATACTAAACAGATTATAAGTACAACTTTAAATGTAGATTATATTACGACTTCCGTTAATGACCTTGCATTTACAGTTGGAGCTTCAGGTAAACTTGCTTATAACGTTATAGGTGCACAATCTCAAGGTGTGGGTTTAAAGGTTTATGGAGGTAATACTATTTTGTATCAAATGGGCTTGTTAGCCGCTGTTGACGGAGTGAAGTCTAGTTTTGTGTTAGATGGTGACTGGGAAACAAATGAAGGCATATCTTATATTTATCCAGGTATAGAATCTTCACTTGATATTTCAACTTCTTTTAAAGACGATCCTGCGGCAAGTTCGATAGGGTTGAAATTAAAGCAAAAAACATTAGTTTGGGATGATTCAGATAAAAGGAATTTTATAATAGTTGAGTATAACGTAATAAATATTTCGGGTGCTCCGATTACGGGGTTGAATTTAGGAATATTTTCAGACTGGGATATAAATGCTTACAATAATAATATTGCAGTTTATGACTCAACTATTAAAACGGGGTATTGTTATGAGCCTTCAGGAATTTATGCTGGAGTTCATATATTGTCAGATTCTTTAATTCAGCATTATGCTTTTGATAATGATGGTTCTAATAGTAGTATAAATCAGTATGATGGTTTTACATCGGCAGAACAGTATACCTCAGTCTCTGGGGGGAACGGAAGGGATAGCGCAGGAGTAAGTGATGTTTCTCAAGTTGTAGGAGTTGGAGGTATTAATATATTAACAGGGGATTCTGTTACCATCGCTTTTGCTATTGTTTCTGACACTACTTTTTTTAAGTTTAAAGAGCAAGTTTTAGAATCTGATACAATTTATAAAAGTATTAGAAATATAGATTTAATTATCTCGCATACTCTTAACGCCACTTGTAAAGATAGTTGTTCAGGTGAAGCTGGAATACAAGCTTCTAATGGAATATCTCCATATAGTTATTTATGGAATGATCCTTTAGCTCAAACTACTGATACAGCTATTGGATTATGTGATGGGACATATATATGTACAGTTACTGACGCAGTTGGTAATGTAAATACTGTTTCTGTTGTTATTTCAGAACCTTCTGCTTTAGCAATTACTTTTAGTGATACAATTATGGATGCAGGTTCTTGTAGTGGCGCAATTGATGGATTTATTGTCGGTGGTACTCCTGTTTACATAATTAACTGGGAGGATGATGCCGGTAGGGACACAATGCATGCTGTAGATCTTTGTGTTGGTTCTTATAAGTTAATGGTTACTGATGCTAATGGATGTGTAGTTAGGGATACTGTTGATATAGACTTAATAACAGGTTTGAATAATGTGAATACTAATCTTGGTGTCTCTCTTTATCCTAACCCTGCATCAGACTATGTGATCATTAATACTTTAGAAGTAATTAACGAGAGTGTTGTTTCTATTTATGATGAACTTGGTAAAAAAGTTTTAACCGAAGCTGTAGGTGAATTAGATAATTATAAAATAAATATTGATCAGCTTTCTTCTGGAGTATACACTGTTTCAGTACTTAATGTGAAGAATAAACAAGAGTTTAAATTACTTATTCGTAAGTAGGTGTAATCACGTATT
The DNA here is from genome assembly GCA_963933885.1 of uncultured Flavobacteriales bacterium. Taxonomy (GTDB): domain Bacteria; phylum Bacteroidota; class Bacteroidia; order Flavobacteriales_C; genus CAWVWF01. The sequence continues at coordinate 2,465 of CAWVWF010000126.1, read as the reverse complement.
TAAGAAATACGATAAATAGTGTAACCTTTCACTAGGTATTCCGTTTTTTTATACAGGGTTATTTAGTATCTTTCATAAGTTGAATGCCCTAAATATCTATTTGATATGAAGAAATTATCATTTTTAACAGTTTTGTTTTGCATTTTCTCGGTTGTTTTACTGGGGCAAGAGGATAGTGGTGTAGTGAAGCGTGAAGTTCATAATGTTATAAAAGGTGAGTTGGTCCTAAAAGTAAAAGAGGAATTTAGAACATTGTTTTTGTTAAACGATTTTTCAAATACGTCTATTTCTAATTTAATTGACAAGTTTTCGATTTCAAGTATTTCTAAACAGTTCACTAAGATTTATAAACCTAGAACTGAATCTAATAAAGACGGCTATAAATTAGTTGATTTATCTAATATTTATAAAGTTAGTTATTCTAGTGATTTCAATGAATTCACTGCTGCGGAAATGTTTTATAGTACAGGGATGTTTGAATACGCAGAAGCTCAGATTGTTCCAGATTTACTGTATACTCCAGATGACCCTAAGATAAGTGACCAATACCATTTAAGTGTAATTAAAGCTTTTGATGCGTGGGATATTCAAAAGGGAGATACGAATATTGTTGTTGGAATTACAGATACTGGTATTGATAGTGATCATCCTGATTTAGTAGGTAGGATTAAAAAGAATTATAATGATCCAATAGATGGGATTGATAATGATAACGATGGATATATAGATAATTTTATAGGTTGGGATACAGGAGAAAACGATAATGATCCTGAAGTTTTAGGACATCATGGAAATCAAGTTACAGGAATGGCAGTTGCCAATACTGATAATGGTGCAAATATCGCTGCTATCGGTTATAATGTAATGGTTTTGCCAGTTAAAATCGTTAATAGTAATAATTATTTAACAGGTGCTTATACTGGGATAGTGTATGCTGCAGATCATGGTGTTGATGTGATTAACTGTTCATGGGGAGGTGCTAGTTCTTATAGTCAGTATAGTCAAGACGTAATTAACTATGCAACTATAAATAAAGGTGTTGTAGTAGTTGCTGCAGCAGGAAATAGTAATGCTACAAGTTATTTTTATCCAGCTTCATATGATAATGTACTTTCAGTTGGAGGTACAAATGCTTCAGATGAAAAATGGGTTCAGTCTGGTAATGAAGGTTCTCAGTATAATGATAAAGTTGATGTAGTTGCTCCAGCTCATAATGTTGTCGCGCTATGGAAAGGGGGTGGGTCAGGAATGGTAGGAAGAGGTACTTCTTTTGCATCACCTATAGTTGCAGGATTAGCAGGCTTAGTGAAGTCTGAGTATCCAGGGGCGAGTCCTCAAAAAATCGCTGCGATTATTAAATCCTCAACAGATGATATTTATTCAGTAGGAGGTAATTCTGCATATGTTGGGATGTTAGGGACTGGAAGAGTTAATGCTCATAAGGCCTTACTTCCTATTACAACTCCATTTATAACTTATTTTAATCATGAAACTGATGATGGGTTTGATCAAAATTTAGGTCAAGGAGATACTGTTTTATTATCGTTAGAATTGATTAATCAATTAGGAGCAGCATCTAATGTTTCAGTTTTATTAAGATCAAATGATGGAAAGTCTGAAATTTTGGATTCAATATCGTTTATTACAATTTTAGGATCTAATGAATCAAAAAAAACTGGTTCAGATTTTAAATTTGTAATTTCTGGAACGGCTGGAGTGAATTCAAATGCAAATTTTGAAATAGAAATTACAGACGGTTCAAATGTTTGGTTTGATAATTTTGATGTTAAAGTCAATAAGGATTATATTGATATTGTCACTAATAATTTAGACTTAAGTTTTAATAATTACGGACGTATAGGATATACTTTTTCTGGAAATGGTTTAGGAGTTGAGTATAAAGGGAGTGGTAGTTTAATTAAAGAGATGGGTGTGTTATTTGGTGTTTCTGAATCAAATGTACTTTCTTATGAAGATTACGAGTTGTTAACTTTTAATTCGGCAACAGTTGTTTCAGGTAGTGCTGATTTTATTGCAAAAGGTGAATTAGATGATTCTTGGGCGATTGATCAGGTAGGTGTTAAAATTGATCAAATGGCTTATGCTTGGAGTTCTTCTCCAAATGAAGATTATATTATTTATGAATATATTGTTAAAAACCCAACTTCTTCAGCTATGGAAGATGTTTATCTTGGAGTCTATAGCGATTGGAATATTGGAAATGAGAAAGATAATCATGCTGATTTTGATGCAACAAAAGATTTAGGATATGTTTATGAAACTGGAGGTATTTACGCTGGAATTAAAGCTTTAAGGTCTAGTAAAGTAAATTATTACGCTTTTGATAAATCTGGAATTAATGGAATTAATATAAAAGACGGATATAATGATGCTGAGGAGTTTCAATCAATGAGTAGCGGAGTCACACACGTAACTACCTCTGGTGATGTCTCTAACATAATATC
>CAWVWF010000125.1:0-10344 GCA_963933885.1 uncultured Flavobacteriales bacterium | reverse complement strand
ATGGAAAAATTATTATTTAACTCAGGAGTTGCATTTATGAGTTGAATTCAGCTTTCTGTCGGTGAAGAACCAAATATAAATTACATTACTTACCTATACTGGCTCAATGGTGTTTACGGAGCAGATTATCCTAATATAGTTAAAGAAGCTATACCGCATAATAAAAATGAAGACAAAATAAACACTAGTTCGGATCCATATTTCACAGCATACTTCAGCAACCCGTTATACGCATACTATCCAGTTGTCAACTTAGATTTCAAACAAATACAAAGATATCTGGCATGGAAAACCGACCGACTAAACGAGGCCATATTAATTAAAACCAATTATCTACAATTTAACATCAACCAAGTAAATGAGGCACATTTCAATACGGAATCGTATTTAAATGGTCAATACAACTATGAAGTTTCAGACCCTGATATATGCAGCCGTACATATAACGATAGAGTATTATTAGGAGATGGAACTTTTTTCATGGGATATAGATTACCCACAGAAGCAGAATGGAAATATGCAAACAAGCATAAATTTAAAAACACTAAACTCAAAAGAGAAACTACATTACATTCAAAAAGACTGAATTTTGGGAAAGGATATTTTTTAAAACCCTGGCAAGTTCAATTCAACTTACATAGAGATCTTGAATTTGATAGTCAATCGTTAGGTATTAACTTAAAACAATACTTTTTTGATTTAGAGTTTCTCGAAAAATCAAAAGCAACAATCCTTAAACCTGATTCAGGATACATTTCGATTATGAATTACTCTTCAAATTCCAATGGAGTAATAAATATGGAAGGTGGAGTAAAAGAAATTCTACTAGACACATATTCCAAATTTTACAATGACGATAACTGGTTAAATATTATGGAAAAAGGAAGTTTTAAAACAAAAAAAGTAAAACAATTCGATGCTGAAGGATACGAATTTGAAAAAGACTCCCTAGGCTACATGTCGTATAGGTATGTTGGTATAGATAATAATGGAAACCCAATACCTGTGGCATATACCCCAGCAAACATTGCTATAAATAGGCTCGTAATTGGAGGCTCGTATTCACACCCTAGTTCAAAAAGAGATTCATTACCTGATGGTAGTTTCTCTAATGAAATTGGATTTAGATGCATCCTTCCATACAATGGAGCTCCTGTACGAAAAGGACATAAGGTTAAATGGTAAAAAGAATGGTTAACAACACCCTCCTCCATCATAGAAATAAGTTGATTCTGAAATATAAATATCATTCCTCCCAAGCTTAACCAAATCCTCACTCGTCTTATCACAAACTGCAATCGGCTGATTTTTAAGTAACGTATGCCCCTTTTTATCATCGAAAAAGTCCTCCTCTCCATAATAGATTGCTGCCCTTCCTGTAAATACGCAAGGACCATCCTCAGGCATAGGATCTTTAATTGCACAAACCTCTACACTCTCAATAAAAATCAACTCATCAGTATCATACTGTCCCGGAGAAAGAACTCTATAGGGCCGTTTAGCTCTAATTTCAACGGTTCCAAATCCAACTTCAGTAATCATATCAATATAATCCTTTAAAGGTAATGACCCCGATAAACAAAGTGCTCTTAATGTTTCATCCAACTTTAAATTCTCCGGCATTTTTTCAGCAACAGGATCACTTAAAACAAGTCTACCATTTGGTTTTAATACCCTATACATTTCTTTTAATGCTTTCTTTAAATCTTCATGTGAGAAAATATTGAAGAGACAATTTTGAGCAGCTACGTCAATTGAGTTATCATCTACTGGTAAACTCAACGCATCCCCTTTTCTAACTTCAACAAAATCTTTATTAAACCAACTGTTTTGTGCCTCAGCTTCATTCATGTTTTCTTTGCAAACATCAATCATCTCATCAACAACATCCAACCCTATTACTGCGCCTTTTCTTCTACTAAAATATGAGAATTGAAGTAATTCCATTCCACCACCTACACCAACATATAAGATTGTTGGATCATTAACAAGATCACGGGGATTCACAGTACTTCCGCAACCATAATTCATGGCCAGCATTTTTGAAGGCACACTTAACTCAGGAAGTTGCCAAACTGGAGTTGTAGTACAACACAGCCCTACATCAGGAGTAATGGCAGCTTCTTTATATACATTTTTAGTTGTCTCTAAGTACGTTTTCATAATCAAGTTATTATAATTCTTTCCAATCCAATTTTCCTTCTAAATCCTGTAAGTAATCTACATCTGATAAGATTGGTAATAGTTTGTAATTTAATTTTTTTGATTCAATTCCCTTAAGCGTTTCCTCAAATAAACTAGATCTACTCCAGGGCATATCATTAAAGATTTCTGGAATCATCTTATTTAATCCAAGTAAATAATAACCCCCGTCTTTAGCAGGGCCTATAACAGAATCAGATTTCTCTAATTCAAGAAAGCTATTGTTTAATATTTCAGGAGTTATCTCCAAGCAATCTGATCCTAAAATAACAACATGATTAAATCCTTTTGAAAATACGTATTCAAAAGCACTTTGCATCTTATCACCTAAATCGCCTTTTGATTGCATTCTATTTTCACAATTTAAAACATCCCATTTATTAGCCTCAATAATCTCTTCATGATGATATAAGAATAACTGTTCTGCTCTGGAATTTCTTATAAGATCTTCAGTAAATTTCAATAAGAATTTATACACTTTAAGCGCACCTTCATCTCCAATAGATTTAGCTAATCTAGTTTTAACTTTTCCTAATTCAGGATTTTTCACAAAAACGATTACAGCCTTCATTACACTAGTGATCCTTGACAACTTGAACCTGCACCTGCTGTACAGCCTAAACAATGATTATTAATGACAATATTTCTATTTAATAATTGAACATCATTAAAATCTGAAATACTGCCAATAGAACTCGAAACAGGTAATTCTAACATTTGATTAAAATCACAATCATAAAGCTTCCCATCCCATCTCACAGAAAGCGTATTTTTACACATCAACCCCTCAATACTCTGTGGATTAAATGAATCACTTAATAATTTCATGTATGATTCATATTTACCAATTACCAATAAATAATCTAAGAATCTAGATATTGGTAAATTTGTAATTGTAAATAAGGAATCAAATTCGATTTTAAAATCGTCAAACAATACTTTTTTATAATCTGCCTCAAGCAACTTCTGGTCTGATGGTAAACTAGGACCTCCAGGATTAAAGACTAAGTTCAATTCTAGCCCACTATTCTTTTTCCCATAACCTAATGCATTCAAAACCAAGAGCGCTTTTATTGAATTATTAAAAGCTCCATCACCACGTTGTTTATCGGTATTACTTTTAGTGTAACAAGGTAATGAAGCAATAACAACTACGCCATGTTCTACAAAGAACTGTGGATAGGTCTTAAACTTTTTACCTGAAACAAGAATAGTTAAATTACTTCTTACAATTATTCGAATTGATCTTTTTGATAATTCCTTAACAAACCATTTAAATTCAGGGTGCATTTCTGGAGCTCCACCAGTTAAATCAACAGTGTGAACACCAGAACTATCAATGGCCTTTAAACAAGACTCTAATACCTCATGAGTCATCATTTCTTTTCTATCTGGCCCAGCATCAACATGACAATGCTCACAAGTCATATTACACATATAACCTAGGTTAATTTGAAGAATTTCTAATTTATTTGGCTTCAAACCAGTGACACCTATACTTGAAAGTTTTGTAGAAAAACCTTCCACTCCGTCAATTAAGCTTGAAAGCTTTTTAACCTGAACCTTCGCATCACCTAGTTCAGCGCCTCTTTTTTGTAACGTTTCTCCCACTAAAAATCAGTTATTTAAATTCCAATTGTAATCTTGAAAAGATATACTTGCACCAGTATTAATGTCTACGTTCGAATATTTATTAATAAAATTAATCAAATCATTTTCACTTGTAAAGTCGCTTCTAAACCACTTGAATATCTTAGATAAAGATAATTCATTTATCTTCAGATCATTCTTAATACTATCGTTAATAAATTGCTTTGTCTGGAAATCTAATTGCTTATCAAGCTGTTCAGATGCATAAGCATGATTTAGTAATTTCGGACAAGATCTGGAGGCACAAACCAAAGCAAAATGAATCCTAGGTTCTCTTAACTTCCTCAAGACTTCATGCTCAATTTCACCAAGTGACATAGAGATATTGTTTATTTTTATAAAACTCAATCCCCATGGATTATTAATTTCTTTTATAGAACCATCAACATTATTATCTAGAATAAGTTTTATTGTATAAGCATTATATGCATTTATCCAGAATGACAATTGATCATTTCTTGTCCAGTTTTCACCGAATGGATTTGAATTTGATAACTTATTTAGGTATTGTGGAAATGCTACTGAAGAAGATATTCCTTTATAATTAACAACGCCTAATTTAGATACATTTCCAAATAGAATATCATCCCATAATTCATGATTCAAAATTTTAGAATCTTGGGATACTGTCTGATCTAGAGGCAATGTCATTGCAGACAGCAACAATATCATCACTGTATAAAGAACAGGAAGAGATGAATTCAACTTCATTTTATTTGTTTCAACAAAATAAAATCATTTTTCACAATAAACTTGTCTTAAAACCGACTTTCCTTATAATTTAAGTCCAAGTTCAATTTTATATTTTAAATCTTCTTTGGTTGGTGGTTTAGAAATAAACCCAACTGCACCAATATCATCAACAAGATCTTCAACAACCTTTACATCCATCGTTGAAATTAATAAAGTTGGTATATTTCGCGTCATCTTTTTCTGAACAAAATTCAGCAATTGAAGCCCTGAAAACTCTGGCATAACAATATCTGTAATGATAAGATCAGGTCCATATTCTTTAATTTTAGAAATTGCTGCTTCACCATTTTCACATGAATCAACATCGTAACCTAAAGATCCAATCATCTTCAGAAGTAGATTTCTTGTAAGGTTATCGTCTTCAACCAATAATATTTTTTTCTTATCCATCAAAAATATGTTTGAATGTAATTAATTGCCTCATTAGACTGTTCTTCAATCTTTATCAATATTTTTTCAATCTCTTCTTCATTCCCTTTCGAAAAATCATTGTACTCAACTTGTTCTGCCAATATAGAAACAGACTTCATTCCCATAATAACGGTTGGGGATCTGTACTTATGAGCTAGTTTACTTAATTTCTCCCACTTTTTATCATTAAATGCAGTTCTCATATCTGAGATTAAAACCGGTGAGTCTTTTTTGAAAATATCAATCATAGTTTGAGCAAAGCCTTCATTCCCTTCCGACATGTCTCTCAAATACGAAAGATCTACCAATGGTTTTTCTCTTTGAAACAAATGAGATTTCTCTCCCAATACTTTACCCGCATTATCAGAAAAGATTAAGCTATATATCAGATTTAAAAATTTCTCTTTATTTATTGGTTTAGAAACATGGTTATTCATTCCCGCATCTAAACATTTTTCTATCTCCTTTTTAAATGCATAAGCAGTCATTGCCAGAATAGGAGTATTTCTTTTTAACTCATCATCGAAATTTCTAATTTCACAAGTCGCTTCAATACCATCCATATCAGGCATTTGCACATCCATTAAAACCAAGTCATAATTATTAGATTTAACAGCCTTTACAGCTTGAAGACCTGTTTCAGCTAAATCCATTCGCACCTCATATTTTGTAAGATACATAATCACTAGCTTTTGATTCATGTTATTATCTTCAGCTAATAATATCCTTTTCCCTTTCAATTTAGTATAATCAAATTCTGATTGATTCACCTTGGAAGTAGTCAAGAAAGAATTTTCAGCATATTCAAAGGGAATTTCAAAAGTAAAAGAAGATCCTTTCCTTTCTTCACTTTTCACTGAAATTGATCCGTTCATTAAGTTTAATAAATCACGAACAATTGTTAATCCTAAACCAGTCCCTCCATAATGGGCTTCTCCCCCTTCATCAGTTTGCATGAAGTTCTCAAAAATAACTTCTTGTTTATTCAAAGGAATTCCAACTCCTGAATCTACTACTTCAAATTCTAAATCAATAGAACTATTAGCTTCATTTTTGATTCTTACTTCGATAAACACCCCACCAACTTGAGTGAATTTAATTGCGTTTCCTACTAAATTTATTAAAATCTGGTACAATCTTGTTTGATCTCCTTTTATTGCTTTTGGAATTTTATCATCTATAGAAAAATCAAGTTTTAATCTTTTATCCTTAATTTTTCCTTCAAGAACTTTAGTTACGTTTTCTAATATATCTTCTAAAATAAAATCCTTCCTATCTATTACTAACTTACCAGCTTCAATTTTAGAAAAATCTAGAATATTATTAACTAAATTGTGTAAATTTTCTCCTGAAACATTTATTGCTTTTACAAACTCTTTCTGAATCTGAGTTAAACTAGTTTCACCCAACAAATCAGTAAAGCCAATAATAGCATTCATTGGAGTTCTTATCTCATGAGACATGTTAGCAACAAATCCTTGTTTCATTTTTGATGCATTCTCAGCAATTTTTTTTGCCTCACTAAGAGATTCTTTACCTTTAATATGACCAGTCACGTCTAATGCCAGCCCTTGAATTTCATTAATTTCACTATTTTTATGAAATGAAGGTGTAAATGTCACTTCAAAAGTTATTTCATTAACCTCTACAGTACTTTTTGTAACTTCGCCAAGGAATGCCTTTTCAAAACATCTATTTAGATCATCAAACCCTTTAAAGACGTCTTTAAAATAAATACCGATAACTGAGCTTGGTGTTGGGTTAAAGGAATCCCAATCTTTTCCAATTCCTAAGCTAAAACATCCAGTTTCGTCAAGAACAAATAATATAATTGGGGTATTTGAAATAATAGAACCTAAACGGTCTTCTACTTTTTTTAATCTTATTTCTGTTTCTTTTTTTCTCTTCTCAAGTTCGTTTACCCTTACGCAATTACGAATACAATGTGTTAAACCTTCAGAGTTCAATAAACTTTTGGGAATATAATCTGAAGCACCCGCTTTTATTAATTCAACAGCGGTATTAGGGTCTGCATATGAAGTAATAATAATTACAGGAACTTCAATCCCATTACTTCTAAATAACTTTAATAATTCAAGTCCACTAGTCGTAGGTAAATGATAATCAAGAAAAACTAAATCATAATCATTCTTGTTTAATTCATTTAATCCTCCTTCAGAAGTAGATCTATGACTATATGAGTGTTTGATACCTGTTTTAGCTAAAACTCTTTCGAAGTTTCTAGCATCAATGTTATCATCCTCAATTAATAATATTTTTAATTTTGAATTCATCGATTACCGTTCGAAAATTTCTGAATAGCCCAAAGTCCATCTAATTTATTTATCGTTTCTCTAAACTCATCGAAATCTAATGGTTTAAGTAAGTATCCAGACACTTGTTTTTTGTATGCTTTAGAAACATCTGAATCTTGAGATGAAGTAGTTAAAATATATACAACTATGTGTTTTAATTTATCGTCTTTCCTTAATTCATCTAGAAACTCATGCCCATTCATTTGAGGCATATTTATATCAAGAATAATGACATTCGGAAGCTCAGAAAAATCTTCGATCCCTCTTAAAAATTCTATTGCGGCTAAACCATTATGTTTATATTGTAACTCATGAATAAGCTTATTCTTCTTAAACGCCCTTTTAACGTTCATGTAGTCCACTTCATCATCGTCAACTAAAAGTACTTTTAATTTTTTCATTCGAAATCTTTTACCTTAATTTATAGTTCCAATAAAGCGTCTTCAAACTCTTCTAAAGTCAGTGGTTTTAATAAATATCCACTAACACCATGTTTATAGGCCTCTTCTATATTTTTATCATCATCACTTGTTGTAAATACAAAAACAGGTAACTTAGAAGTTTTTTCATTTCCTCGAATAACCTGTAACAACTCTAACCCATCCATTAAGGGCATATTTATATCAGTAAGTACGACTAATTTATCTTCTCCATTCCACTTGTTACTCAAGTATGATTCAGCTTCAACTCCGTTTTCACAATGCTCAAGTTCATACTTATTAGTTTTATCAAAAAGACGAGCAAGAAACATTGCGTCTACATCGTCGTCTTCAACTAAAAGAATTTTACACATACATTCTTAATTTATACCAGATTAGTATAGGTGATATATAAAAAAAAGTTACGCTTTTTTGTATTTACTAAACAAAATAATTCCGGTTAAAATAACACCTATCCCTACTATAGTATTTAATGACATTGGTTCTTTAAAAATGAACCAACCTATAACAAATGCATGAATTACTCCTAGGTATTTAAATACGGCCACATTAGCCGCTTTATCAGAATGTAAAGCTTTGGTCATTGAAACTTGTGCAACCTGAGTAAACAAACCTAAAATTAAAATTAATCCCATGTCTTTCCAAGATGGAGTAATCCATTCGGATAATAAAAAAGTCAAGCCTAAAGCCACGGGGGTTCCCACAAATGGAAAATAAAAAACCGCAACTAAAGGGTGATCAGTTTCTTTACTTATCCTAACGCAATTATATGCTAACCCAGATAATGCTGCTGAGCCTAATCCTAATAATAGCATTTGAAACGATAAATTCATATCCTCCGATTTCAAGATTGCTACACCTACTACACACAATAACAAATACAACCATTGCTTTATAGATATACGTTCTTTCAATAAAAACACAGCAATGATAGCAGTAAAAATCGGAGAAAGATATTGTAACATTACCGCAGTACCCAAGGAAACATTCTTTATCAAAACATACATCATTATTAAAGCTACTAATCCAGAAAATCCTCTTAATAAAAGAATTGGCCGATTTACACCCAAAGGATTAATTTTTAATAAGCTCAATTGAATCAAAGTGATTATCAATGAAACTGCACTTCTAAAAAACACCAATTGAAATTCAGAATATTCATCCATGTACTTAATGATCGTATTCACAATTGCAAATGCAAAAGTTGATATAATCATTAGTCCAATTGTTTTCCAATTCATATTGATTTTTTTATCAAACCTTAATGCAAATCTCGCGTAATTAATTTACTTTATAAAAAAAATAATCAAATGAATAAGAAGGTATATATAGTATCAGCTGTAAGAACTCCAATCGGAAGTTTTGGAGGTGTTTTATCATCAGTTCCCGCAACTCAATTAGGAAGTATAGCTATCAAAGGTGCAATAAATAAGATAAACCTTAACCCAAAGGAAATCAATGAGGTTTACATGGGGAATGTACTCCAAGCTAATACAGGACAAGCTCCTGCCAGACAAGCAGCCATGGGAGCAGGAATTCCAAATACGGTTCCGGCTACTACAATAAATAAAGTATGTTCTTCCGGAATGAAATCAGTTATGCTAGCTGCACAATCAATTTTATTAGGCGATAATGAAATTGTTGTTGCTGGAGGTATGGAAAATATGTCTCAGGTTCCTTATTACTCGAGTAATATGAGATGGGGAAACAAATTAGGTGATGTGAAAATAATAGACGGTTTAGTAAAAGATGGATTAACCGATGTGTATAACAAATACCATATGGGGAATGCCGCTGAACTTTGTGCCAAAGAGAATAAGATTACAAGAGAAGATCAAGATAAATTCGCTATCGATTCATACAACAGAAGTAAAGCATCGTGGGAAAACGGTAAATTTAAGGAGGAAGTAATTCCTGTTGAAGTTCCACAAAGAAGAGGAGAGTCTATTGTTATAGATACAGATGAAGAGTTCACTAATGTGAAAATTGAAAAGATTCCAAATTTACGTCCAGTTTTTCAAAAAGAAGGTTCAGTAACTGCAGCAAATGCATCAACTCTAAATGATGGTGCCTCTGCTTTGATCTTGATAAGTGAAGCAAAAATGAAAGAACTTGGTTTAACACCAATTGCGGAAATTGTAAGTTATGCGGATGCTGCTCAAGAACCTGAATGGTTTACCACAGCTCCAGCGAAAGCAGTTCCTATAGCAATAAAAAAAGCCGGACTAAAAAAAGAAGACATCAATTTTTATGAACTAAATGAAGCTTTTAGTGTAGTTGGGATTGCCAATTCAAAAATTCTAGGCATTACTCCAGACCAAGTAAACGTAAATGGAGGTGCAGTATCTTTAGGACACCCCTTAGGATGTTCTGGTGCGAGAATTATTGTAACACTAATAAATGTATTAAAACAAAACAATGGCGAATATGGAGCCGCCGGAATCTGTAATGGAGGAGGTGGAGCATCTGCAGTAGTTATCAAAAACTGCTAGTATTCAGCTGAATTATATTATTTTTACAGGCATGAAGTACATCGTATGGCTTTCATGCCTTTTTTTATGCTCTTGTAAATC
>CAWVWF010000124.1:0-10387 GCA_963933885.1 uncultured Flavobacteriales bacterium | reverse complement strand
AAATGCTTTTAAATCTGCTAATACAGATTTATCCATATCCGTTAACTCACCTTGAGCTGGAATAACTCCACCCCAATACTTATGTGTAAGCACTAATGCTCGATTAACGAAGTTTCCTAGGTTAGCAACTAGTTCATTGTTATTCTTAGCTTGGAAATCAGCCCAAGTAAAATCAGCATCTTTTTGTTCTGGTAAAATCGAACAAAGTACGTAACGTAAAGTATCTGTTTTATCTGGAAATTCTGCTAAGAAATCATCTAACCAAACTGCCCAGTTTTTAGAAGTTGAAAATTTCTCTCCTTCTAAATTTAAGAACTCGTTTGCAGGAATGTTTTGAGGTAAAATATAATCTCCCATCTGCTTTAGCATAGAAGGGAAGATGATACAATGAAAAACAATATTATCCTTTCCTAAGAAGTGAACCAATGATGAATCTCCTTCTTTTTTCCAGTAATCTTCCCATTTTTTACCTGCGAATTTTTCTGGTTTACTTTCCATTAATTGTTTCGTGAATGATACATATCCAATTGGTGCATCAAACCAAACATAAAGTACTTTTCCTTCACCTCCTGATAACGGAACAGGTACTCCCCAGTCCAAATCACGTGTGATTGCTCTTGCATGTAAACCTGCATCAAGCCAAGATTTAACTTGTCCGTATACATTAGGTTTTAAAATAGATTTTTTCTCTTCGATCCATTCTTTCAACCAAGGCTCGTATTTATCTAATTGTAAATACCAGTGTTTAGTTTCTTTTAAAACAGGCTTATTTCCGCTAATAGCAGATTTAGGATTGATCAATTCTGTAGGACTTAATGAGGTTCCACATTTTTCACACTGATCTCCGTATGCACCGTCTTTATGACAAGATGGACATTCTCCTGTAATATATCTATCCGATAAGAATTGTTTGTTCTCCACATCGTAATATTGTTCAGAAGCATCTTCTTTAAATTCTCCTTTTTCAGCTAATTCTTTAAACCAATCAGAAGACATTTCGTGATGGCTTGCCGAAGAAGTTTGTCCGAAATAATCTAAAGTGATTCCTAAACCATCAAGAGATTTCTTAATGATATTATGGTATCTATCTACAACCTCTTTTGGGGAAATCCCTTCATTTTTTGCCTTTATAGAAATAGGCACTCCATGCTCATCCGTTCCTCCAATAAAAACAACATCTTCACCTTTAGCTCTTTGATATCTTGCATATATGTCAGCAGGGATATAAACACCAGCAACATGACCTAAATGTAAAGGTCCATTTGCGTAAGGTAAAGCGGTTGTAATTGTAAATTTTTTAGCCATACCGCAAAATTAAGATTATATCTAGTTAAACCCAATAGGTTTAACTATTAATTGAGGCCTTATTGAATTAAATGATGAATGGTAATTGACTTTAAGTTCAAATATCTATTTTTATTAAAATTAATTATCATGATTGTAGGATATATTTTACTCACTTGCTTAGTTGTTATTTCAATTTCTAAGATGATGGAAACATGGGAGTTGTCTGCTCAGGTTGTTGGGAAGAAACCCCCTTTAGTTGTACGGGGATACTTTGGTATGTTTAATTTCATATCTGATTTAGTATCTCTTAAAATATTTAAGTAGATTTTCACTCAATAGATCCATATGTCACCACTCGATTTTATAACTGCTTACTATAATTGGCTAGGAACACAGCCAGAGGAAGTGATTTATAAAAGAAACGAATATTTGTCGGTAGAAGGAGGTGTTGAGAATTATTTGTACTTGGTTTTGAGTGGAGCTGTTCGAGCTATTTATGTTTCGAAAGAGGAGGAATTTACAATACGATTTGGTTATAAGGGATCTGTAATATCATCTTTGGATTCGTTTATTTCTGGAAAACCTTCACAATTTTATCTTCAAGCAATAAGAAAAACTGTTGTTTATAAGCTGGAGAAATCTTCTTACACAGCATTCGTGAAATCAACTCCAGAAGTCGCTGAAATTCATTTTGAATTAATGAATGGATTATTAACTTCAATGCTTGATAGAGAAATCGATTTATTAACTTCCTCTCCTTTGGAAAGATACAATCGAGTTTTAAAAAGGAGTCCGAACTTATTTCAGGAAGTTCCAATGAAATACATCGCTTCTTATTTAAGAATGAGCCCTGAAACTTTAAGTCGATTACGAAATATTGATTGAGATCAATGTTTTAGTTAGAAAAAGGTGATTTCTTTGTTAAAACAATTGCTATGAAAGAGGAATCGAAAGACTTGATTGATAATTTGAAACAACGAACTACTTTATTAATAGAGCAAGCTAAAGAATTTCAAAAGTTATCTGAAGAGGCTTTAAATAAAAGCCCTGGTCTTGGGAAATGGAGTATATTAGAATGTATTGCTCACATTAACCTTTACGGTATTTTTTATCTGAAAGAATTTGAGCGTGTAATTTTAAATTCCACGAAGGCTTCAGATAAATTTTATGCTCCAGGATGGATTGGTAATTATTCGGCTAAATCAATGTTACCTGTGAAAGAGATTGTTCCGAACAAGATGAAGACTTTTAAACATATGAATCCGAGTTCTTCTGATGTTGCAATTACGGAAATCGATATGTTTATTAAACAGCAAATTTGTTTTTTAGATATACTCAACAGGGCGAACCGAGTGAGTATATCCAAAAACAAATGCAGACTAACTATTCCACTATTGAAATTTAAGTTAGGAGATGCTTTGAGATTTTATACCTACCATAATGTGAGGCATTTCTATCAAGCATCAAAAACTTGAAGGTTTAATTAATAAACACAGTCAAATTCTCCATCCCAAGTAGTCCATCCAGAAAATCTGTTTAATGTAGCGTACTTACGAATGTCTTCAACGTTTAATGTTAAACTATAAGTCGATCTTGCTTTGTGACCGTTGTAGTAAACATCATAGTTGTAAGAACCTCCTGCTGAGAAACCTGTAAAGTCAAACTGATCATCGAATCCGATGTAAGAAGTTTCATATATGTTGATTTCTTCATCATAATCTTGATTGTCAGCATCAACTCCGTAAAGTCTTACAGTAATTTTGTAAGAAGAAGTACTTGTGTAGCAGTTATCAATTGCATCTTCTAAATAGCTTGACATGTCAACATCGATTGTTGCAGTAGTGTCAGAATACTCATTTTCAATTTCACATCCGTAAAGGAATATTACTGAACATGTTAAGAATAGAATCTCTTTAATTTTTCTCATTTTAATTATTTGTTGGTTGGTAAAATATCGCAACTGGACTTTCGTTTCCAGTTGTTAGTCGGCGAATTTAGGTATTTTTCTTGTAAAGAAGAAGTGAAATATTATTATATCTGACTGATGGGAGGTATAACCGAACCAATGGTAGGTTTTGGCAGAGGAAAGATTAATGCATGAGCTAAAGGTTTGTGTGGATTATCGATCGATGTATTGAATGTAATAATGTAGAATGTTTTCTAGTGATTTGAATGACTAGAAAATTAATGGAGGAAAAAGAGTATTTACTTAATTAGCACTCTTTGATTTTGAGTAATATCGTTATTTGAAATAGAAATAACGTACCATCCTTTAGAGTAATTTGCCACACTAAAAGTAGTGTTACTAATAAATGAGAATTGATCAATTAATACACCTTGAATATTTCTAATTGTAACAATAGATTCGTTTGAAGTATTAGCGCTTAAATTAAGAATGTTTTCTGCAGGATTAGGATAGATTTTTATTGATTCTTGATTTTCACCACTTACAATTATCGTATTAGAGTATTCAAAATCTCCATTAAAATCAACTTGTTTCAAACGGTAGTAAATAATCTTAGCGTTAATGTTTTGATCAATAAATTCATATTGTGTAATATTAGATGTACTTCCCTGACCTTCTATAATTGCAACTGCAGAAAAATCTATAGCATTAACTGATTTTTCAAGGATAAAATAGTCATTATCTAATTCCATTCCTGTTGCCCAGCTTAGCGTATTGACTCCATTATTATGATTTCCAACAAATGAGATAAGCTCAACAGGTAAAGTTCC
The DNA here is from genome assembly GCA_963933885.1 of uncultured Flavobacteriales bacterium. Taxonomy (GTDB): domain Bacteria; phylum Bacteroidota; class Bacteroidia; order Flavobacteriales_C; genus CAWVWF01. Next base: position 6,364 of record CAWVWF010000124.1, on the reverse strand, counting down.
TAAAGTACCACCACCAGTAATGTCTTTAGTAGATACCGGTACTTGGTTTTTTATAAAATCGCTAAAAGCAGCATCTTGACCTGATATTGAATTTGCATAATTGTTATCATCAATTCCTGCAATGTCAGAAGCCGTACTACCAAGAACTGACGCCCCATTTATGGATGTAGCCCCAATTAATCTAACTTCAGTGCTCGTAGAAATACCGAGTTCTTTCATTAGTAATTTAAAGGGAATGTAAAAATCATAAAACACAACGGGTTTACCTGAACAGGCTGCATTTTGCCCTAATGCATAAGATCGTTGAGTATATAAGTTTTTATTGTAAATCGCAAGATTAGTACCTGAAGTTGTTCCACTAACATCATCTACATGAACTCCTTGGCTTCCTCCTCCATTTACTACTCTTATTTCTACTTCAAAACCAGGATTACCTTCTACTGAATCAGGATCTTCAGTCCCAAATAATCCATCGATATCAATTAAAACACTAAATCCAAAGTTTCCATTTCCTGGATCACGTGCAACTCTTAATCGATACATCATTACTTCGTCGCTATCATTTTCAATCCCATTTGGATCATCAAACAAAACATAACTAGCATCACCACCTGTAATGGTGTCATCCATGATATCTGTAGATCCACAGCTACCACCAACGTTTAGATCACCATTAGGCTCTGCATCATATTGTAAGATTGAAACCCATTCAAGTTCTGATTCAGTTTGATCGTCGGTAACAAAGGTAGATCCAGATGTTGTTATCCAAGCATCACCATTTGGATTAAGTGTTGAAGAAAATTGAGTTGTAATTAGCGCTCCAGGAGTTTGTGCAACTATAACAGTTGTACAAAAAATTAGGATGCTAAAAATTATTCCTTTCATAATGTAATGATAGGGGAATCATTAACACAAGGTTTCATTAATTGGTAGAGTACTAGATATTACCGTTGAATTGTAATAAGGATCGGTAGAAACAATATTATTTTTTATCTAAAACTGTAGATTGATCATCAGCATCAAGGTATAATGGGTCACAATAAGACTTAAATTTTGTTGAGCTACAAGAAGCGATAATAGTAATTAATGTGGCAATAGCGAAGTATTTCATAAGTGTGTAGTCAATTGAGTTTTGGTAGGTAACACTAAATTAATGAAACTAACTGGAATTTCAATTACTTTTCAACTAACTTTGCAGTCGAATTATTGTAATGAGCGAGAAAAAGAACATCAGGAATTTTACACAGCAAGAATTAAAAGAATTCTTTGTTGAGATAGGAGATAAAGCATTTCGTGCTAAACAAGTTTATGAGTGGCTTTGGAAAAGAGGTGCTCATTCTTTTGATGAGATGACAAATTTATCTATTGCTACACGAGATAAACTAAAGGAACACTTTGAGATTCTTGCAGTTAAAATAAAAACTAGTCAAACAAGTACTGATCGTACGATTAAGAATGCTTTTGAATTACACGATGGTTCTGTAGTAGAGGGAGTTCTTATTCCTTCTACAGATAGAATGACGGCTTGTATTTCTTCCCAAGTTGGTTGTAGTTTAACTTGTAAGTTTTGTGCTACAGGAAAAATGAAAAGATTACGAAACATTGGTTTCGATGAGATTTACGATCAAGTAGTTCATATTAAAAATCAAGCTGAGCAGAATTATAAAACGCCACTTACCAATATTGTATATATGGGAATGGGAGAGCCTTTGTTGAATTACAAAGGGATGATACAATCTATTGAGAAAATCACATCACCAGAAGGTTTAGGAATGTCGCCAAAACGAATTACTGTTTCAACGGCTGGTATTGCTAAGATGATAAAGAAGCTTGGAGATGATGAGGTGAAGTTTAATTTAGCAATCTCGTTACATGCAGCAAATGATAAAAAGCGTGATCATATCATGCCTATTAACGAGCAAAATTCATTAGCTGCTTTAAAAGAATCGCTACTTTATTTTTACGAAAAAACAGGAACAAGAATCACTTTTGAATACATTGTTTTTAAAGACTTTAATGACGGTGTTGAAGATGCAGCTGAGTTGGTTAGGTTTTGTAAAGACATACCTTCTAAGATTAATATCATTGAATACAATCCAATAGAGGATGGAGAATTCAAGCAAACTACACCTGAAAGGTTAAACGCATTTGTAAACCATTTAGAAAAAAATAGATTGGTCGTAAATGTGCGAAAATCTAGAGGGAAAGATATTGATGCTGCATGTGGACAATTGGCTAATAAGCATTAATACATCATTGTTTTCTATGCATCACCCCTAAATAGTAAGGTTTTTTTTATTTCTTTAATAAGTAAATTGTGCTTTTATTTTAATCTTTTCTGTTTTTAAAAAGAAGAAGAAACTAATTTAATTTACGGGTCTTAAGGTGCTTATTGTGTTACTCTTGAGTTTGAAAAGTGTTTCTTAGTGTGAGAAAAATGATGTTTAATGTGTTGAATCAGTAGATTGGTCTTGTAAAAAGACTTATCATTGCCTAATATAAACTAATATTAAAAGCATGAAAAAGATATATTTATTAGGAATAGTTGGTAGTTTGTGTTTCTCAAGTTGTGAGAAGGATGATGCAACTTCAGGAGGTTCTACAACGACAACTACAACAGTAACTCAGGATAAAGCTAACATCAATATAGCATTAGATGAAATTGTTGCATGTTTATCTAACGTGAAAAATGGAGCATTTTTAAATTCAATTGTTGCTTTCTCTGGATTGTCTGATGGAGAAGCATTAAAAGAAGAATTTGTTGAATCTGTTTTAAACGCCAATTTAGGAACTGTACTTGATGTTGATAATTCTGCAGATGGTAAGTTTGATTTTAACAAATTTGTTGGAACATACACATACAATAGTGTAGATAGTACTTGGTCGAAGTCAACTGCTCAAACTACAAAAATGATTTTCCATTTCCCATCAGCTGATACCGCTACTTCTAATAACGCTGAAGTGTCTATTAACTCATATACAGATATTCAAGCTATAATGGATGGAGAAACTGTTTACTTACCAACTAAAGCTAACGCTACAGTGAAGGTAGACGGTAGTTTAATTGCTGAGTTTAACATAGTAGATGTTACTTATGACGTTGGATTGGAAGTTTCAATTCCTACAAACATTGAAGCTAGTTTGTTTTTAGCACCTTTTACATACACAGCTAAAGCAACTAGAAATACAACAACAGATTTCAGTGCATCAATTGCAATGGCTGATGGAGTTGGTTGTGATTATATTATGGATGCTAATTTAACTTTGGATCATGATGATTATGAAAATCTTGAAGATGAAGATTTCTTAGATCTTTCAGGTAAGGTTAAGCACAATGATTTACAAGTTAATTATTCTATAGACCTTGCAAGCTTAGGAGCTTTACCAAATGAACCTACAATTGCTCAAGTAAATAATGAAGTAACTGCTGAAGTTCTTTTTGATTCTCAAAAGATTGGTGATTTAATTCTTGAAGAAGATGTAAATGAGGAGTTAGATGTTATCATTCAATATAAGGATGGAACTTCTGAAAATACGGATGTATATTTTGATACCTTTGCAGACAACGTTGAGGCGTTGGTTACAGATTTAACTGGAGACTGGTAAAAAAAATAGAATGATTTTACAATACAAAATAAAAAAAGGGATAGCATTAATTTTTGCTATCCTTTTTTCTTTTACAATAACTGCTCAGACTGATTCTGTAGCGATTAATGCGAACAAGTATTCTTTTTCTTTTGATGCTTCAAATGTATTCAATCAGCTATTTCGTTCCCAAGTATATTCTTCTGAAGTTTATTTGAGTTATAATTTTTCAGAAAAGAATACATTAAGATTCGGAACTGAATTAACGCGTATTTCAGGTTCAAAAGGGAATGCCTATTTACAGTTGAAGTTAGGGTACAGTAGAGTTTTTAAAAGAAAGGAAAAATGGTCTTTCTATTATGGAGCTGACGCAATTTATGAGTACGAAGATAATTTAGATTCAGAAAGAGAAATCAATACAGGAGGTGGGTTAGTTTATGTTGGAGCCACATTTTTTATAAGTCCACATTTTTCTTTAACTACAGAACCAAGCTTATACTTTGTATTTCTCAGAGATCATCGATATGATACTTTCTTACCTGGCGTAAGTAGCTCTAATAAACAAGGCTTTACAAACATTGGTCTTGTTAGAGTGAATTACCACTTCTAGTCATTTAAACATAAAAAAACACCGATTCTTCCAGTGGGGGGTGTCAAGTGTGTGGGGGGATGACGAATTACTGAAGGAATCGGTGTAATATACGAGTTAAGTATGTTTATAAAGAACGTCTGTGTTAAGTCGGCAGTTTTAATGTTACCTTCTGATTAATTAACGGGTTCTTTTGACTTTACGCTTCGATTTTTATGTGAAGTGTCAAATGGTGTCTGTGAAATGAAGAATTGATTCTGTTGAACTTATTCAAGCTCACACTTAATTAAAAGTGTTACTCTTGTTCCAGTTGGGTTTTCTAAATCTTCTATTATAAAAGAATCTACTGTTTTTCCCGTAATACTTTTTAATCGTTCTTGGATGATGTTTAAGGATACAGAATTTCCTTGTAAATCACTCTTCTTTTTTGATTTTCTTCCAACTCCATTGTCTGTAATGATACATTTTAAAATATCATTCGTAAGTTGGAAATTCAATGTGATACTCCCTTTCTCATCCATTGGTGTAATACCATGTTTAATAGCGTTCTCAATAATTGGCTGCAGTAACATAGGTGGAATGAAAACAGATTCTGTATCTATTTCATTAGTGATAATTTCATAATCAAAATCAGCCAATTCAATAACTTTGTTTAATTCTAAAAATGAAGTTAAAGTACTAACCTCTTCAGAGAGTTCCACAAAATCTTTTCTTGAGGATGATAAAATCCCACGCATTAAATTGGATAGCTCTATTAAACTAGATTTGGCTACTTCTAAGTTGTTTTTATTAATCACAGCATTGATCGTTCCCATTGCATTAAACAGAAAATGAGGGTTTAATTGAAGCTGTAGTGCTTTGTGTTTTAACTCAAGAAGTTCGTAGCTTAATTTTAATCTTTTTCTTGATTGAAAGCGATTGTATAAGAAGTAGCTTAATAACCCAAGGAATGAGAAAATAGCAATGATAAACCAGGTTTTATTTTTTTGAAATGCAATTTCTTGATTTTTCAATTCAAGATCATGAGCTTGGTTTTTTATTTTGACTTCTTTTTTAGCTGTTTCATATTTGGTTTCTAATTTCGCTAATTCTTTCCTGTTGTTTTCTGAAGCAAATGTATCTTGAATAGTTTTGAGATTTTGGTACTCCTCTAAGGCTATTTCAAATTGATGTGTTGCTTTGTAATAATCTATTTTCGTTTTAATAAACCCTTCATTAAACATAGGCTCATTACTTTTTAAAAGTAATGGAGGTATTGTTACTATGATTTTTTTAGCGTTATCGAATTTTTTCAGTTTTATAAACATGTCGGCCCTACTCAATAATACTTGAACTAGCATGTAATCGTAATCAATAGTTTTAAGAACAGCTAAAGCACTATCCGCATATAATAAAGCTTGTTTACTACGACCAAGTTTTAAGTATTCTCCTGAAAGTTGAGAATAACATTTTGCTGTATATCCTTTCTTACTTTGACGTTTTAATAGGTGTAAACTTTTTAAATAAAACGCAATGGCTTTTTTTATTTGATTCTTATCACTGTACAAGCTAGCAGCGTTCATATATTGAACACTTAGATAATTTTCGAACCCATTTTTTTCACAAATATTAATGGCTTCTAGTAAGTATTTTTCAGCTTTTTCATTTTCTTCTAGCCTCGCATAAAATCCTGCTAGCTGACTTAAGAAAATGCTTTTCTTTTTAAACAGTTTGGCGGAGTCGCATTGTTCAATTAATCTGCTGACTTTTGTTATTGCTAAATCAATCTCCCCATTTCTTCTGTGAATTTTAACTAGTATTTTTTCTGAAGCTAATACTCCCGTTAACTTTTCGAGTTTGGTAAACAATACAATAGCTTCTTCTGATAAAACTTTAGCACTATCCAAGTTATTTAATTCATATAAAGCAGAACCTCCATAAGATAAGGCCAAAGCTTCATTAAGTACTAAGCTAGATTTTCTAGCACTCCCTAAAGATTTTATAAAATAGGGCAGCGCTTCTTTTTTATAATTTCGAAATAATAAAAGCCCAATATTATACTCCAAAACAGCTTTAGATGAATCCGTTTTAGCATGCTTTAATTCTAAGAGCAGACTGTCTTTTTTAATCGTAATCTCATGGCTTTTCTGGGCATTAGAGAGTAATGATAAAAAGAAGAAAGTTAATGTAAGAAGTATTGAAAAATGTTTA
>CAWVWF010000123.1:0-10488 GCA_963933885.1 uncultured Flavobacteriales bacterium | reverse complement strand
TTAATAGCATTTTTAACTTCCGTAATATCCTCTTGAGGACCAATCACAATTTTATTATCTAAAAGAGCAGTGATTTGATCTTCCGTTAACGTATTCCCTTCTATTTTCAAGGATGAATGAATCGTTTTTATTTTATTCTGCTTCCTTAATTGAGGTGAAGGTTTGTTTAGTAAACTAGCGTTAACCTCTCCAATACTTTCTGAAATAGAAGTTATCAATTTTAAAATCTTACTATTTAAATCGTAGGGCGGCTTCATTGATACTATCATTTGATAGTACCAAATATACGTTTATATTTTTAATTTATAAATAGAAATATTGCTCTTGTTCAAAATTTATCAACTGGAATTCTTCAATAAAAAAGTTCGACTTCTCTCCCGCCGACTCCACCAAACTAAAAAAATCCGTTGATAAAATCAACGGATTTTTTGTTTTCAATAAATTCACAAAGGCAAAATATGAAGCTATTTCCCTCTCATAAAACCACCATTTCTCACCTCAAAACAACGTGTCAAAAAGAGACGCTTTTCACCTCCTAATTAGAGAATGTGCCCAATAAGCTAGTTTTTGGTACATAAGATTATTGTTATGTAAAGAAAAATCAAAAAACTTTACATACATTAGCAACGTGTAAAGATATTTTAAAAATCTATACATGTTATAAGTTTCATGTAAAGCAGTTAAATTACTTAATATGAGTTGGGAATTAGGGGAATTACCTTTTAAAATTGATGTTGAAACAAAACCAGTTTTAAAAAAATTAGCAAGCGCACACAGAGCACTAGCTGAATTAAAAGGAGTAGCTCAAACTATTCCTCGACAGGAGATATTGATTAATTCTTTAATTATCCAAGAAGCAAAAGATAGTTCAGAGGTTGAAAATATTGTAACTACCCATGACGAGTTATACCGTTCAAACTTACAATTAGAGAAAGCTATTTCACCAGCGGCTAAAGAAGTTCAAAACTATATTTCAGCTTTAAAAAAAGGTTTTGAATTAGTTAAAAGAAATGGTGTTTTGACCTCTAATAATATTATTGAAATCCAAGAGGCCTTAGAGCAGAACAATGCTGGTTTTAGAAAAGTTCCAGGAACTAATTTAAAAAACCAAAGAACAGGTGAAATAATTTACACACCTCCACAAAATGGAAAAGAAATTAAAGAGTTAATGGATAATTTGGAGCTCTTTATTAATGATGAATCTTTAACGGATTATGATGTAATCACAAAAATGGCAATTATCCACTTTCAATTTGAAAGTATTCATCCTTTTTATGATGGAAACGGGAGAACAGGTAGAATAATTAATCTTCTGTATTTGGTACTTAACGAATTGTTAGAGATTCCAATTTTATATCTAAGTCGGTATATCATCAAGAATAAGAGTGAATATTATAAACATCTTCAAAAGGTTAGAGATGAAGAAAGTTGGGAATCTTGGTTAATTTTCATGATTACCGGGGTTGAAGAAATCGCTAGTGAAACGTCAAGCTTAATCCGAGAAATAAAAATTCAAATGTCAACAATGAAAAATGAATTACGGAATAACTACAAGTTCTATAGTCAAGATCTATTGAATCATTTATTTAAACAACCCTATACTAAAATTGAATATCTAGTTTCCGAGTTAAATATTAGTAGGGTAACTGCTTCTGGTTATTTAAATAAACTAGCGGCAGATGGTATTTTGAAAAAACAAAAAGTAGGTAAATCAAATTATTATATCAATGAAAATTTAATTAGAATTCTCATCAATTAAAAGTTTAATATTCCATCAATAAGTTCGATAATTCAGACCTTTGGCCTACATAAAATATTAAGTAATAATTGTTAGATCTTTGATGAAAAAGTTCGAATATTCTCCCGTCGACTCCACAAATTAAAATCTAGAGGAATTGATGAAATTTATCTAATCAAGGAAATAGTTCCTACTTCATACTGATGTTTACCCCAGTTATCGGTGGCTTCGAAAACCCAAACATACACATCAATCTGAGCGTCTCTCATTGTATTATCTCTACGCCCGTTCCAACCTGCTTGCGGATTCTTAGTATGGTAAATTTGCTCTCCCCACCTATCGAATACCCAAAAGTTAAATGTAGATTCATCGATATTTCTAACTGTTGGGATAAACCCATCATTCACCCCATCATCATTAGGTGTAAAACCATTAGGAATAAAAACCTGGAAAACATCTTCAACACAAACTTCATCTATAATCGTATCTGAACATCCAGCATCGCTATACGCAACCAATTGAACTGGATAACATTTTACAGAATCAAAGTGACTTATTATTTTCTCACCATAAAACAACTTATCCTTATCAATAACCCATTCCAAAGAATCATAATTGAAGCTAAGATTAGTAAATTCGAAATACGCATCAGTGATTTTCTTAACTGAAGCATCTTTTATAAAATCAGCAACTGGATATGGTTTCGTTGTTATAAACGAATCTTCTCTGAAGATAAAATTACATCCTTGCGGAGAGGTAAGTTTTAAAACAAGATCATAATTATCAGCTACAAATATTTCGATAGAATCTGAAATAGCATCAGAAACTTCAACATCATTAAACTCCCAAGAAACATCATAGTCAGTTAATTCATTACTTATCAACCAAAAATCGATTTGCGACGGGATACAATAATTAACTGCTGATTGATTTATTGTGAAATTAGGATATCCCAACACTATTATAGTAACAGAATCAATTACTTCTGGACTCTCACAGCCATCGCTTAAAACAACTGCATAAGTTGTAGTTGTTAATGGCTTAACAATTAAAGAATCAGTAATTTCTGTTGCTCCAGCACCGTCTGTCCATGTATAACTTAAATATCCATCACCTCCTGAACCTTGGGCATATACAAGAGCAGAATCTTGAGCACAAATTGTAAAGTCATCAAAAGCCTTTACAGTTAAAGAGTCGTTTACATTAACCGTTGCTACAATTGGCAATAATGGAGAACAACCATTTTCATCTATAATTGTGAAATCTAAAATGGTATCTTTTAGGACAGCAAAACTGAAATCACCAGTAATATTCGTGTCGTTACCATTTACATAATATTTTAACGCTCCAAATCCACCTGATGCATTTAAATTAAACTCAGCTACTCCATCTACACATATTGTTGTATCACCCGGAGCACTAAACGTAATAACTGGAGGAGATGTGAGCGTAACCTGCTTCATACTGTCCACACAGCCATTTTCATTTTTAATGTAAACATCGTATATCCCGTCACATAAAGCTGTAAAAACAGAATCCAAACCATAACCTGTACCTGGAACGAGAGAAAAAGTACTTACACCATTGGAAGCTACCTCAACTGTACCATCACAAATCTCCTTACAGAGAAGGTCTGTTTTAGATGTAGAAACAATCTTAAATGTATCTGGAGCAACAACAGGGACTTGTAATTCAAAAACCTGACATCCATTTGCATCTGTTGTAATCACAGTATAATTCCAAGGACACATATCATTAAAAATACTATCAAGCACATCCCCTTTTCCAATATTATTTAAATATGGTCGTACACCACCAGTTACGTCAACAGTAATACTCCCATCACACGAATTGAAACAAAGTGGATCTGTTGACTCAACATTTATCAATAATTCTTCAGGTTCAGAAATACTTGTTGTTCTTATAATTTCACAGCCTTTAGAATCCGTTACAGTCACTCCGTATATCCCTTTGGTTATAGTTGTTAAATTATCTGCTATTACGGCACTATTAGTCCAAACATATGAGTAAATAGGTGTTCCTCCTGAAACAACAGCTTCTAAACTCCCGCTAGCTTCGTTGAAGCAATTTACATTCACTTTATTAAGTTCTAAACTTAAAGAATCTGGCTGAAGGATCGTAAACGATACTGTGTCCATACAGTTATTAGCATCTTTGATGTACATATTATAACCTCCTGATAGCAATCCTTGTGTTTTTGAAGTGTCCAATACTCCATTGGACCAATCTATCTCAAAAGGACTAGTTCCACCGATAACACTTCCTATTGCAACTCCTGACGCATTTCCATAACAATCCACATTTGTTACATTTGTAAATCCTTTAAGCAAATCGGGTTCTGTTATAGAAATAGAAGTATTAACAACACAACCACCGGAGTCCAAAACACTCAAATTATAAGTACCCGGTGTAAGACCCGACAAGTTATTTCCAGTAGTGTTTGTTTCCCACCATAAATACGTATATGGCGCATATCCCCCATTAGGTGTTGCTAATGCAGTTCCATTACCTGCGTTAAAACATGTAATATCTTCTGTGAGAACATCAACTTTCAATACTGAGTCAGGTTCATTTATAGTAATTGGCAAAGTATCTACACAACCAATTATATCCTCTACTACAATCGTATAAGTACTTGCACTTAAGTCAAACCTTTCAAATGAATCATCATTTGAATCCAACCAACTATATGTAAACGGAGAAAAACCTCCAATTACCTGAGCTCTAACCCAACCATCGTCCAAACCAAAACAGCTCACATTCCCTGTTTTATCTACCAACAAATCATAAGGACCATTTTCGATAATTGAAACTGAAGTTGTATCTCTACATCCAGTAGAATCTAATGTAAACACATCATAATCTCCAGCAATTAAATCTACGGGAGAACCAATTAAACCACTAGACCATGTGTGAATAAATGGAGCAAGACCACCGGTTATATTAACTTTAGTAGAATTAGAGGCTCCATAACAAACAGAATCTTGAATAACAGATGTAATTAATTCAGCGTCTTCTATAACTTCTTTACTAGCAGTAAAAACACACCCTACACTATCACTAACTGTTACGGTATGTAATCCACCTGTACTTACTAATGACAACCCTGTAGAACCATCATCCCACAGATATGTAAAAGGAGGAATTCCTGGGGTTACAAACGAGGTGATTGTAGTAGAACTCTTATTACATACATGAGACAAACCATTAATCCCCACTAGTAAAGTTGAATTTAAAGGATATATATTTATAGTATCAACTTCTCTACAAGCGTTTGCATCAGTAACTACAATCAAATAATTTCCTGAGTTATTTACAATAGTAGAATCTGTTGTTCCCCCTGTACTCCATTGATAAGTATATGGCAACACTCCTCCTGTTGCATCTACATAAACTTTAGCAGTACTATCACAGTTGATATATCCATCCGGTGAACTTAAAACCAACAGTTCATCAGGTTGCCCAATTAATATGGAATCAACTAAAGGACAATTATTAGCATCTGAATAACTTACATAATGCATCCCAGAATCTAGGGCATTATTTGTTGCTAATATCTCTCCATTGCTCCACGTTAAATCATAAGGTGAAGTTCCTCCAACTATCGAAATTGAAGCCGAACCTGATGCGTCTCCATAGCATAACACATCATTGTTTAAAGTTACTACTGAAGACAAAACAGCTGGTTCCCCGATAACTTGATTTACTAAAAACGAACACCCTAAAGCATCAATAACATCAATTTGATAATTACCAGCACTTAAATTAATTCCTATACTATCTACTGAAACGTTTGGAGTCCATGTATACGAATATGGTCTTGTTCCCCCTGATGCATTTATCTCAAAACTTCCATCCCCACTTTGATAACACGTTAAATTTTCTATTTCTGAAGTTCCTGCAGTTAAAGCTTGAGGTTCTGTAATCTCGAGTTCTTCTGTCATCACACAAGCATTACCATCCGTTACAGTAACTGTAATCGTCCCAGCATCCAAACCAATTGCAGAACTAGTAGTTTCGCCTCCCGTCCAACTATAAGTATAAACTCCAGTTCCTCCAATTGCAGAAACTGTTGCTTGTCCGTTTGTTAAACCATAACAGCTTACATTTTGTATCCCATTAATAGATATTTCAATCGTATCAGGACTTACCAAGTAAGCAGAGTCTAAAGCTGTACAACCAATTTGATCTGTAATTGTAACATAATGCCATCCAGTATCTAACCCTGAATTTGAAGCCGTATTAATTCCATCATTCCATAAATAAGTATAACCTCCCTCTGAACCGCTACCCGCTACAAGTAAGGACCCATCCATTGATCCTGGACATTTTATCGCACCAGAACTAATCGATGCAAGAAGTTCTGTAGATTCGTTTAAAGTGAAGTTAGCTGTTGCAGCACATCCATTTGGATTATTATCAGTTACCGTTAAAGAGTAACTACCTGCATCTCCAGTGAAAGTTGAAGAAGTACTTCCGTCTTGCCAAGCATATGTGTATGGAGCTTGACCTCCTCCCACCCATGAAGACATAACGCTAGTACTATCTTTACAAATTACACTTGGTCCCGAAATACCAACTACAACAATAGAATCTTCAATTACTGTTATACATTTATTTACTACACACCCTAAATTATCTTTGACTTCCAAACAATAATCACCTGCTGGTAATGAACGAATTGAATCGGTATTTCCATCATCCCATAAATATGTTACAGGTGTAAAACCACCTGTAACCGTTGAAGAAATAGAAGTACTTGTTCCGTAACATGCGTTATCTAAAAGTGGAAATGTAAAATCTAAAGTACTATTTGTTGCTTCAACTAATGTTGTATCATTTTTAGAACATCCAGCTCCGTCTGTTATTGTCACTATGAATTCCCCAGGAGAAACAGTAATTGTTTGACCAGCTTCACCTGTATTCCATTGATATGTATAGGAAGTAACTGTTCCTCCACTTGCCGATACAGTTACTGAAGATGTATTATTACAAAATATTTGAGTTAACGAATCTAAATCCGAAAATATTTCAGGACCTTCAGTCACAATCATTGTTTCCGTATCTGAACATGTATTAGCTGATTGATCCGTCACTGTTACAGAAAATGTTCCTGTTCCTAAACCTGGATTAATAGTGTCAGTAACCAAATTATCCCATACAATAGAATATAATGGATTTCCTCCAGTAATTTCAACCTCTAAATCTTGAATACTTCCTTCACAAATCAAATTATCCCCAACAATTGTAATTTCTACTGGTTCTTTAAGAATAATAACAACACTATCGATGGCCGGTTCACAATTCCCTAATCCCACTCCGGTAATATAAACCATCGCTTCTCCAGCATCTATTTCAGCTTGCGTTGGATTATATAAAGGTGTTAAAGAAGTATTATCATCAAACCCTCCAGATCCATTCCATTGAATTCCTGTTGTATTTTGCTCTGCTCCTGTTAAACTTACATTTGGATTACTTGCACATGCATTAATTGTAATTCCTGCATCAACCGTTGGAGACAATACCATAGATACATTTCCAGTAACAAATTTAGCTGGACAATTAGGATACAATGCATCGTGGATCTCTACAACATAATCACCTTCTACATTAGCATATATCGTTTGAGTTGACCCTACATAAGTCCCATTGGGATCAGTCCAAGAGTATGTGTACGGAGCTTGACCACCAAGTGCTAAACTTGTAATATCAATCCCTCCAATGTTTTGACAAAATTGTGCTGGATTTGGAAATATAGAATCTTTTAAAGGTGGCACAAAATTAACACGAACTGTATCACAATAATGAGTGATTGGAGAACACGGTCCACCTGCTGGAGTACCACAAACTTCATAATCAACAAATGCTGGATAACCAGCTTGTGGAGTAACAGTTACAGTATCACAACCTGAGGTACAATCTAAGTATGCATCATATATCCCTCCACCTGTTAAATCTCTCCAAGTTATGTCATTCAACAATCCAACTGTTCCAATTTTAGTATTACAACCTTCAGATGTTCTCGAATCAGGCGAAGTTCCTGGTGCCGGAATAGCTGTAATGGCATAGGTATTTAAGTTACTTCCTGGTTTACAAAATGTTAATGCATGAGGACCAGGACCATTGACACAGATTGGATCTCCTACTTTCCTAGGTGGTCCACATCCTATTTTATAATACATTGCACCACCAGGAACAGCTCCAGAAACAATTTCGAAATTAATAGCTACTGTATTAGAATCCAGAAGTATTGAAAATTCAATACATCTTGCTGGAAACGAAGATCCACAGCAAGACCCATCTCGTACGATTGGAGGCTGAGAAATCCAAGTTCCACCTGGATCACCAACTAAATCAACATCATAAAACGGAGTTTCCCCAGTACACAACCCACTTTGACCATTCGCATTTATAAAAACACAAAGAAACAATAAGACAAATAAAATTTTACTTTTAACAAAGTTAATCATACACTTTCGGTCTTCGCAAAGCTACAACAACGCGTCATTCTATCTTACTACTTCAAACCTCTCAGAACAAAACATATCAACACCTTACAAAGCGCAACGTAAGGGCTAAAACGTTTCCTTGTTAATAAAAAATGCTAAACCGTTACAGGTTTTACTATTTAAAAGTACTAAGTGAAACAATTGTTATGATTAGCTAATAAGGCGCAAACTACTTTACAAAAAAAACTACTACCCCCTTAAAATCTTCAACGAAAAAGTTATATTCCTTTCCAGCCGACTCCACTCATCAAGAAGCAAACGAAATTCGTTTGCTTCTTTTTTGTTTTATTTATTTTAACCCCATTAGATTTGAGTAAATGCCTATCTAATTAATCGGTAAACCGTTTTTACTTTCACTCCCTCCTTTTCAAACAATAGGGTTACCCCTTTAAATCATTTAACCGAAGCTTTCTATTCCGTTTTTGCCAGCCTGATTTTTCATTAAGAATATCTAATTGATCTTTCCCAATTGTACTTCTTAATTTTTTAGAATATTAATCATTAGTAAAGAATTTATAGGTTGTTTTTGATACAAAAATCAACAATAAAACAATGCTAATTTTAAGTTAACAAATTGATTGTCAACTAATTAATGTTTGTTTTATTCTTAAGTTGACGGCTATGGGCCTGCCCCCTATTAATAGTCGGATTATTGTCAACCCACTTCAGGACGGTACACATTAACAAAAAAAGCCATTCATTATGAACGGCTTTTTAATTATATAGTATTTTACTTTTACCTATGCAGTAACTGTACAAGTTTTCCCTTCAAAACTTACAACAGCTCCAGGAACTATTTTAAATCTTCTTCTGAATTCTTTTGCTTGATTAACTTTTACAAGACCATTCGAAATAAACTGATTTGCTTCTCCTCCTGATACAGCCCACTTAATATATTTTATTAAACGGTTTAATTCAACATTCTCTTTTCCTTCTAAACTAAATTCCATAATGTAAATATACGAGTAAAAAAGAGATGTTCGAATTCTATATCCCTTTTGATTTAAAGTTTAAATCTCCTTTCATGAGTACATCCTCTAAAGCTTTCATCTTTGCTACAACTTGAACTCCCAACTCATCTTCCTTTATTGAAATTTCTACTTTCACAACAGGAATACGTATTGGATCAATTAATCCTAGGAATTTACATCTATTAATTTTTGATAACTTCAACTCCTTACCTACTATTCCAGAGGTTAATTCTTCAATAATCTGTAATTGGATAACTCCAGGAGTTACTGGAGCAGAAGGAAAATGTCCTTTAAATATTTCATGATTAGAATTCAATTCTAAATCAAAAGCATGAACATCATCATTACCTGATTTATCCGTGATAATAAAAAAGTCGTTCAGTAATTTCACAATGAAGATTTTATTAGAATCAAACCAAGATTATCTTCAATAAGATTATTAAATACTAAGACATATTTATAATTATTTTTCTTCATTTGATCGACAGCCAATTGTAAACCAAATGATGACATAGTTTGATAACTCTTACTATAATCGTGTATATCCACATGCTTACTTTCTGGAAAAAAACCTTCTATTACTTTCAAAGATTTATCTTGACTATGAATATAACAAACAGCATCAATCTCATTAATATTGACTTTGTTATTTTTAAGAAATTCTTGAGTAGCTATTGAAGTATCTTCAACAAGTCCAAAAACCTCAACATCAATAATCTCAGCTAAACCAGGTTTTTTATTATTTAACATAAAACAACTAGAACCAGTACCATTTATCAGTTCGTAATTGTTAGTCCTTACTGCATAGTCAAATATAATTGGTTCAGTTTCAGTTTTAGAAACCTCCTCTTCATCCGAAGTCCCAACCAATATGGAATTTCTACCTTCACTAAATTGCATTTGAGCATCAATCAAAGCATGCTCAAAAGACAAGCTGCCTTGAGTATGCGTAATATTATATCCTTTGTTTTTTGTTAATAAAGAAATATTACCTGCTATCGTATTGTGCGTAGATGAAATAAAAGGAGTTGGAGATAAGAGCTTACCGTTTTGATTGCTAATTTTCTCTAGAAACTTCTTAGTACTAACAGGACAACCTTGAGCAGTCCCGATTATTACACAATCTGGATTTTCACCTGAAGTTTCAATGCATTCTAACGCTGAAAAAGTTCCCATCTTTACAGCGTCTCCCATTCTCCTCATCTGTCCAACAGAAAGGTACTGACTATAATCTGGTGCAACCAACTCA